>URKI01000017.1 GCA_900548505.1 uncultured Oscillibacter sp. | reverse complement strand
CCCTGATCGTGGTCATCATTCTGGTGCCCTTCGTGCTTATGGGCATCGCCCAGGTCACTGGAGATGGCCTGTGCTATACCAACCTCCATGAGTTCTACCTGGCCCACGCCTTCCTGGGAAAGATGAAGGCTGGGGACTATGAGGGAGCGGCCAAGTATGTGGACCGGGAGACCAGACGGGGGGAGTTCCAGGAGCGGTTTACTGAAGAGGAGCTGGAAAACTATGAGCAGGATGCCATCGATACCTTTGTAGCTGCCGCCCAGGGCTACACCAAGATGGGAGGACTCTCCGGCTACCGCTTCCACTGGGGTGGATATGCCTCTGCCGTGGTAGGCGGCGAATCGTTCGATGGGGATACTTTCTACCGCTTTGACTTTACCATCACCGTGGGCGGAAAAGATTACCTGGCATCCCTGGAGGTAACGGATAACGGGGTGACGAACTGCTCGGTCTATGACAACCCCATGGGCGGCCCACAGCAGCTCAATGCCATCAACGTGTGGGAATACACCCTGTGGGACGAATATGAGGCCCGTTATGATAACCCGGAGCGGGAGGCTGCGTATACCGCGTTTGTGGAACAGCGGGCATACGAGAGCGGTCTCCAGGTAGCTCCCAAGGAATAATCCTTGCAAGAGAAAGAACAGCCCGGCGCGCGTTTTAACGTGCGTCGGGCTGTTTTTCGTCATATGCTTACTTTTTGAAGCCGTCCTTCAGGCTGACGGCGCGGTTGAACACCAGAGCGCCGGGCTTGGAGTCCTTGCTGTCGGCACAGAAGTAGCCCTGACGCATGAACTGGAAGTGGTCGCTGGGCTTTGCGCTGCCCAGAGAGGCCTCCACCTTGCAGCCGGTGAGGATCTCCAGAGAGTCGGGGTTCAGGCACTCCAGGAAGTCCTTGTCCGCGGCATCGGGATCGGCGTCGGTGAAGAGGTTATCGTAGAGACGTACCTCGGCGTCCAGCGCGGTGGCAGCATCCACCCAGTGGATGGTGGCGCCCTTCACCTTGCGGCCGTCAGCGGGGTCGCCGCCGCGGCTGTCGGGATCATACTCAGCCTTGATCTCCGTCACGTTGCCCTCTGCGTCGGTCTCATAGCCCACGCAGTGGATGAGATAGGCGCCCTTGAGACGGCACTCGGGACCGCCGGGGAACAGGCGCTTATACTTGGGAACGGGCTCGGCCAGGAAGTCCTCCGCCTCGATCCACAGGTTCCGGGAGAAAGAGACCTCCCGGGTACCGGCGCTCTCGTCCAGCGGATTGTTCTCCACGGTGACGGTCTCATGCTTGTCCTCGGGATAGTTGACGATAGTCAGCTTCACCGGGCGCAGCACCGCCATGACACGCTGGGCGGTCTCGTTGAGGTCCTCCCGCAGGCAGTGCTCCAGGAAACCGTACTCCACTACGTTGGCGGACTTGGCCACGCCGATGCGCTCGCAGAAGTTGCGGATGGAGCGGGGGGTGTAGCCCCGGCGGCGCAGGCCGCACAGCGTGGGCATCCGGGGGTCGTCCCAGCCGGAGACCCGGCCATCCTCCACCAGACGGCGCAGCTTGCGCTTGCTCATGACCGTGTGGTCAATGCCCAGACGGGCAAACTCGATCTGCCGGGGCTTGGAGGGCAGGTCGCAGTTTTCGATGACCCAGTTGTACAGGGGACGGTGGGCCTCAAACTCCAAAGAGCACAGGCTGTGAGTGATGCCCTCCAGCGCGTCCTGAATGGGGTGGGCGAAATCGTACATGGGATAGATGCACCACTTGTCCCCCTGACGGTGATGGTGCATGTGGTTGATCCGGTAGAGCACCGGGTCGCGCATATTGAAGTTGCCGCTGGCCAGATCGATCTTGGCCCGCAGTGTCATGGCGCCGTTGGGGAACTCCCCTGCCCGCATACGGGCGAACAGGTCCAGGCTCTCCTCAATGGGACGGTCCCGGTAGGGGCTCTTGGCGGGCACGCCGATGGAGCCGCGGTATTCCTTGAACTCCTCGGGGCTGAGCTGGCACACGTAGGCCAGGCCCTTTTTAATGAGGCCCACCGCCTGGCGGTAATCTTCCTCAAAATAATCGGAGCCGTAGAAAAAGCGGTCGCCCCAGTCAAAGCCCAGCCAGTGGATGTCCTCCTTGATGGCCTCCACAAATTCCTCGTCCTCTTTGGTGGGGTTTGTGTCGTCCATCCGCAGGTTGCACAGTCCGCCGTATTTTTCGGCGGTGCCGAAGTCGATGGTCAGGGCCTTGCAGTGGCCGATGTGCAGGTATCCGTTGGGCTCCGGGGGAAAACGGGTGTGGACGGTCATACCCTCGTACTGACCGCCGGGGCCGATGTCCTCCTCGATGAAGGCATGGATGAAATTCCGGCTCTCCGGCGCCTCATCCTGCATGGTTTTCTTTTCTTCTGCCATGGGCGTCAGTCCTTCCTCAATGCATGTTTTCGAGTCAAATCCGTATTATACAGAATTCTTCCAGAAAAAGCAAGGTGGAACCGCGCTTTTCCGCTGCCCTATTCCAGAAGCCAGTCATCCACGATGTCCCGGACGGTGACAGCGGTCACGCTGCCGGCAATCAGCCGGCGCATGAGTGCGTCCGCCCGGCTGCGGGAAACGGTCAGATCCAGTACCGCCTCCCCTTCTCCGCCTGCTTCCACGGCGATCCCATAGGATGGGTGTCCGGCGGTGCTCCCAAGCAGCAGATAATACCGCACCGCAAGCGCTCCGCACATCCGCATTCCCTCCAACTGCATCTGCACAAAACCACTCCCTTTTGTTTTCCTGCCACACACAAACAGGTGCCATTTGCAGGCTAGCATGTCCGAAAACGAAAGTTTGTCGAATTTTGTCGGGTGGGACGAAAATTTTTAAATTCCGGCCTCCTCCAGCAGACGGCACAGGCTTTCCCGGTCATAGAGCAGGTTCAGCGCCTCCAGCATGCCGCCGGTGGTCAGATGCTCGGGCAGCTCCAGATGCCGCAGCAGTGCCTGACGGCGGGCGGCGCTGCCGCTTCCCCCCGTGAGGCCCATGGAAAAGAGATCCGCCTTTGTAATGGGCGGACCCTCCGGCGCGGCTTTGCCGGGGGCTTCATCCAAAAATGTGGCGCCGGCCCGCTCCAGTGCCTCCAGCAGCACTTGAGGCTTCATACCCTCTACGCCCAGCTTTCCCTCTTTGCCGGGGCGGCGCTTGCGCCGCTCCTTTCCGGCAATGTCCGGGATATAGGCCTGCTTGACCATTTCCTTGGGCAGGGCTCCCTTGAGATAGTTGCGGATGACGAATCCGGCCCCGTCGCTGTCTGTCAGCAAAATGAGGCCCCGCTCCTGCCCCAAGCGGCGCAGAAAGGCCAGCTTTTCCCGGTCGTTGAACACGGCAAAGCCGCCCAAGGGGATGACGGTGGCGTCCACCACCTGGCGCAGGGCGTTTTTATCGTACCGGCCCTCCACCACAATGACTTCCCGTATTTTTCTCATTTTCTCCGCGCCCCCAGACGCACCAGCAGCAGCTTCAGCTCCCCTGCTGCGTCGATGCCATTTTCACTCTTCATCCGCCGGTCCAGCACCTGACACATTTTCACCGCATCACCGCACCAGTCGGCGGTGGTTTTCTGGGCCGCAGAAAGCAGGAGCTTTGCCGGGTAATCGCTCTTCATGTCCCACAGCTCCATGAGCCAGTATTTGTCCTTTCCGCTGTCGATGGCCATGCGGGCCGTATAGATGCGCCGCAGCTGGCTGCCGAGGGCTGCCAGGATCATGATGGGCTCCGTCTGCATTTTCAGAAGGTCACCCAGAATACGGGCGGCCTTGTCATAGTTGCCCTGGAGCACTGCGTCCGAAAGGCGGAATACCTCCGCAGAGAGCACCGGGTCCGCCACGGCGTCGATATCCGCCTGGGTGATGGTTTTGCCCCGGGCGTACGTGCCGATCTTGGTGATTTCCGGCACCAGGCCGGTCATGAGACCGCCGCAGGTAAAGATGAGATACTCTGCTGTCTGCCGGTCAATGTCCTTGCCCAATGCCCGGAACCGCCGGGCGATCCACGCGATCAGGTCATTGCTGTCCGCCGGACGGAACTCCACCGCCTGCACATGAGCGTCCAGAGCGCGGCAGAGCTTTTTCATAGTTTTGTTGGGCTTGTAGGCGACGGTGTCATATACGAACACCACACAGCAGTATGGAGGGATGTCCTCCAGAAAGGCTACCAGCTTCTCCCGCTGCTCCTCCCCCAGTTTGAAAAGATCGAAATCCGTCACCACGATCAGCGTCCGCTCCGCCATCATGGGCATGGCCTCTGCCATCTCCGAAAGGGACTGCACCGTCAGGTCCTTCCCCTCCAGCCGGTGGTAGTTGAACTCTTCAAATCCGGAGGGCACCAGGGTCTTGCGCAGCTGTTCAAGATAATATTCCCGCAGGTAGCTCTCCTCGCCGTAAAAAATGTAGCAGCAGCGGGCCGTGCCTGCGGACAGGTCTGCTTTCAGAGCCTGGAATGCTTCGTTGACTTTGGTTGTTTTCTTTGTATATGCCATGTGGTCTCCTCAATTCAATGTTACATGGATGGTCCCCTGCTTGTCCGTTCGGCAAACGGCGACGCCGAGGCGCGAGAGCCGCAGTAGAACGGACTCATCCGGGTGTCCGTATGCGTTATGTTCTCCGACGCTGATGAGGGCCGTTTCCAGCTCCAGCGCCTTTAAAAGTGTTTCTGATGTGGAGGATGCGGCGCCATGGTGTCCAACGGCCAGCACATCGATCTTGGGAAGCGTGTACTGCTCCAACAGCGCACGCTCCGTGGCTGCGTCCATATCTCCGGTGACCAGCAGCTGCCCGGAGCTGCTTTCGCACAGCACCGCCAGGCCCTGCTCGTTGTCGCTTCCGCTTCCCACCGGAGGATAGACGGTGATCTGCCCGTCACCCAAGGGGAAGGTCTCTGCCTGCTGGATAGGGCTGACCGGGATGCGGGACGCTTCCAGTGCAGAGCGCACCTGGGCGCGGACAAAAGTATCGTCCCCGGTGTCTGGAACCAGGACCTGCCTGACGTCGATGCGGGAGAGCAGCGTCTCCACGCCGTTTACATGGTCGGTGTCGTAGTGGGTCAGGATCAGGTAGTCCAGCGATGTGCAGCCCATGGTAGCAAGATAATCCGCGGCCAGATCTCCTGCGTCCGGGAAGCCGTCGCCGCCGCAGTCCACCAGGGCGGAAGTGCCGTTTGATTCCAACAGCATACAGGCGCCCTGCCCCGCGTCCAGCATCAGTGCGTCCACAGCAGCGCCGGTATAGCGCAGCTGGCCAAGCTTTGCCGTGTATCCCAGGGTCAAGGCGCATAAAACAGCTGCTGCAGCATACTGCCGCCCGTGTCCGTGTCTGCGCCGGACCAGGAAAAAGGACAGATACAAAAATGCCATCCACCAGCCCAGATAGGGATTGACCGTATAGAGGGCATGGTATGGAAGATGGGACAAAAGGCCGCAGACAAACAGAATGTATCGGCTCAGCAGATCGGCCGGGATGGCTGCTGCGGCGCCCAGCGGGAAAAAGAGAAAGCTTGCCAGGACCGCAATCAGACCCACGCAAAAGAGCGCGCCCACCGCTGCCAGACAGAGCAGGTTGCTCAACGGGGAGACCAGCACGAAAAAGCCGAAATACCAGGCGCTTAAGGGTGCTGTAAATACCAGAGCGCCCGCTGTGGCCGAAAGACTGGCGACTGTATAGCGATATACCTTGCCATGCTTTTTCTCGCCGGTCAGAAATTGGTACAGTCGGGGCGTCAGCCACAAAAGGCCCGCCACGGCTCCGAAAGAAAGCTGCAGGCTGACGGATGCGGCCGCAAAGGGGTTTTGCAGCAGGATACACCCAAGAGCCGCCGCCATGGCCGTGGGAGGATCGTTCTCCCGCTGGAACAGGGGCGCAAGGCGCAGGAAAGAAAGCATGATGCAGGCCCGGACTACGGAGGGGCTCCCGCCGGTCACCAGGGCATAAAACGCCAGTGCCGGGATGGTCACCAGGGCGCTCAGCCGCCGGCGGCGGAATGTGACTGCCTCCAGAAAGAGCGCCAAAAAGCCGCAGTGCATGCCGGAGACGGCAAGGATATGGTAGATCCCCGCCTCGGAGAGGTCGGACTGGATCTCCGCCGGCAGAGCGGTCTTGTCTCCTGTCAGGATGCCGCACAGTAGCGCGGCAGTATCACCGGTAAACAAGCGGAGGATGCGGTCCATCAGGGCGTGCTTTGCCCGGACCGGCCACCAGCGGACGGAAGAGAAAGTGCCGTCGGTGATTCGGGGAGGCGCTGTCCCCTCCCCTGCTTCATAGGCCAGCAGAAAGATCCCCTTGGAGGTGAATGTGGTCACGTCCTCATCGTGGATGGCCGCGGCACTTTCCAGTGTGACAGTTGTCTCCACGCTCTGACCGGGAGAGAGCTCCAGCAGATACGGCTGGCCGTAGAGCATCAGTTTTCCGGAGAACCCGTCCAACAAAACGGGAACCTTGGCTCCGTAATCCGTTGGCTGGGCATAATCCGCCAGAGTCAGTGTGATGTGCTGGCCGCTGCGCGAAGCGGCCAGGTCTTCCATGGGCCGCTGGACCTGGCGGATATACAGCCAGTTCCATCCCAGCGCCAGACAAATCCCCAGGCCTGCCAGCAAAACCCTGCGCCGCGTGTTTCCGGTGAAGCGTCGGAGAGTCCCTGCGGTTATCAGGAAGAGTGCCAGGGCGGCGGGGACCTGCCAGGAAACTGGCAGAAGATATTGGCAAAGAAAGATCCCGCCGGAGAATGCACCGGCGAATACAGCAAGCGCCCTCATCTGCCTGCGGGCGGAGTGGGATCATCGGTGCGGCCCAACAGATAGTCAGTGCTGACATGGTAAAAGTCGGCCAATTTGTCCACCACCCACGCGGGCGTTTCCCGCTGTCCGCTCTCATAACGGCGGTAGACGCTGCGCTGCATGTTCAGGTAGTCCGCAACTGCCTGCTGCGTTTTGTCCGCGTCCTCCCGCAAATCCCGCAGTCGTTTGATTTCCATTTATCATCACCCGGCAAAATGTTACCAAACGGGAACATTTTGCCGGCACTATTGTACCCATGCGGAGCCAAAATATTTTAACAGGAATCATACGGAAAGTAAAGGGAAAAACCCTTGACGGGTATCTGGGATGCGCTTATGATGAAGAAAACAGCATTTGCTGGAAAAAGAAAGGAGCAGAATATGAAACGTTTTCTGACTTGTTTGGCGGCAGTGCTGGCCCTGTCGGCTGCTCTGTGCGCCGGGGCCGCTGCGTCGGATTTTGACGCGGTGGTGGAAGATCTGTCTGCGATCGGCATGTTCCGGGGTACAGCGGACGGCTTTGAGCTGGATCGTGCACCCACCCGCTCAGAGGCGGCCATTATGCTGGTGCGGCTCTACGGGGCTGAGGAGGAAGCCAAGGAGGACTATGATGCCGGTACGCTGCGCTGTCCCTTCACCGATGTGAGTAAATTCTCTGCCCCGTATGTTGCATGGCTGTATGAAAACGGCATTGCCAACGGCACCAGCGCCACTACGTTCGGCTCCGGCCAGCCCTGCAGTGCCAAGATGTACTGCGCGTTTTTGCTGCGGGCGCTGGGCTATGAGGACGGGACGGACTTTGCCTATGCGGACACGCTGACCTTTGCCCAGAGCAAGGGAATTTATGATTCCATGCTGTTTTCCGGCGACTTCCTGCGGGACGATCTGGCGGCGCTGACGTATCAGGCCCTGGCGGCGGATACCAAGGACGGTTCCACTTACCTGCTGGCCAGCCTGATCGCCGACGGTGTGGTGGATGCTGAGGCAGCCCGTCCCATGACGGAGAAGATCGAAGCGTACCGGACCCTGGCTTCCGCGCAGATGGACAACCGCTCCATGGATGTGGATGTCAGCATGTCCATGGACATGACCATGGACATGGACGGCCAGACGGTCACCCTCCCCACGGTCTCTGAGGGGCGCGTACAGGTGATCCTGGGCGAGGATAGCATGGAGATGGCCTCCACCGTGGAGACCACTGCCCAGGGACAGACCACCTCTACCGGTACCTGGATGAAGGACGGCTGGGTGTATGTGTCTGCCAGCGGCGGCGGAGAGACCATGCGCTATAAATATCAGATGGATGAGCAGCTCCAGGATCTGATGGCCATGAGCGGTGTAAATATGGACGCGCTGAACGTCAGCGGCCTGGCGATGATCGATTCTATCCGCACGGAGAAGTCCGGCTCCGATACCCTTTATACCGTGGAGATGGGCAAGGGACTGGGAAGCGCCATGGACGCTGTAAGTTCCATGGTTGGACAGGAGCTGGGCACCATTGACTTTGACAAGATCACTGCCGTGTATACCATGGATGCCAAGGGACAGATGAAGGCGGTTTCCATGACGTTCTCTGTGGCCATGAAGATGGATGTTCCCATGGACGACGGTACGGTTTCTGCGGTGTCTGCCACCATGGCATATGACATGGACATGACCGTCAATGCCACGGGAGATGACGTGAAGATCACGTTCCCGGACTTTTCGGATTTCCAGGAGATGGACCTTTCTGAGATGAATCCCTGAACCCGTTGACTATTCTGAAAAAGCCCGCACCAGGCTTGCCTGGTGCGGGCTTTTTCCTGCAAATATGTTAAGAATTGACAAGTCCTCGAATTTTTGATATATTTTATATAAATTATCGCTTTTTCTATTGATATATTTTAGCTAAAAACACAATGGTTTCTCTGCGGAGAGGAAGCGCAATCTGCTGCAAGGGGGAGATGTTTATGCTGGATGTGACGACACTGGATCTGCTGGTCATTGGGTTCTACCTGCTTTTCATGCTGTTGGTGGGCGTTTGGTTCGTCAAACGCATCAAAAATGTCGATGACTATTATGTGGCAGGCCGCACCCTGGGACCCATGGTGCTGGCTGCCACGGTGTGTGCCACCATCATCGGCGGCAGCGCCATGATGGGCCGGGCCGGCATTGCCTATACCACCGGCTTCAAAGCGGTCGCCACGGCGGTTCCCTATATGCTGGGCATGTTCATCTTCTCCGGCTATGCGGGCCGCATCCAGCAGGTGGGCGAGCGCTACCACATCGAGTCCATCCCCGAGCTGTTTGCATATCGGTTCGGTGCGGTGCCCAAGTGTGTGCTTTCTGTGATGGTGGCCTTTGCCATGGTGGGCACTGTGGCGGCTCAGGTGACGGCCACGGCGACCATCATCAAGCTCCTGGGCAGCCAGATCGGTATCAGCTATGAGATGGGCGCCCTGATCGCCACGCTCATCTTCATCATTTATACGGCGGCTTCGGGCCTGTTCGGCGTGGTGTATACAGATGTGGTGCAGTTTTTCATGCTCATCATTTTTGTTTACCTGCTGATCCCGGTTTCCAGCCTGAACTACCTGGGCGGGTTTGATGCCTTTATTGCCAATCTGGATATGCGCTATGTGACGCCCTATGTGGACGGACAGATCCTGGGCGATATCGTGACCTATCTGGTGTTCACCATGGCAGGCGCGGAGATGTGGCAGCGGGCCTTTGCTGCCAAAGACAAAAAGGCGGCCAAACGGGGCATGTTCTGGGGCACGGCTGTCTACGGTCTTACCATTGCGCTGCTGTTTTTGATGGGCCTGGCTGCCCAGCAGATCCTGCCCAACGTGGTGGAGGATTTCGGCACGGCGGACGCGGTGGTGCCTGCACTGGCCATCAAGATCCTGCCTCCGGGCATTACGGGCCTTGCCCTGTCCGGCATTTTATCCGTGATGATGAGCACGGCGGACAGCTATCTGCTGGTCTCCGTGCAGACGGTGGTCAGCGATCTCGGAAAGACCATCTGCCCCCGGATGTCGGAAAAACGGGAGATCCTCCTCTCCCGCGTGGCGTCTGTGGTGCTGGCGCTGGGGGCGTTGGTCATTGCATTGTACATCAAGAGCGCCTATGACGTGCTGATGTTTGCGTGGGCATTTTACGCCGCCTCTGCGGGCCTGCCCGCACTGGCTGCCCTGTATTGGAAGAAAGCCACCAGCGCGGGCGTTCTGGCCGCTATGATCGGCGGTTTTGTGGTGACCGTCGGCTGGAAGCTGGCGGGAGAGCCCTTCGGACTGGGCTCCACCGTTCCCGGAGCGCTGGCCTGCGGCATTTTGCTGGTGAGCGTGAGTCTTGCTACCTGTAAAACGCATCCTTCCGAAATGGTGCATGTGTGATGTATTCATGATAAAAGCAGCTCCGACGCGATCGCGTCGGAGCTGCTTCTTTTTTCAGATCAGCCCGGAGGCCAGGTCATATCCCGGCCGGAGAGCACATGGAAATGCAGATGCATCACGCTCTGCCCTGCCTGCTCGCCGATGTTGGAGACGACCCGGTAGCTCTCCAGTCCCTGCTCCTTGGCCACCTTGGCGATGACCTCGAACATATGGGCAACCACGGCGCTGTTGTCACCGTTCACCTGGGCTACAGAGTCGATGTGGGCCTTGGGGATCACCAGAAAATGGGTAGGAGCCTGAGGTGCGATGTCGTTGAATGCATAGCAGACGTCGTCCTCGTAGACCTTGCTGCTGGGGATCTCCCCTGCCGCGATCTTACAGAATAAGCAATCGGACATTTGTATACGGACCTCCTTTGTTGGGACATTCAGATAAACTGATTATGAACGGGATCGTAGCGATAGTCAAGTCCCGCCAGCGTCTGACGCAGAGCGGATTCATCCGCGTCCAGCGCTGCGCAGAGAGATTCGAGGCTTTCGTATTCATCCCGGAGCTTGGTATTGACGAAGCTCAGAAGAATATAAGGGTCCTGAGGAAGCATGGCTTTGTCCTCCCTGGTTCAGGAAAAATGTTCTAGATCGGCCGGGGCACAGCGCTCGGTCTGCTCCTCCGAAGCGCGGGGATTTTCCAATCCCAGCATATCGTAATATTCGTCGGAAAACACCAGCGCCGACGGGTCAAACGCGGCCTGTATGGCCCTGACCGCCGCATAGGGGTCCTGGGGCTGGATGCCGAACGTCTCAGCCAGCAGCGCCAGAGCCCGGTCCCGGCTGCGGAACGTCTCCTCGCACCCCGGCCAGGTGTCTTGGGCATTCTCTTGGAGCAGGTGCCGGAATTCCGGTTTATCCAGCATGAAGATCTGCGAAATGGGACTGGTACATTTGCAGTAGAGCAGGTAGGAGAGAAATTCCCGGAAATCCCGGCCCACCGGCAGGACGAACGTCCCCTCCTCCCCCAGCCCGGGCTCCACGCAGTACACGGTCTCGTCCCCCGGCAGGAGGATGAAATGGGTACCATTGAGCCAGCCGATGATCTCGGCGCCTGCCGGCGTGCAGAAGTACGGCTCTGCGTCGGGGCAGGGCTCCAGCTCAATGGCAGAAAAGTCCATGGGCAGAGCCAGGAAGGTCTTTGCATCTTCGCGGGAAGACATGGCAGCTCCTTTCACAGCTGGAACAATGCCCGGCAGGGAGATGTCTCTCCCCTGCCGGGACACTGTAACACCTTATTTCAGCTTCTCAGCCACAAAATCGTCCACAGAGGCCAGCGCGTCGTCCAGCTTCAAAAGATCGCTGCCGCCGCCCATGGCGCTGTCGGGCTTGCCGCCGCCCTTGCCGCCGCAGATGGCGCACACGTTCTTCACCAGTTCGCCGGCTTTGATGCCCTTGGACACGGCATCCTTGCCGCACACGGCCAGGAAGGTGATCTTGCCGTCGTTGACGGAGGAGAGCACTGCCACCACGGTGGGCTCCTTATCACGCAGGAAGTCGCCCATCTGACGCAGACCGTTTGCATCCATGCCGTCGCGGTGGGCAGTGAGCACCTTCAGACCGCAGACGTCCTTGGCGGACATGAGGAACTGACGGGCCTCGCCCAAAGAGGCCTCCGCCTTGAACTTCTCCAGAGCCAGACGGGTGGTCTTCAGCTCGGCGACCTGCTGCTCCACCTTGCCGACCAGCTCACCGGGGGTGGTCTTGAGCATCTGAGCCGCATGGAACAGCAGCTCCTGGTTGCGGTTCATCACATCCAGGCTCACGCGGCCCACGGTCGCCTCAATGCGGCGCACGCCGGAGGCAACGGAACCCTCGGAACGGATACGGAAAGGACCGATCTTGGCAGTGTTCTCCACATGGGTGCCGCCGCAGAACTCCATGGAGAAGTCGCCCATTTCCACCACGCGGACGGTCTCGCCGTACTTCTCGCCGAACATGGCGATGGCGCCCTTCTTCTTGGCTTCCTCAATGGGCAGTACTTCCGTCACAACGGTATAGCCCTCCAGAACGGCGTCGTTGACCAGACGGTCGATCTCGCCCATCTGCTGGGGCGTGATGCCCTCGAAGTGGGTGAAGTCGAAACGCAGGCGGTCGGGCTCCACCAGAGAGCCGGCCTGATGGACATGGTCGCCCAGCACCTTCTTCAGGGCGGCGTCCAGCAGATGGGTGGCGCTGTGGGCACGCATGATGGCCTTGCGGCGTTCCACGTCGATGGAAGCGGTAACGGAGGCGCCCACCTGGAACTGGCCGGAGACCACCTTGCCGTAGTGCATGAACTTGCCGCCCTTGTTCTTCTGAACGTTGCTCACCTCAAAGCGGGCCTCGCCGGCGGTAATGACACCGTGGTCGGCCACCTGGCCGCCCATTTCGGCGTAGAACGGAGTCTGATCCAGCACCAGAATGGCCTCGGCACCGGCGGACACCTCGTCCCGCAGCTCCTCGTCGGCCACGATGGCCAGGATCTTGCCCTGAGCCTCGGTGCGGTCATAGCCCACAAACTCGGTGGCGGGCATGTCGGAGCCGAACTCGATGCCGGCCCAGCCCAGATCGCCCAGAGCCTCACGGGCCTTACGGGCGCGGACGCGCTGCTCTTCCATCAGCTGGTCGAAGCCAGCGCGGTCCACCTGCATACCGGCCTCTTCCACCATTTCAGCGGTCAGGTCGATGGGGAAACCATAGGTATCATAGAGCTTGAAAGCGTCTGCGCCGGAGAACACGGTCTCGCCCTTTTCCTTGTGGGCGTTGAGCAGCTCGTTATAGATCTTCATGCCGCCGTCGATGGTCTTGGCGAAGTTCTCCTCCTCGGTGCGGATGACCTTGGTGATATAGGCCTGCTTTTCACGCAGGTCGGGATAAGCGCACTCGTTTTCCCGCACCACGGTGTCCACCACCTCGTGCAGGAAGGGACGGTTCACGCCAAGGAGCTTGCCGTGACGGGCAGCCCGGCGCAGCAGACGGCGCAGCACGTAGCCGCGGCCCTCGTTGGAGGGCAGGATGCCGTCGCAGATCATCATGACGGAGGAGCGGATGTGGTCGGTGATGACACGCAGGCTCACGTCGGTCTTGTGGCTCTCGCCGTAGTGGGCGCCGGTGATCTCGCTGACCTTGTGGGTGATGTTCATGACCGTGTCCACGTCGAACAGGGAGTTCACGTTCTGCACCACGCAGGCCAGACGCTCCAGGCCCATGCCGGTGTCGATGTTCTTCTGCTTGAGCTCGGTGTAGTTGTCCTGGCCGTCGTTGTTGAACTGGGAGAACACGTTGTTCCAGACCTCAATGTAGCGGTCACAGTCGCAGCCGACGGTGCAGTCGGGCTTGCCGCAGCCGTGCTCGGCGCCGCGGTCATAGTACACCTCAGAGCAGGGGCCGCAGGGGCCGGCGCCGTGCTCCCAGAAGTTATCGGCCTTGCCGAAACGGAAAATGCGCTCGGCGGGGATGCCGATGTCCTTGTTCCAGATCTCGAAAGCCTCGTCGTCATCCAGGTAGATGGAGGGATACAGGCGGTCTTCCTCCAGGCCCACCACCTTGGTCAGAAACTCCCAGCAGAAAGGAATGGCTTCCTTTTTGAAGTAGTCGCCGAAGGAGAAGTTGCCCAGCATCTCAAAATAGGTGCCGTGGCGGTCGGTCTTGCCGATGTTTTCGATATCGCCGGTGCGGATGCACTTCTGGCAGGTGGTGACGCGGTCACGGGGGGGCTCCTCCTCCCGGGTGAACCAGGTCTTCATGGGCGCCATGCCGGAGTTGATGAGCAGCAGGCTCTTGTCGTTGGCGGGCGGGATCAGGGAAAAGCTGGGCAGGCGCAGGTGTCCCTTGCTCTCAAAGTAGCTCAGAAACATCTCGCGCAGTTCGTTCAGCCCATAATAGGGATGTGCCATGGTTTCTTCCTCCTCAGATATGTTGATGGTATTTCTTGCATACATGGGATCAGGCGGCGACAGAAGCAATAAAAAAGCCTCCGCCCCGGTTTAGGGGCGAAGGCGCAGCTTCACGGTACCACCCTAATTATTCCCCTTGCGGGGACATCTTAGCCATCCGGTAACGGGGATGAACCGTTCCGCTCCTCGCGGACTGCTCCAAAGTGGCTGCACAGCGGCATGGGCAAGGGGCTTGCACCGTCTCCCCTCTCGCTTGGCCTGTTTCGCAGTGCTGGCTTTGTCATGGCGATTTTCTCTTTATGACAAAGACATTATATCCTTTTTGCCTGGTTTGTCAAGAAGATTCGTTCTCTTTTTCGCCCGGATCCGGCACGGGCCTGCCTGTGAGGATACACACGCCTGTGGCGGTGCACTTCCCGCAGCAGACGCAATAGGTCGGGCCGCCGGCCTTTCGGTAGAATACCCGGTAGATCCCCCAAAGTCCCGCTGCCAGAAACAGCAGGAAGACTGCCTCGTACCAGTTCATCCTTCTCACCTCTTTGGAGTATATGCTACTCCAGGAACAGCGCCTTTGTCAGTGGCATCAGCAACAGGCGAAGTCCCAAAAGTCCCAGCAGTGCCTCCGGCGGGCCGGGAAGCTCCCCAAGCGGGATCTCCTGTGGCTCCAGCAGTGCCCCGTCCGGTCCCGGCAGCGTCCGCTGGATGCACAATACCGGCTGGCGCACGCCGGAGAGTGTCAGACTGTCCCGGGCGGAAAGCCCATAGGAGATGACGAATGGCGCCGTGGTGCGTACCGGGCAGTCCCCCGGTACCAGCAGGCATTTGCAGCGAAGCTGCACGCCGTCGGCAGCACGGGCCCCTTCCGGCGTCAGGGCCAGCAGCGCCCAGCGGGAGAGCGGCAGCTCCTGCGGGGATGGACAGCGGACCTGGGGTGGAAGAAACGGCAGCCACTGGGGCGGACAGCGGAAAATTCCCCTCTCCAAACACAACACCTCCCGCCTAGTTTGGCCGGAGCATGAGATTCCATACGAAAACCATCTCGTTTTTTTCCATCCTATGTGCTATACTGAAAAAGCAAAACCGATTTCGAGGTGACCGAGTTGCATTTTTGGGCGCATTTGAAGACCGTACACCGCCACCGGGCGCTGGTGCGGAAATACTGCTTTCGGCTGGGCCTGTATTGGCAGGGCCTGACCCACGATCTTTCCAAGTACTCCCCCGTAGAGTTCTGGGCGGGGGTGAAATATTTCCAGGGGGACCACAGTCCCAACGATGCTCAGCGCAAGGCGTGGGGCTACAGCGCCTCCTGGATGCACCACAAGGGGCGCAACCGCCACCACTTTGAATACTGGACGGACTACAGCCTCAGCGGCGAGGGCATCTCCGGCGTGGAGATGCCGCGAAAGTATGTGGCGGAGATGTTCTGTGACCGGCTGGCCGCCAGCAAGGTCTACCGGGGAGACCAGTTCGATCCGGGCGACCCCTACGCGTTTTTCCTGCGGGGACAGAAAAAGCGGCTGCTGCTCCACCCTGCAACCGCCGCGCTGCTGGAGGCGATGCTCCGCACGCTGCGGGATGAGGGCGAGGACGCGGCTTTTGCCTATATCCGCCGTGAGGTCCTGGGAAAGAAATAAAAAAGAGACGGCTCAGCCGTCTCTTTTTTATTTCAAAAAATCGGAACATGTCAGGGCAGTTGGTCTCCCGATAGGGCCGCGATGCCTGCCGCCGACTTCCACCCGAGCGCCGAGACACCGTAACTCCAGATCCCCAGGGCACTGAGGCCGATGGCTGCCCCGCCGATGGAGACCATACCTGCCGCCGCAAGGCCCATAGCGATCATACCCATGCTCACCACTCCGGTGGAAATGAGTCCCACGCTGAGGATGCCCACGGAAAAATTTCCGATCGCCACCACGCCCACGGCGGTATTATACCGGGTGGGATGCCGGTCGTGCCCGAACCGGATGCTGACCAGGGGCAGCCCCAGCAACGTGCGCCGGCTGGTATATTGATAGACCGGCCCGAAGCTGCGCCGGTAATCCCGGGCCAACAGGTCCAGCTTTTCCTCCACCCGGGCGGAGCAGCTGTCCCCTTCCCCTGCTGGGCGCGGATCAGAGGTTTGGTTTTCTTTCACCAGATAGTCGATGCTGACGCCGAACAGCTCCGACAAAGCGATGAGCTTTCCCAGCTCCGGCATGGCTGTGCCGGACTCCCATTTGCTGACGGACTGCCGGGTGACGCCCAGCTGATCTGCCAACTGCTCCTGGGAGAGTCCCGCCTTCCGCCTCAGCTCGGTCAGTTTTTCATGAAACTGCATAGTTTGGTACACTCGCTTTCTCTTGGACTACCTCACGATGATACCCGTTTTAGATGGCTGTGACAAGAACGCACAGGATGGAATGTTGTCAACCCGCGGTTGCGGCCTGCCGAACGGAGGTTCAGATGGCAAAAAAGGTGCCGGAGTCTTTGCTCCGGCACCCTTTTGAATATCACTCAGCCCTCTTCGGCAATCTTGCGGCCCATCAGAGTGCCCATGACGGAGGCCATCATGAGGCCGCGGGTCCAGCCGGAGCTGTCGCCCAGGCAGTGGAGTCCCTGGAGACTGGTATTGAAATCAGTGTCCATCTTCACCCGGTTGGAGTAGAACTTCAGCTCGGGAGAGTACAGCAGTGTCTCCTGAGAGGCAAAGCCGGGCACCACGCAGTCCATGGCCTGGATGAAGTTGATGATGTTGATCATGGCGCGGTACGGCATGGCGGCGGTGATGTCGCCGGCCACGGCATCGGGCAGCGTGGGCCGCAGGTTGGACTGGGCCAGCTCTTTCTGCCAGGTGCGCTTGCCGTCCAGAATGTCGCCAAACCGCTGCACCAGAATGTGGCCGTTGGCCAGCATGTTGGTCAGCTCGCCCACCTTCTGGGCGTAGGCGATGGGCTGATTGAAAGGCACGGAGAAGTTATGGGAGCAGAGAATGGCCAGGTTGGTGTTGTCGGTCTTGAGATCCTTGTAGGAGTGGCCGTTCACCACCGCCAGATCGTTGTCGTAGTTCTCCTGGCTGACAAAGCCGCCGGGGTTCTGGCAGAAGGTACGCACCTTGTTTTTGAAGGGCTTGGGATAGCCTACCAGCTTGGATTCATAGAGCACGCGGTTGACGGTCTCCATGATCTCGTTGCGCACCTCCACCCGCACGCCGATATCCACGGTGCCGGGAGCGTGGGCGATGTTATGCTCCGCGCAGAGCTTTTCCAGCCAGTCTGCGCCGCGGCGGCCGGTAGCCACTACGGTGTGCTTGGCGTAGATCTCCAGATCTGTTTTTCCATTAGAGACGGACACGCCGCGGCAGACCTCGTTTTCCAGGATTAGGTTGCTGCACTCGTAGCCGAAGAGCATCTCCACACCGTGCTCCTGCAGGAAACGCTCGATGCCAAGATAAATGGCCTGGGCACGCTCGGTGCCCATGTGACGGATGGGGCAGTCCACCAGCTTGAGGCCTGCTTGGATGGCCCGCTTACGGATCTCCTTGCGTTCAGCCTCATGCTCCAGGCCCTCGATATGAGTGTCGGCGCCGAACTCCAGATAGATCTGATCGGCGTAGTTGATGGTCTCCTGAGCCAGGTCCTCACCGATCAGCGTGGGCAGGTCGCCGCCCACCTCATAGCTCAACGAGAGCTTGCCGTCGGAAAAGGCGCCTGCGCCGGAGAAACCGGTGGTAATGTGGCAGTAGGGCTTGCAGTTCATGCACTTTTTCGTCTTATCCTTGGGGCAGTGGCGGTTTTCCACGCTCTGTCCCTTTTCCACCATGACGATCTTCTGGCGGCTGCCCTTTTTGATCATTTCCAGGGCGGTGAAAATACCGGCAGGACCGGCACCAACAATAACAACATCAGCGTTCATAGTGACCTTTTCTCCTCATTTGGCGGATAGCTCCACTGCGTGGCGAACCAGTGTATAGGCCGGTACGCTGCGCGGCAGTTTCATGCGAAAGACCATCTGCGGGGTGCGGGGCTCCTCCAGGGGCGCACCCTCGGCATCGACCATGGGCGGGACGACCATGGAAAACGGCGCCGTGTCCGGCCCCACCAGTTCCACCGTGTCCCCTGCCCGGAATTTGTTGCGCAAAGAGAGCGTGGCATTGCCCTCAGCATCACAATCAGTGACAAGCGCAACCACTTGCCACTCTCTGACATAGCGGGAATTGTTGTAATACTGTCCCGGTTCGCCGTAGTAAAAGCCCGTGGAATAGGGCCGGTGGCTCACATGCTCCACCTCGTCCCGCCAGGCCTGGGGCAGCGCGCGGCCTTCCGCCGCGGCATCCAGACAGTGGCGGTAAGCGCCTGTGATGATGGCTGCATAGTAGGCGGATTTGGCCCGCCCCTCGATCTTCAGGCTGGAAAGTCCCGCGTCCATCAGATCGTCCAGGTGGTCGATCATGCACATATCCCGGGAATTCAAGATGTAAGTGCCCTGGGCATCCTCCTCGATGGGGAAATACTCGCCGGGGCGCTTTTCCTCCATCAGGGCGTACTGGTAGCGGCAGGGCTGGGCACAGGCGCCCCGGCTGGAATCCCGCCCGGTCATGTAGTTGGAGAGCAGGCACCGGCCGGAGTAGCTCACGCACATGGCGCCGTGGACGAACGCCTCGATCTCCAGATCCTCCGGCGTTTTTTCCCGGATGGTGCGGATCTCGTCAAGGCTCAGCTCCCGGGCCAGGATCACCCGGCTGGCGCCAAGATCGTACCAGGCCCGGGCAGTCTCATAGTTGCAGATGCTTGCCTGGGTGGAGATGTGCCGCTGGCACCGGGGGGCGTACTTCCCTGCCATGGTGAATGCGCCCAGATCTGCCACGATCAGCGCGTCCACCCCCGCGTCTGCCAGGCGCTCCAGGTGCTCCGGCAGGCGGGCGATCTCTTCGTTGCGGGGCATGGTATTGATGGTGCAGTGGACCCGGACGCCGTGGCGGTGGGCAAACGCCACCGCCTCCGGCAGTTCCTCCGGGGTGAAATTGCCCGCAAATGCGCGCATGCCGAAATCCGTTCCGGCCAGATACACTGCATCGGCTCCGTAGAGCACGGCCATTTTCAGCCGTTCCATATCTCCTGCCGGAGCGAGCAGCTCCGGTCTGTTCCGTTTATCCCGCATAGTCACCACTGTTCAAAAACGCGTTGTGCTCGGCCAGCGTGGAGGAGAAGTGATGCTTGCCGTCCTTGCCCAGGGCGTAATAGTAATAATTGGTGTCCGCAGGGTCAAGTGCGGCCTCAATGGAGGCAAGACCGGGATTGGCGATGGGCGTGGGCGGCAGGCCTGCGTACTTGTAGAGGTTATACTTGGAGTCCACCTGCTTATCCTCGTTGGTGATGGGGCCGGTGTGATCAGGCAGAGCGTACAGCAGCGATGCGTCGATCTGCAGCATACCGTAGGTGCCGCCCTTGTCGCCGGGGCCCTCCAGACGGTTGTAGATGACCGAGGCGATGTTGGCCTGGTCGGTGCCGTCCGTCTCCTTTTCGATCAGGGACGCGATGGTGATGATGTCCTGCAGGTCATAGCCCCGGGCCTCTGCCTGGGCCAGCTTCTCCTCGTCCAGCTTGCTGTTGAAGTTCTTGATGAGACGGTTCAGGGCGCTGGAGGCCTTCTCGTTGAGGTAGAAGTCATAGGTATCCGGGAAGAGATAGCCCTCTAGGCGGCTGATGTCCTCAGAGTTGTTGTCGATATAGTCGTAATCGAAGGTGGCGGTCTTGGCGGCCTCCAGCAGGTTCTCCTCGGTGTTCACGCCGTTTTCCGCCAGCAGCTTGATGATCTGGGATACCGTGTAGCCCTCAGGGATCGTGACACGGACCGTATCGGAATTCAGGTTGCCGGAGGAGTTGTGCATACCTACGATCAGGGCACGGTAGTCCATTTCGGTACTCAGCTCATAGGTTCCGGTACCGATCTTGTCCTTGGCGTCAGCCACGGTGGCAAAGAGCCGGAAGAACCACTTGTACTCGATGAGCCCCGCGTCATGGAGCTTGTCGGCGATGGAGCCGATGGTATCGTCCGCGGTGACCTCGATGGTGGCGGTGATGTCCTCCTTGTTGAAGGCGCACAGGTCGTTGATCAGCAGCCAGCCCACACCTGCCAATATGGCGGAGGTGACCAGCACGAACAGAATATACGTCACAACATTGAAGTGCCGCTTCTTCCTTCTGCGCCGGTTGGCGGGCGGCTGGGAATCCTGGGTCCGGCGCCTGGAGCCTCCGCTTTGAGAGCGGCGCGCCGGCGAATTGCTCTGGGAGCGGCGTACCTGCTCGGAATCCCAACTGGCGGTATCTCCGCTTTTGTAATCAGCCATAGAATCCTCCTGTCTCCTCGCTGTGTCTCTTTTTGAAGCGAGGCTGTTGGCTTTTTTCGCGATCGGATCAAAAATTTCGGGCGGTCAGGCCCTCTTGCATCGATCCGCTGCATACAATGGCACAAAGCGAGGTGACAATCAATGTGCTTTCACAATGGCAACAACGACTGCTCCTGCCTGTGGATCATCCTTATTGTGATCTTGGTGTGCTGCTGCTGCGGCAGCGGCTCCTGGGGCGGGTATGGCAACAGCGGCTGCGGGTGCGGCGGCAATGACGGCTGCGGCAGCTGCTGCTGAGGAAAGAGGGGGCGTGCCCGGCACGTCCCTTTTTTCTCCGGCGCCCTGGGTCAATCTCAAAGATGGGACTGTACGATCTGCCAGACCTCCTGGTGGATGTCCTCCACCGTTCGGGGCTCTCCGTCCCTGGCACAGCAGATGACCGGCCATCCGCACCGCCGGACCACTTCCCGGGCATTTTCCCGGCAGCGGCGAAGATAGGCCTCGTCCTGCTCGTGGATGTCCGCACTGGTGCCGGTTTCTGCCTCCCGGCGGCGCATCATGCGCTCCGTGATCTCCGTGGGCATGTCCAGATAGACCACCAGGTCCGGCTCCGGCAGCCCCAGACGGTGGTATTCCAGATCAAAGAGCCAGTCCACAAAGGCATCCCGCTCCCCGTCGGGCAGCTTGGAGGCCTGATGGACGGCATTGGAGGTGGTATAGCGGTTGGCTACGATTACGCCTCCCTGCTCATAAAATCCGCCCCAGTCCTCTTTATAGGAGGCGAAGCGGTCCACAGCGAACAGCGTGGAGGCGGCATAGGCGTTCACATCGCCCGGATGGCTGCCCAGGGCGCCCTGCAGATAGAGGGCTGCCGGCTGGGCAAAGGGGTTGCCGTACCGGGGAAAATCGATCTCTCGGTAAGAGATCCCCTCTTGGGCCAGATGGCGGCACAGTAGACCTGCCTGGGTCGCCTTGCCGGAGCCGTCCGTCCCCTCGAATACGATCAGCTTACCTTTCATTTTTTCCGCTTCTCCTGCTGAACATGCACCAAAAACAGGGGGAGCTTCATCATCCGGCCGATCCGGCGGGGCTCCCGGCACAGCCGGTAGAACCACTCCAGGCCGTGGTCGGACCAGAATTTCGGGGCGCGCTCCACCACGCCGGCGAACACGTCCAGGCTGCCGCCCAGGCCGCACAGCAGATGCGCGCCGGTAGCGGGGCCGAACTTCTTCATCCAAAGCTCCTGCTTGGGAGCGCCCAGGCATACGAACACCACGTCCGCGCCGGTTTTGCAGATCTCCTCCGCCACGGCGGCATCGTCCTTGAAGTAGCCGTCGTGGGTGCCCGCGATCACAAGGCCGGGATAGGTGGCCTGCAGCCGATTGGCTGCCTGCTCCGCCACGCCGGGCTTGGCGCCCAGCAGATACAGCGTCTTTCCGTTTGCGGCAAGGCCAGCCATGAGGCCTGCGGCAAATTCAATGCCCGGCACCCGGTCCTTGAGGGGCGTGCCCAGCATGGCCGCGCCCTTGACGATGCCGATGCCGTCTGCCAGCACCAGATCCGCCTCGTTGACGGCTATTTTTGCGGCCAGGTTCTCCCGGCACAGCTCTACGATCTCGGGGTTCGGCGTGACCACATAGTGGGTACCCTGGGACTCCGTCAGGCGCAGTCCCTCCGCCACGGCCTCGTCCATGGTCAGGTTGTCAAAGCCGACTCCGAGCACATCGATACGCATAAAATCACCTCATCACAGAGTCATACAGTTTACAAGTATAGCATAGCGCGCGATTTTTGTCCAATAAAAAAGAGAGGCGTCTCATGCCTCTCTTTTTTCAGTTCAGACCTGGCTGCTGCCGGCCTTGGTGTTCTTTTTCGCGGGCATGGGGATCTGTGCCAGCAGCACGGCGATCAGCACCAACACGCAGCCGAAGTACTCCCGTGCGCTCATCTGGTCTTTGAGGATGA
Source organism: uncultured Oscillibacter sp. (assembly GCA_900548505.1). GTDB lineage: Bacteria > Bacillota > Clostridia > Oscillospirales > Oscillospiraceae > Oscillibacter. The sequence continues at coordinate 21,369 of URKI01000017.1, read as the reverse complement.
TGGCGCCCGCCAGTGTGGCAAACACGGATTCCAGACTCAAAAGCAGGGAGACCACTGTGGGATCGGAGTCCTTCTGGGCCAGGATCTGCAGCGTGTAGGCCACGCCGCTGGAGAACACGCCCACATACAAAAGCGGGAAGATGCATGCCTGCAGGCCGGCCAGCGAGGGCGTCTCAAAGGCCAGCATGCCGATGGAGGACAAGATGGCCGACACCAGGAACTGCACGCAGGAGAGCTCCACGCCGTCCACCTTCTGGGTAAAGTGGTCGATGATGAGAATGTGGCCGGTGAAGCAGAATGCGCACAGCATCACATAAAAGTCGCCGGGGGCGATGGAAAAGCCCTCCGTCACGCACAGGCAGTACAGTCCAGCCACGGCCAGCGCCACGCTGATCCAGATGGTTTTGGGCGGATGCTTTTTCAGAAAGATGCCTGCGATGGGCACCAGGACGATATAAAGCGCGGTGATGAAGCCGGCCTTGCCGGAGGTGGTGGTCTCCAGTCCCTTTTGCTGGAGGTTGGTGGCCACGGTCAGCGCGGCGCCGCAGCAAAGGCCGCCCAGCATGAGATCCCGCCGGGCATGGGGCCGGGGCCGGGCCTCCCCTGCGAAATCCCGGCGGCGGCGCATCCGCAGCACGGCGCACAGCACCAGCAGAAAAACAAAGGCGATGGCCGCACGGGCGGCGTTGAAGGTAAAGGGCTGCACGTAGTCCGCACCCACGCTCTGGGCCACGAACGCCGTGCCCCAGATCAGTGCGGCCAGAACGGGAAATACATTTTGACGAATCCGGTTGACTTTCATATGGCTTGCTCCGCTCCTGGTTCCATGGTATACTTTTTTGCACAACTTTTGGTATTGTAACACTGGGGTGAAAAAATGGCAATACTTTCGCAGGAATTCTATTTAGGTGACACCGTGGACATTGCCAGGCGGCTTCTGGGCAAATATCTGGTGCGCCGCCTGGATGGAGAAACGCTGGTGTGCCGCCTGACGGAGACGGAGGCCTACGTAGGGCGCTGCGACAAGGCCTGCCATGCCTATGGCTACCGCCGCACGGCCCGCACGGACGCCCTGTTCCAGCCGCCGGGACGGGCATATGTCTATTTGATCTACGGCATGTACGACTGCCTCAACATCGTGACGGAGCCGGAGGGCGAGCCGTCCGCCGTACTGCTGCGGGGCGCCCAGGCAATATCCGGCGGAGATACCATGGCGCGCCTTCGCTACGGGGACAAGCCCATGACGGCGGCCCGGCAGAAAAATATGCTCAACGGCCCGGGAAAGCTGTGCCGGGCGCTGGGAGTCACCCGGGCGGAAAACCGCATGGATCTGACAGATGGAGCAGGCGCGCTCTTTGTGTGCGACTCGCTGGCGGATGTGGGGCTCTCCTGCCCTACCCTGCCCCGGGAGCGGATCTGCGCCGGTCCCCGTATCGGCGTGGACTACGCCCAGGAGGCGAAGGACTTTCCCTGGCGGTTCTGGCTGGAAAAGGAGGAATGAACATGGAGAGTATGCTGTTTTTTGATCTGGACGGGACGCTCATCGACTCCAATGGTGTCTGGAAAGAGGTGGACCGGGCATTTCTGGCCCGGCGGGGACTGCCCTACACCCATGCCTACTATGAAGGCGTGGCCCACACGATTTTCCCCCTGGCGGCTCAGTTCACCAAGGACTACTGCGGCCTTTCCGAAAGCTGTGAGGAGATTATGGCCGAGTGGCTGGACCTGGCCAAGGACACCTATTCCCATGTGCCTCTGAAGCCCGGTGTGCGGGCCTACCTGAAGCAGTGCCGGGCGGAGGGGCGCCGGATGGCGGTGGTGACCAGCGCCCTGCCGGTCCACTGCCGGGCATCGCTGGAGCGGCTGGACATTGCCAAGTACTTTGAGCGGGTCACCTTTGCCCAGGAGCTGGGGCTGGAGAAAAAGGCGCCGGAGATCTGGCTGGAAGCGGCCCGGCTGGCGGGTGTGGCGCCGGAGCGCTGCACCATCTTTGACGACAGCATCGCCGCCTGCCGGGGTGCCCGGGCGGCCCATATGCGGGTGGTGGGCGTGTACGATGCGTTTTTTGCCCATGACGAGGACCAGATGCGCCAGTTCTGCGATGTGTATATCCAAAGCTTTGAGGAGCTTCTCTGGACACCCGAACAAAAGGAGCGGCGCAAATGATCGATCAGGAATGGCTGGATCGTGTCCAGGAGGACGGGGGCTGCGTTTCTCATCTGGAACTGCTCCATGCCCAGCTTACCGGTCAGGACTGGTCGGAGCTGGAGGTACGAACCAGCAGCTTCCAGGGCTGCACATTCACGGACTGCGACTTTACCGGCACCGCCTTTTATGACTGCGGCTTTTCCGGCTGCTGCTTTTCGGGATGCCGTCTGCCGGGTACCTTTTTCCAGGACTGCCGGATAGCGGGCAGCAAGCTGGACGGCGCGGACCTCAGGCGTGCGCGCCTGCGCCGCTGTACTTTGGAGGATACGCTGGCCCGTTACGCCAACTGGAATGGTGCTGTGCTGGACCAATGTACCCTGAAAGACTGTGATCTGACGGAGTCGGCTCTTTCGGAGTGCCGGCTTTCCAAATTAAGCTTTGATTCGGTCGATCTCACCGGGGCAGAGCTGTTCAAAACCAGCTTCCGGGGGTTGGATCTGAGCCGCTGCACGCTGGATAACGTGGCGCTTTCCGCCTCCTGCGCCGAGCTTAAGGGCGCTGTCATCTCGGCCCAGCAGGCGGCCGTGGTGGCCCGGGTGCTGGGCATCCGGGTGGTACCCTGAAAGAAAGGAGCATAACTTTGGAGCCCTATTATTACCGGCAGATGGACAAGACTGCCCAGGCTGCCTATCACGCTATGAAAACGGGGATCACTGCCCTGCGGCCGTCGTTTTCCGTGCCAAAACTGGACGGGCATGTCCTCAGCGACATCTTTTTCAAGCTGCGGCTGGACTGCCCGGAGATCTTTTATGTGACCGGCTTTTCCTACCGCTATGCCCACGGGGCGGAGAACGTGGAACTGGTGCCGGAGTACCTCTTTGATAAAAAGAAAGTCCAGGAACACCAGAAAGCCCTCACCGCCCGGGTGGAGAAGCTGGCGCGCCCGGCCCGTGCCCTTTCCCCACTGGAAAAGGAGCGGTACATCCACGATTTTATCTGCACCAATGTGCGCTATGACAAGCTGAAAAAGCCCTACTCCCACGAGATCATCGGCCCGCTGGGTCAGGGCGTGGGCGTGTGCGAGGGCATCGCCAAGTCCGTGAAGATCCTCTGCGATGTCCTGGGACTTCCCTGTGTCATCGCCATTTCCCGGGAAAATCCCGAACAGGGCGTCAAATACCGCCATGCCTGGAACATCCTCACGCTGCCGGGTGGAAGGCGGCATCTGGACGCCACCTTCGACCTCTCCCTTTCCGGGGACGGTATCGTCCGCTATGACTACTTCAATCTGACGGATGAGCAGCTGTTCCGGGACCACCAGTCTCTCGTCTACCCTGCCCCGGCCTGCACGGGCGAGGATTTACGCTATTACCGGGAGAATAAGCTCTCCCTGACCCGGATGGAGGACGTGCAGAAGAGATGCCAGATGCCCCTGCGCAAGGGGCTTCCCTTTGTGTTCCACTGGCGGGGCGGGTATCTCACCCGCCAGGTGCTGTTGGACCTGACAGCCATGCTGGAGCAGGAGGCCGCCCGGAAGGGCAAGCATGCGGCAGTTTCCTTCAACTGGCCCCAGGCAGTCATTCAGGTGCGGTTCGTGGAGACGCTGCCCCAGGCAGAGCCCCGGCAGGAGGAGGCCAACGAGGGCGAGCAGTATCCCGGCGAATAACTAACAAAGAAGCTCCCGGAACCATCGTTGGTTCCGGGAGCTTTTTTGTTAGTTACAGCTTTTTCATATGGACGCCGGCGGATTTGAGCATGAGCTTCTTGGTGCCCACCTGGTCAAAGGCCACTTCCACCAGGGCGTCTCCGCCCATGGGCCGCAGGGACAGCACCATACCCTTGCCGAAGGCGGTGTGCTCTACCATATCGCCCTTTTGCAGCTGCAAAAGACCGGCGGGAGCAGCGCCGCTCTTTCCAGCGGAGGCCAGAGGCCGGCGCTGGGGCTGGGGCGCGGCACGGTAAGCGTGGACGGAGCCGTTTTCCCGGGCGCCGCCGGAGGTATAGATCCCCGTGGAGGGCCGGGCCGGGGCATAGCCGCCGTCGTCCCAGCGGTCGCCGCCGAAGGTGGCGTCGGACTCCATGCTGCGGGGCACCGGGCGGCTGAGCCAGTCCCGGTTCTCCTCCGGAATCTCCTCCAAAAACCGGGAGGGGCGGTTGGAGCTGGTGCGGCCGTAGAGCATACGCTGACGGCAGTTGGTCATGGTGAGCTTTTCCTTGGCCCGGGTCATGGCCACATAGCAAAGCCGCCGCTCCTCCTCCAGTTCCTCATGGTCGTACTGGGCGGAGGAGCCGGGGAAGATCCCCTCCTCCATGCCTACCACATAGACCGTGGGGAACTCCAGACCCTTGGCGGAGTGGACGGTCATCATGGTGACGCAGTCGTCCCCGGCTTCCACACTGTCCAGATCCGTATAGAGAGCGATCTCGTTCAAAAAGCCGGAGAGTGTGGCGTCCTCCGGGTCCTGCTCCAAAAAGCCCAGGATGTTGGACTTGAGCTCCTGGACGTTTTCGATGCGGCCCCGGCTCTCCAGGTCGTTTTTCTCCTCCAGAGCCCGGACGTAGCCCGTGCGCTCCAGCACCTCGTCGTAAAACTCCGGCAATGCCAGCTCGCCGCCTGCCCGGCGCAGTCCGTCAATGAGGTCGGCAAACTTCATGAGCTTGGACGCGGCGCTCTTGAGCTCCGGGAACAGGTCTGCATTGCGGAGGATCTCGTAAAGGGACGCCCCCTGGGCCTGGGCCAGCAGGGCAACCTTGTCCACGGTGGCGGCACCGATGCTGCGGGCGGGCACGTTGATGATCCGCCGCAGACGCAGATCGTCCATGGGGTTATTGAGCACACACAGATAGGCTAGCATGTCCTTGACCTCTGCCCGGTCGAAGAACTTCATGCCGCCTACTACCTTATAGGGAATGCCGTTGCGCTTCATGGCATATTCCAGGGCGTTGGACTGGGCGTTCATCCGATAGAGCACCGCCGTGTCACGGAACTTACGGCCCCGGTTGACGCCCATGAGGATGTCCCCGGCCACGAAGTTGGCCTCGTCTCCCTCGTTGAAGTTGGTTTTGACGGTGACCTTCTCGCCGCTGCCGTTGTCCGTCCAGAGGGTCTTGCCTTTGCGTCCCTCGTTGTTGCGGATGACGGCGTTGGCCGCGTCCAGAATGTTCTGGGTGGAGCGGTAGTTCTGCTCCAGCCGGATGGTGCGGGCGGCGGGATAGTGCTTTTCAAAGTTCAGGATGTTTTCGATGTTGGCACCCCGGAAACGGTAGATGGACTGGTCGTCATCGCCCACCACACAAAGATTCTCCCGTCCCCCGGCCAGAAGCCCGGTCAGCAGATACTGAAGGTGGTTGGTGTCCTGGTACTCGTCTACCAGCACGTAGCGGAACTTATTTTGATAGTAGGCCAGCACCTCCGGCTCCTGGCGCAGCAGCGTCACCGTATGGAAAATGATATCGTCAAAGTCCAGGGCGTTGGCGGTGCGGAGCTTTTTCTCGTAGGATTCGTAGATCTTGGCGATGCGGCTCATCTTCCAGTCGTTTTCGCCGCTGTGGGCCTTGGAAAATGCCTCGGGGCCCTGATAGGCGTCCTTGGCGGCGGAGATGACGGAGAGCACGCTGCGGGGATTGAAGGCCTTCTCGTCCAGATTCAGCTCTTTGAGAATGTCCTTGATGACCCGTTTGGCATCGTCCGTATCGTAGATGGTGAAGTCCTTGTCAAAGCCGATGCGGTCGATGTCCCGCCGCAGGATGCGCACGCAGGCGGAGTGGAACGTAGAGGCCCACACGTCGTTGGCCGGAGGGCCCAGCCGGGCGGCCAGACGGTCTTTCAGCTCCCCCGCCGCCTTATTGGTAAAGGTGATGGCGATGATCTCCCAGGGACGGGGCACATCCACGGCGCAAAGGCGCACGGCCCGCCGCTGCTCCTCCTCGTCTGGACGGTCCGGGTAGGATTCCAGGAACGCAAGGTCCTCCTCCGTGGCCCAGGGGGGGACTTCGTCACAATCGCTGCCCCGGCCATAGGTCAAAAGGTTATATACCCGCTGGATCAGCACGGTGGTCTTGCCGCTTCCGGCGCCGGCCAGTAGCAAAAGGGGCCCCTCGGTGGTCATGGCCGCCTGGCGCTGCATGGGGTTGAGCCGGGCAAAGTCCCGGGCGATGACGGCCCGCCGGGCCGCAATGTAGCGCTGCTCAAAATCAGTCATATGTTCACCAGATTTCTAAAGTTTCGAGGCTTATTTTACGGCAAAACTGCCGCCGGGTCAACCAGGAAAGCGCGCGTTTCCGTTTTGTAACGAATTTGTGGTTGACAAGTGTCTACCATTTTGATACAGTCAAATCAGAAAAAGGTAGACAATCGTATACCAAACAGGAGGTGAACAAGATGCAGGTCAATCTGTCCGACAGTGAGTGGAAGCTGATGAATCGGCTTTGGGACCAGTCTCCCCGCACCATCATGGAACTGACCGCCGCGCTGCACCCGGAGACCGGGTGGAGCAAGAACACGGTCATCACCATGCTTTCCCGGCTGGAGGCCAAGGGCGCCGTCCGCTATGAAGAGGGCGGCCGGGCCAAGCAGTACTTCCCCGCGGTTGCCCGGGAGGATGCGGCCCTGGCGGAGACGGAGAGCTTCCTCTCCAAGGTCTACGGTGGGAGCCTGGGACTGATGGTCAGCAGCCTGGTGGACAGCCGCTCGCTGACAGAGGCGGACATTGCGGAGCTGACGGCCATTTTGGAGCGCGCGGGAGGTGAGCAGACATGAAAGAGATTTTGATCACATCCTCGGTTTTGATCCTGGTTTTGCTGGCCCTGCGTTGGGCCTTCCACAGCCGTATCACCCGCCGGGCTCAGTACGCCCTGTGGGCGCTGGTACTGGTGCGGCTGCTGGTGCCCTTTTCCCTGCCGGGGGCGGATTTCTCCGTGCTGACGGCAGCGCAGCCTGTGGAGCAGCAGCTGGCCCGCCGGGCGGAGGCTGTGGGTGACCGGGTGGTATTTGCCTGGGAGCCCACCGAAGTAGAAACAGCACCGGCTCAATCCCCGGCGCAGGCGGTGTCGGACGCACCTGCCGGCGGGACGAATTCAGATGCACAGATGCCAGACACGGATAGCTACACCTACCCGGTCATGGAACAGCAGACGCTGACCCTGGGAGCCCTGCTGCCGTACATCTGGTACGCCGGCATGGCGGTAACGGGGCTATGGTTCTTTTTCTGCAACCTGCAGTTCTGGCAAAAGTTGTGTAAAGCAAGAACACATTATACAGTGGATGGCTGCAGATATCCTACCTATTTGGTGGAGCCCGGTCTCCCCTCTCCCTGCCTCTTTGGGCTCTTCCGCCCGGCCATCTATCTTACCCCGGAGGCGGTCTCCTCGCCGGAGCGGACCCGGCATGTGATCGCCCATGAGAGTGCCCACGCCCGCCACGGCGATCCACTGTGGTCGCTGCTGCGGTGCGTGTGCCTGAGCGTCTACTGGTTCGACCCGCTGGTGTGGATCGCGGCAGCGGTGTCCAAGACAGATTGCGAGCTGGCCTGCGATGAATCGGCCATGGCGTCCCTGGGCCAGGCGGAGCGCATCGCCTACGGCAGGACGCTGCTGGCCCTCATCCCTGTGCGCCGGGGGCCGTCCAATCCCCTGCTGACCGCTACCACCATGACGGCAGACAAGCGGCACTTGAAAGAGCGCATCGTGCGCATCGCGGAAAACCGGCAGACCCGTTCTGCAGCGCTGTTTGCGGTCATCGCTCTGGCGGCAGCTGTGTGTGCCGTCACTTTCACCGGCGCGGCTTCTGAGAAAAACCGTCCCCTCACCGGCGACGAGCTGGCTTACTTCAATGAGGATTTTTTCAACAGCGATGCAGAGGGGATGCACATCCACAACCAGTTCTTGACCTCCCTCTACGAGCAGCCGGAGGACATCGACCTTTATGAGCTGTTCTACTGCGGCACCGGCATTTCGGAGACTATGACGGAGGTGGAACGGGTGCTGGTCGGCAACTTTGACCCGGACGGGACCCTGATCTGTCCCACGGATAAGCTCTCCCTGGATGCCATCGACACCGTGCTGCTGGAAAACACCGGATTGACGCTGGATAAGACCAGCAAAACCGGCATGGAGCACTTCCAATACCTGCCCCAGTACGAGTCCTATTACCATAGCCACGGGGACACCAATTACTTTCACAGCGTCCGCATCACCGCCGGAGAGCGGCAGGGCGATACCATCCGGCTGTACTACCCGGACGATTTCGCACGGTATCCGGATTATGACTGGCTGTGTGTGACGCTGGCGGTGCAGGAGGACGGAAGCCTTTGGTTCGTCTCCAACCTGCCCGCTGAAAAGCCCGCCGTCGCCACTGTTTACCCGGAGGGCGATCCGGTGCTGACCCTCTCTCTGGAGGACGCGGTGCCCTGCGTGCCGGTGCTGGTGACCGTGACGCGCCGGCAGGACGACTGCGCGGAGCGGGGCTACGGTATTTTGATCACCACACAAGGCGGCGAAGAATACTCTTTCCGGCCTTACCGCTCCACGGATGGGAATGTGTATGCCGCCGTCATCTACGACGAGGCCGCGGGCCGGGACGGCATGGCGGCGTGGGACGCGGGGTGCTTTTTCACCTACCCGGAGGGCAGCAATGTAGACTATCTGACCATGGATAGTTTCTCCCTCTTCGGCTATACCGGCGTGGTGGTCTCCTATGAGGACTATGTTACCGGCAGCGCCGAGACCGGCGGATATCAGAGCGACTGCCACGACTACTACGCCGTCTCTGATGACGGCACACTGACCTTCCTGTTCCGGGCCTACGGCGTGGCCGTGCCTCAGGCCATGGACCTGGATGGCGATGGCACCGATGAGCTGACTGCCGCCACCGGCTTCACTGCTCAGGTATTCTTCCGGCGGGACGGGGCCATCTATGAAGCAGACATTGCGGCGCTGCTTTCCAATGCCTGGCCGGAGGCTTCCAATCTGAACTTCAACGGATGGGATTTCAGCCGCCGCTGTCTGAACCTCTGGGGAGATGTTTCCTTTACCGGGCGCGAGGATGCCGGTACTACTGGCACTGCCTGGCGCCGGGTGTACTTCGATGGAGAAAATCTGCTGGTTTACAAGGACAGCACTATCTACACCGATCATGTGGCGGACGGTATCGACGTACCGGAGAAAGTTCTTGACGCGGCCCGGGATCAGGTGCGCGCCTATATGGAGCAGTTCCAGGGAATGGCCTGGAACGAGGACTACACGGCTATTGACGCCTCCCCGGAGTGGGACGACTGGCGCATCACCTCGCTGGAGCTGGTGGACGAGGCCCCTGCCTATCCGGATCTGGGGATCAAGGTCTATGGGTTGGGCTTTGAACTCCACACGCCTATCCCGGAGCGGATTATGCCGGCCGGCGGTACCTATGTGGATGAGGACGGCTGGGTAGGCGGCATGTATGTAGAGTCTCCCTATCTGGTGTTCCACACCATGACCAGCAGCGGTCCGACTCTGCTGGAAAACGACCTTCCCGGAGATATCGGCAGGGAGTCTCCCCTGTTCGATGGCTGCGTGGCACAGATGATCCTGGAAAACGGCCTGCTGACGCCCTCTCAGATCCGGGACGTGGATCTATATTATCTCTTCTACAACAATCAGCCCCGATTTCTCAACCTGATAGGCACCTATGACACCCAGGAACAGGAGCACGTCATGCAGGTGCTGGTGGCCTGTGCCGTCGCTATGGCCGATACGTCAGACGGAGATCTCCTGGAGCTGGGCTTGCAGAATCTCGCGTGGAACTCCACCGCCCTGACGGCGGAGGGCAGGGCGGCCTATGAGCTGCTTTTGAGCGAGGTGGAGCGGCGCACCGCGGTGGATGCGGCGGCACAGACTGTCGTCCAGAGCGACTACTCCCCCGCCGACGTGGCCTTTTACGACCAGCCGCTGACCTTTGACCAGGACTCCATGACCTATGACGAGCGGCTTGCCTGGTGCCAGGGCGGTTGGCAGGAGACGGAGGAACCGGTTTTCTTCCAGCCGGAGACGTACATGGAGGGAGACGGCTGCATTGCCTACTGGGGCAGTCAGGTGGGGGCGTCCCCTATGGGGCAGGTGTATAAGCAGCTGCTCTTGCGCTTTGCGGATGGCACGGAGGCATCCCTCCCCCTGCCACAGGCTCAGGAGGTGGGCGCGGCGCCGCCGGATACCATGCTCTTTTTGGACGGCACATTGGTTTATATCGTTTCCTTTGAGGACCAGTTGCTCTCTCAGGATGACCAGACGCTGCTGCATCTGGCAGGCAGCTACCGCTACACGGTGAATCTGACCGACAAGACCGTTTCGCTGACCGTCATCCAGTGAAAACAAAAAACGCCCCGGAGTACAGGCTCCGGGGCGTTTTCTTATTGGCCGATAAAGACCAGGCTCTTTTCTGTGATGAAATTGGGGATGCTGAAGAGTACGCAGATCTCGTCGATGCCGTTTTCCGCGGCGTACTGGGCCGGGGACATGCGGTAATAGCGGGTGTCGATCAGGTGTACCTCCTCGAAGTTCTGGGCCAGGAACGGCGCCAGAGAGTCCGAGTAGGAGTCCCGGATCAAAAGGAGCTTGCCCTTCCCTGCCGCTGCCTCGTTGCGGATGACACAGAGGGGCTGATTGCCGCCCAGGAACGCGGAGTACTTGTCCTTCTTTTCAAGATAGCTCTGGTCGTACAGGGTGCCGCTCTGGGGCTCACCGGTGCGCCAGGAGGTGATGGAAAGGCCCTCATCCTGCACCCAGAACTCGATGGTGTCCGGCGTGAGCCAGTGGATGCCGGACTGGGAGTAGAGCGTTCCGTTGAAGTCCGTGCTGGCCGTCTCCGGCGTGAAAGCGGACATGGGCAGCGTGTCCTCTCCCCTGCCCAGAGCCTCCATCACGGCGGTGTAGCCGTAGTAGGCGCCCAGGCTGGTCCAGTGGTGGTCTGTGCGGTAGAAGATGTTTTCGTCTGCGTGGGCGCGAAGGGCGCCGTCAAAGTCGACCATGGGAAGCCCCAGGGCTTCTGCCTGCTGCAAAAAGGAGGCCTGGTCCCAGCTGGGGGCTCCGGCGGGCAGGTCATCTTTCCAGATCTCCGCCGCCGACGGGATGAGTCCCAGGTACACGGGAACGTCCGCGTTCTCCGCCAGCCGCTGCACATAGGAAAGATTCTTCTCGTCCAGGTTCTCCTCCGGGTCCTTTACCTGGGCAATGAGACGGTCACCACACAGATACACATCGTTGAACTCGGATTTGCCGATCAGCTGCTCCGCCCGTGCCTTGAGCACGGTCCACTGGTCCCGCAGGGGGAACTGGTCGGCAAAGTACTCCTCCACGGCACTGGTGAAGCTGCCGTCTTTCAGGGACTGCCAGGAAAACGCCGGCCACTGGCTCAGCGTCCGGTTCTCTACCTCGGAGCGCTCCCGGTCCGGCAGGACCAGGGACCACACCAGCATGCCGCCCAGGAAGAGGCAGAACAGGGCCGTCAGAAAACGGCTGTATGCTTTTGTCATTGCATGTTCCTCCTCTCAGAACCGGAAATACAAAAAGGGATTGTAGCTGCCGTCCACCAGATAAGCGGTGCACACCAGCAAAGATGCCAGCATCAGAACCGGCGTCACGATCCGCTCCGCCCGCTGAGGCAGACGCTGGAAGAGCCGGCGGCCCAGCGTGGTGGAGGCCAGGATCAGCACCAGGAACGTCACGGCGTAGCTGCGCAGGGTGTAGCCGTCGGCGCTGCTCCAAAGGGGTGCGCCGCCGAAGCAGGCGGAGAGATACTGTCCGCACACACCCAGGTCGTCCATGGCGAAAATGCCCCAGCCCACGAATACCACCACCAGGGTGTAGGCGTGCTTGATGAGGGCAGGCGTATGGGTCAGCGCGCCGCGCAGCACATACTTTTCCAGAATGAGCCAGGCGGCAAAGTAGAGGCCCCAGAGCACGAAGTTCCAGCTGGCTCCGTGCCAGAAGCCGGTGCAGAACCAAACGATCAGAATGTTGCGCAAGGTCTTGGCCGTGCCGCCCCGGTTGCCCCCCAGGGGGATATACAGGTACTCCCGGAACCAGCCGGTCAGGGACATGTGCCAGCGGCGCCAGAACTCCGTGACGGAGGCGGCCAGATACGGATAGTCAAAGTTTTCGTCGAACCGGAAACCGAAGATGCGGCCCAGGCCAATGGCCATGTCCGAATAGCCGGAAAAGTCAAAATAGATCTGGAAGCCATAGGCCAGAAGTCCCATCCAGCCGCCTGCCACAGTCAGCGTACCGCCCATGCTGGCGGCCAGCTGGGCATCCCAGAGCTTGCCTACGGCATTGGCCAGCAGCACCTTTTTCGCAAGGCCCACGCAAAAGCGGCGGCAGCCCAGGGCGAAGTCCTCGCTGGTGTTGATGCGGTGGTCCAGCTCTTTGGCTACTGTCTTATACTGGACGATAGGACCGGCGATCAGCTGGGGGAACATGGTCACGAACGTGCCGAACTTCACCATGCTGCGCTGCACTGGTGCATCCTGTCGGTAAACGTCGATGGTATAGCTCATGGTCTGGAATGTGAAGAAAGAGATGCCGATGGGCAGCGGGATCCCCAGCTGGGGCACGCTGATGCCGGGGATCAGCGAAAGGTTGGCCGCCAGGAAGTCCCAGTACTTGAAAAAGCCCAGAAGCAGCAGGTTGAATACCACGGACTGCCCCACGAACCACCGGGCTTTCCGGTCGTCGTGGCGGTACTTTTCCACCAACAGGCCATGGGTATAATCGATGAGGATAGAGACGAACATGATGACGATGTACACCGGTTCGCCCCAGCCGTAGAAAAACAGGCTCACCACCAGCAGCACCAGGTTCCGCCATGCCAGCGGGACCATGAAGTAGAGCAGCAGCGTGATGGGCAGATAGGCAAATAAAAAGGTCAGACTGCTGAATACCAAGTGATTTCCTCCCACCATACAGGAACAACGGCCGGAGCTCCGGCCGCTGTTCCATTCAGTTTGCAGATTTTCTTACGCAAAGAGCGCGTTGAACGCATCCTCGATCTCCGTCTGGTGCTCGGCGGAGGCGATCATGGCGACGTAAGTGCCGTTCTGGATCACCTTGGCCTTGCCCCAGGCTTCCATGGACTCGGGGTACCAGGCGCCGCCCTCGGCCTGGGCGTCGGCCCGGGACTGGAGGATCTCGGCGGCGGATGCCGCGTCATCCTCACTCTTGCACTGGGCGAACACCACCTCGTTGACCACGGAGCTCATCATGGGCGCCTTGACGATCAGCTGTTCGGTGGCCACATCCGCAAGACCGGGATAGTAGGATTCCAGCAGCTCGCCCTCCACGGAGGACATCAGAAGGTCGCCCTCCTGGCTGGTCTGGGGATCTTCGGACCAGTGGTATTCCTCGGCCAGGGTTTCATAAAAAGCGGAAAGATCCACCTGGGCGGAGCCCTCCTCCTTAGAGCCGCAGCCGGCCAGCAGACCGGTGAGCATACAGGCCGCCAGGGCCATTACAAGCCATTTTTTCATTTGTTGTCTCCTTTGATGCTTTTTGATTTTATCATTGATGCTTTATTGACGTGCCGACATGAGAAAAAGTTCCAGCCTTTTTTCATTTACCAGAATTATCCCTCTGCTCCTTGCATTTATACAGGAAAGGCGCTATGATTTCAATAGGAATTTTTAAACACAAAAAAGAAAGTAGGTTTTTGATATGTACAGCTTCCGCAACGACTACAGCGAGGGCGCGCATCCCAAGGTACTACAGGCCCTGACGGATACCAACCTGGAACAGACCTGCGGCTATGGCATGGATCACCACTGCCAGGAGGCGGCGGACCTGATCCGCAAGCTCTGCAACGCGCCGGACGCCGACGTCCATTTCCTGGTAGGCGGCACCCAGACCAACCTGGTGACCATCACCGCGTTCCTGGCCTCCTATGAGGCGGTGATCTCCGTCCATACCGGCCATGTGAACACCCATGAGACCGGCGCCATCGAGGCCACCGGCCACAAAGTCTGCTCCATCCGCGCTGAGGACGGCAAGCTCACTCCTGCCCTGGTGGAGGCTGTCCTCCGGGAGCACAACGGCACCGAGCACATGGTGGCCCCCAAGATGGTCTATGTCTCCGACAGCACGGAGATCGGCACCATTTACACCAAGGCGGAGCTGCAGGCTCTGCGCGCTTGCTGCGACAAGCACGGCCTGCTGCTGTTTTTGGACGGCGCCAGACTTGCCTCCGCGCTTACTGCCCCGGGCAATGACCTGACCTTTGCGGACCTGGCCGCGCTGACGGACATGTTCTACATCGGCGGCACCAAGAACGGCGCCCTCTTCGGCGAGGCGCTGGTGGTCACCTCCCCCAATGCTCACTTCCGCTGGCACATGAAGCAGCGGGGCGCCGTGCTGGCCAAGGGCCGCCTGCTGGGCGTGCAGTTCAAGGCCATGCTGGAGGACGGACTGTATCTGGACATGGGCCGTCATGCCAACGAGATGGCTTTCCGCCTGCGGGACGGCATGGCCGCGCTGGGCTACACCTTCCCGGTTCCCTCCCCCACCAACCAGCAGTTCCCCGTGCTGCCCAATACGGTGGCCAAGCAGCTGGAGGAGATGGGCTATGCCTTCGAGGCCCAGGAGGATGTGGATGATGCCCACACCCTGGTCCGCTTTGTCACCAGCTGGGCCACTCCTGCAGAGGCAGTGGAACAGTTCCTCAAGGATCTGGCTTCCTGCAAGTGATCGTACAGTAAAAAAAGACGCGGCTACGGCCGCGTCTTTTTTCTTGCGCTTTTTCAAGTCTTTCCCTTGACACGAACGATTGTTCGAGTTATAGTGTTAATAGAACAAAAGTTCGAATTACTGGGAGGGGAACTTTATGACAGGCTGGACGTTCTTTTTTGTGTTGATTGGCGTGGTTTTCATGACGGCGCAGCTGTTCCGTCTGATCAATTTTATTGACCGCCCTGCTGCCGGGCAGCACGGGCGTACATACGTTCGATAATCTGCCATGGATGTGCTGGAGAAGCTGACGATCCTGACGGATGCGGCAAAATATGACGCTGCCTGTACGTCCAGCGGCGGAAACCGGACCTCCCGAAAGGGGTATATCGGCAACACCTCTGCCTCGGTGGCTGGCTGCTGCCACTCCTTTTCTGCTGACGGGCGGTGCATCTCTCTTTTGAAGGTGCTCATGACCAATTGCTGCGTGTTCGACTGCAAGTACTGCATCAACCGCCGCAGCAACGATACCCGCCGGGCAGCGTTCACGCCCCAGGAGCTGGCGGACCTGACCATCAACTTTTACCGCCGCAATTACATTGAGGGACTCTTTCTCTCCTCTGGTGTCCTGCGCAGCCCGGACTATACCACGGAGCTGATGATCCGGACGCTGCGCATCCTCCGGCAGGAATACCGCTTCAACGGCTATATCCACGCCAAGGCCATCCCGGGCACGGCGCCGGAGCTGGTGGAGCAACTGGGCTTTCTGGCCGACCGCATGAGCGTGAACATTGAGCTGCCCTCCGAGACGGGACTGCGGACGCTGGCACCGGACAAGACCAAGCAGGCCATCCTCTCCCCTATGCGGCAGATCCAGCAGCGGGGAAAGCAGAGCAAGGAGGAACTGGTCAAATACCGGCACGCGCCCAAGTTCGCCCCTGCCGGTCAGAGTACCCAGCTGATCGTGGGAGCCACGGCGGACAACGATCTGCATATCCTGCGGCTGACCCAGGGGCTCTACGACCGGTATAAGCTCAAGCGGGTGTTTTATTCTGCGTATGTGCCGGTGGTGGAGCACGCGCTACTCCCGTCCAAAGACACCAAGCCGCCGCTGCTGCGGGAGCACCGGCTCTATCAGGCGGACTGGCTGCTGCGCTTTTACGGGTTCCGGGCGGAGGAATTGCTGGACGAAAAGAACCCGGATTTCAATCCTCTGGTAGACCCAAAGTGCAGCTGGGCACTGGCTCATCTGGATTTCTTTCCGGTGGAGGTCAACACAGCGGATTACGAAGCGCTGCTGCGGATCCCCGGCGTGGGGGTCATCTCCGCCCGCCGGATCTTGTCGGCCCGTCGGGCCCGCCGGCTGCGGCCGGAGGATCTTGGAAAAATGGGCGTGGTCATGAAGCGGGCCCAATATTTTCTCACAGCCTCCGGAAAACGGGCAGAGGGGCTTCGCTTCACCCAGGAGAGTCTGCTGAGCAATCTGATCGCGGCTGAGGCGCCGCAGCTGCCCCAGCCGGAGGCGGAGCAGCTCTCTTTGTTTCAACCGGCCTACGCTTGAGGATGACCAGCTATGAATGACCTTGTTTACTACTACGACGGGAGCTTTGCAGGGTTCCTGTGCTGTATCTTTGACAGCTATGCAAATAAAGAGGTCCCCACCGCCATCTGCTGCGATGAGGACCTTGTTCCCATGCTCTTTGAATCCCGGAGCATCGTAACGAATACAGAGCACGCAAAGCGAGTATTCCGAAAGATTGTGAAGTGTTCTTCCTTTGCATCTGATCTTCTGCAAAAAGGCTTTCTCACCTGCCTTCCCCAGCGGGAGATGCATCTTTACCGCCTGACGGTGAAGCTGTTGGAAGAGGGGCCCGGCTTCCTGCGCAACTTCTCAGATGAAACGCTCTACCCTGTGGCCAAGGCGGTGCGGCACCTGAATTCGGAAGCGCATCTGCTCAAGGGGTTTACCCGCTTTTCCGATCTGGGCGGCGTTCTGGGCGGAGAGATCCAGCCCAAGAACCGGGTGCTTCCCCTGCTGCGGCGGCACTTTTGTGCCCGCTATCCAGATGATGCCTTTTTCCTGTATGACCGGACCCATCGAGAGGCGCTGTTCCATGCGGGCGGCAAGGCGGTGATCCGGCCGCTGGAGCAGTTTCAAATGGCGCCGCCGGATGAACAGGAGGCCCACTATCGCCTGCTTTGGAAGCGGTTTTACGATACGGTTGCCATTCGGGAGCGGTACAATCCCGTCTGCCGACGGACCCAGATGCCCATGCGGTACTGGGATACCATGACGGAATTTCAGGGGCCGGAGCATTTTACGGCTCCAGCAGCTCCCGCAATCGGCGCAGTCCCCGCCGTTCCAGACGGGACACCTGTACCTGGGAAACGCCCAGCACCCGGGCTGTCCGCTCCTGGGTCAGTCCTTTGAAATACCGCAGCAGGATGGTCATCCGTTCTTTTTCCGGCAGGCGGTCGATGGCCTCCCGCAGGGCGAGCTTTTCCACCAATCCTTCTTCCGGGGCGTCGGTCCCCAGGGTGCCCTCCAGCGTCAGTCCGTCTGCCAGCTCCTGCTGGAGGGACTCCGGCGCCTCTGTGGCGGTCTCCGTCCTGGCGATCTCTTCCACGGTGAGGCCGGTGGCCTCCGCCAGCTCCGACAAAACCGGCTCCCGCCCCAGATCGTGGCGCAGGCGCTCCCTTTGCGTGTAAAGTAATTGCGCTTGCTCTCGTATGGTGCGCCCGACTTTCACCGTTCCGTCGTCCCGGAGAAAGCGGCGGATCTCTCCTGCGATCTTCGGCACCGCGTAGGTAGAAAAGCAGGTGCCATAGGAGAAGTCGAATCCCTGCACGGCCTTTAAAAAGCCAAGGCAGCCCAGCTGGTAGAGATCATCCGGCTCCACGCCGCGGCCGTAATAGCGGCGCACGATGCTCCAGATCAGGCCGTTATTTTCCAGGACCGCCTGCTCGCAGGCATCCCGGTCCCCTGCCTGGGCGGCCCGCAGCAGCTCCATGGGGGCGCTCATTTTGCCGCTTTCAAGCGGGAAGCCAGCTTTTTGCGCATGCTGACGGTGGTTCCGCGGCCGGGCACGGAGCGGACGGTGAGCTTGTCCATAAAGCTTTCCATAATGGTGAAGCCCATGCCGCTGCGCTCTTCACCGCCGGTGGTATACATAGGTTCCATGGCCTTTTCCACGTCCGGGATGCCGCGGCCGTGGTCCCGCACGGTGATCTCCAGAACGTGGTCGGGCAGGACGCGGATCTTCATCTGCACCTGCCCGATGCTGTCCGGGTATGCGTGGACGATGACGTTGGTCACTGCTTCACTGACGGCCGTTTTGATATCTTCCAGCTCATTGAGCGTTGGGTCCATCTGCGCTGCAAAGCAGGCCGCCGCCGTGCGGGCAAAGCCCTCATTGCTGCTGCGGCTTGGAAATTGCAGCGTCATTTCATTGATGGCCTTTGTTTTCATTATGTACTCCTCCCCCAAGTTTATCGTATGGTCACCAGCCGTCCGATGCCGGCGGCATCCAGCACCCGGCGGGCTTGTCCCGGAACATTGGTCACCAGCAGGCAGCCGTCCAGAAGGTCCATCTTCTGTCTTGCCCGCAGAATCAGCGCAATGCCGGAGCTGTCCATGAATGTCACCCGCTCCATGTCCAGCACCAGTTTTTTCGGCAGCGCCGCGTCGATGGCCCGCTCGATCTGGCAGATGGCGTCCTTGGCGGCGTGGTGGTCCAGCTCCCCTTCCAGTTCCAGCAGCAGATTCCGGTCTGCGCTTTTTGCCAACACTTCCATAGTATTCTCCTCTTTTGCCTGAACATTCCAGTATTTCCGAAAATCCATCATAAAGCCGTAGGCTTACGGTGATGATACCATGTTTCTATCCGGGATTGTGTCGAAACCCACACGGCCGGTTCGGAAATTTTGGGGATGCGTTCCCCTCGTTCCGCCTTGCGGCGCCAGTGCTCCGGCAGTATAATGGGAAAAAACAAAAAGGAGATGGCTCCATGAAAGTTTTGATGCTCAACGGCAGCTCCCGTCCCCACGGCTGCACGGATACCGCCCTGCGTGAGGTGGCCGCCGCGCTGGATGGCCTCGGGATTGAGTCGGAGATCCTGTGGCTTGGCAATGATCCGGTCCGGGACTGCACCGCCTGCGGGACCTGCGGAAAAAAGCCGGGACGGTGTGTATTTGATGACGACATCGTCAATCGCATCATTGAAAAGGCCCGGGAGTGCGACGGATTCGTGTTCGGCTCCCCTGTTTATTACGCCCATCCCAGCGGCCGCATCCTGGCCGTTCTGGACCGGGTGTTCTATGCGGGCAAGGACGCGTTTTCCCATAAGCCTGCGGCAGCCGTCGTCTCCGCCCGCCGGGCCGGCACCGTGGCATCCGTGGATGTGCTGAACAAATACTTCACCATTTCCCAGATGCCGGTGGTGTCCTCCACCTATTGGAACATGGTACACGGCTCCCTGCCCGGAGACGTGGCACTGGACGAGGAGGGACTCCAGACTATGCGGAACCTGGGAAAGAACATGGCCTGGCTGCTCCAGTGCATCCAGGCCGGGTGGGACGCAGGGGTCCAGCCGCCCCAGGCAGAGCGGAGCGCACGCACCAACTTTATCCGCTGAAAAAAGGAAGCCCCGGAGGATTTCCTCCGGGGCTTTTTATATTGAGATGTGGGAATGTGCTGATTTTACGCCTGCATGGCCTTGGCAGACTCCTCCAGCTTGGCGATCAGCTCCCGGAACTTGGCGGCCTTTTCCCGCTCGGCGTTCACCACGGCCTCAGGGGCACGGGAGACGAACTTCTCATTGGAGAGCTTCTGCTCCACGATGCGCAGGCCGTTTTCCGCCTTCTCCTTCTCCTTGGCGATGCGCTCCAGCTCTGCGGCGATGTCCACCAGCTCGCTCAGAGGCATATACGCCGTAGCGTTGGCGGTGACCACGCTCACCTGGCCCGTCACATCTGCGGGGGCGGTAGCGGCGAAGGTCACGGCGCTGGCATAGGCCAGACGCTCGATGAAGTGCAGGCCCTGGGCATAGATATCCGGCGTGGCGGTGACGATGAGAACCTCTGCCTTCTTGGAGGGCGGCACGTTCATCTCGGCGCGGCGGGCACGGATAGCCTTGATGGTGTCCATGACCGCTTCCATGGCGGCCTCTTCCTCCGGGAAGGAGAGCTCGGGCCGGTAAACGGGCCACTGGGAGGTCATCAGGTACGCGTCCTCATGAGGCAGCGCCTGGTAGATCTCCTCGGTGATGAAGGGCATGAAGGGATGCAGCAGCTTCAAAAGCTCCGTGAGCACGTAGCAAAGGACGTTCTGGGCCACCAGCTTGGCCTGCTCGTCCTCACCGTTAAGCCGGGTCTTGGTCAGCTCGATATACCAGTCGCAGTAGGTATCCCACAGGAAGTCATAGACCTTGGCAGATGCCACGCCAATCTCGTAGCTGTCCAGATTCTCCGTGACTTCTTTGACCAGCGTGTTCAGCTTGGAGAGCACCCACTTGTCCTCGGCGGCAAGCTTGCTGGTCTCGGGCAGGGTGCAGCGGTCGATGGTCAGGTTCATCATGACGAACCGGCTGGCGTTCCAGATCTTGTTGGCGAAGTTGCGCATGGCCTCGCACTTCTCGGTGTAGAACCGGGTGTCGTTTCCGGGGCTGTTGCCGGTGATGAGGTTGAAGCGCAGAGCGTCGGCGCCGTACTTCTCTGCCATCTCCAGCGGGTCGATGCCGTTGCCCAGGGATTTGGACATCTTGCGGCCCTTGTCGTCCCGCACCAGGCCGTGGATGAGCACGGTGTGGAACGGGATCTTCTTCATCTGCTCGCAGCCGGAGAAGATCATCCGGGCCACCCAGAAGAAGATGATATCGTAGCCGGTGACCATAACGGAGGTGGGATAGAAATACGCCAGGTCCTCGGTTTTTTCCGGCCAGCCCAGGGTGGAGAAGGGCCACAGAGCGGAGGAGAACCAGGTATCCAGCACGTCCGGGTCACGGGTCAGGTGCGTGCAGCCGCACTTTTCGCACTTGGTGGGATCCTCCCGGGAGACATTGATGTGGCCGCACTCGTCGCAGTACCAGGCGGGGATCTGGTGGCCCCACCACAGCTGACGGGAAATGCACCAGTCATGGACGTTCTCCATCCAGTTGGTGTAGGTCTTGGAGAAGCGCTCGGGGACGAACTTGACTTCGCCCTCCTTCACCACGCGCAATGCCTCCTTGGCAAGGGGCTCCATCTTCACGAACCACTGGGCGGAGATCAGAGGCTCCACGTCGTTGTGGCAGCGGTAGCAGGTGCCCACGTTGTGGTTATAGGGCTCGGTCTTGACCAGGTATCCCTGCTCCTCCAGGTCTTTTACGATCTGCTTGCGGCACTCATAGCGGTCCATACCGTTGTAGGGGCCGCCGTTTTCATTGATCTTGCCGTCATCGCCGATGCAGCGGATGACTTCCAGATTGTGGCGCAGGCCCACCTCAAAGTCGTTGGGGTCGTGGGCGGGGGTCATCTTCACGGCGCCGGTACCGAAGCCCA
>URKI01000016.1 GCA_900548505.1 uncultured Oscillibacter sp. | reverse complement strand
ACTAGTCGTCGGCAGCGTCAGATGTGTATAAGAGACAGGCCATGTACAGCCGCCCGTCCCCCGTGTCCACCGTCAAAGCCGCAAACTGCTCCGCCTGCTCGTTATCCAGCCAATCGGCAAAGCAGTGCAGCTCCATATCCCGGAACCGGGGGCACGCGGCCATTCTCCGCAGCATGACGGGGATGTCCGACGGCACCAGCACGCCCATGTTGATGTTCTCCGCCTCACCGTAGCGCTGGAAAAACGCCTCCGCCGCCTGGTGCAGCGGCACGCCGCCCTTTTCCCCCGGCGGCGGCACGATGCCGCCGAAATCCAAATAGGAAAGCTCCGACAAGATCAGATTGTCCACCTCGTTGAAGGGAGCCTGCGCCAGCGTCAGGTCTCCCCGCCAGTCCAGATAATCCAGAAGATTTGCCATATACGCCTCCTTGTCTGATGGCTCTATTATATGCTACAACCCTGCCCTGCACAAGAGGTCTATCCATCCCGCCGCCGTCATAGAGTGTGCTATCTGATTCTATACGACTGAAGAGGTGGACAATGATGACAAGCGAATGCTGCAACGACATTGTGCTGGAGGGGAAGGTCCTGGCGGCGCCTGCGCCCTCCCACGAAAACCACGGCGTGCGTTTTTTCCGCTTTTTTCTGGAGGTGCCCCGGCTGTCCGGCCAGGCGGACACGCTGCCGGTGCTGATCCCGGAGCCCATGGTACAGCAGGTGTGCCAGGGCGAGACGGTGCGCGTGCGGGGCCAGCTGCGCTCCTTCAACAACCGCAGCGGCGTAGGAAGCCGCCTGGTGCTCACCGTCTACGGCCAGGAGGTACTCCCACCCTGCGGCGAGGCCGCCAACCACATCGCCCTCACCGGGAGCCTCTGCAAAGCGCCCATCTACCGGCGCACGCCCCTGGGCCGCACCATCTGCGACCTCATGCTGGCCGTGCCCCGCCGGTACGGCCGCACGGACTATCTGCCGGTCATCGCCTGGGGACAGCTGGCCCAGCAGGTGCGGTCCTTGTCCACCGGAGCACGGATCTGCCTGGAGGGGCGGCTCCAAAGCCGCATCTATCAGAAGGTCACGGAATCCGGCACAGAGGAGCGGGTGGCCTACGAGGTGTCCATGATGCGCCTGGAATCCCAACATGAGGATCTGTGATTTTGTCACTTTACATTTTTCCGCTTCCCGGGTATGATGACGGTATTCCACTGAAAAAAGGAGTCTTGCATGGGAATTTCCGTTCAAACCGGCGTATCCGCCGTCACCGTATTCATTCAGGGCGCACTGAGCTTCCTCTCCCCCTGCGTGCTGCCGCTGCTGCCGCTGTACGTGAGCTATCTGGCCGGCGGCGCCGGAGAGGATGACGGCAAGGGCGGCGTACGCTATCCCCGGCGGCGGGTGTTTATCAACACGCTGTTTTTCGTTCTGGGCATCAGCTTTGCCTTTTTCCTGCTGGGCATGGGCCTGAGCGCCCTGGGTACCTTCTTCCGGAACTACCAGGTGTGGTTTGCCCGCATCAGCGGTCTCATCATCATCCTCTTCGGCCTCTACCAGCTGGGCCTTGGCAAGCGGGCCATGCTGTTGGAGCAGGAACACCGGCTGCCCTTCCGGCTGGACAAGGTGGCCATGAACCCTGCCACCGCGCTGGTGCTGGGCTTTACATTCAGCTTTGCCTGGACCCCCTGCGTGGGTCCCGCCCTGAGCAGCGTGCTACTGATGGCCTCGTCCTCCGGGTCCTCCGCCGCGGGCTTTCTGCTGATTGGCCTTTACACCCTGGGCTTTTCCCTGCCGTTTTTGGCGGTGGGCCTGTTCACCGGGACGGTGCTGAATTTCTTCCGCAGCCATCAGTCCATCGTCCGCTGGACGGTGAAGCTGGGCGGTGTTTTGCTCATCGTCATGGGCGTTCTCACCATCACCGGCGCCGCGGGCAGCCTTTCCGCCGGACTTGCCGCCCAGGAGCCGGCTGCTTCCCAGGAGTCGGCCGCTTCCCAGGAAGAAGAGCGCCCCTCCGTGCCTGCGCCGGACTTTACCCTCACGGACCAGTTCGGTGAGAGCCATACCCTCTCCGACTATCAGGGCAAAATCGTGTTCCTCAACTTCTGGGCTACCTGGTGCAGCCCCTGCAAGTCCGAGATGCCGGATATCCAGGCCCTCTATGAGGCCCACGGCGGCAACGCCGAGGACCTGGTGGTGCTGGGTGTTGCCCAACCCGGCGTAGGCCGCGAGGGCAGCAGCGAGGACATTGCCAACTTCCTGGCCGAGGGCGGCTACACCTACCCGGTGGTCATGGACGAGGACGGCTCCGTCTTTGCCCAGTACGGCATCCGGGCCTTCCCCACCACGTTCATGATCTCCTCCGACGGCACCGTCTACGGCTACGTGGAGGGCGCCATCTCCGCCGAGATCATGGAGGACATCGTCCGCCAGACCGTGGAGGCGGAATCCTGACCCACCTGCGCAAAAAAGCGCCGGAGCAAATGCTCCGGCGCTCTTCTTATTTCGTGGGGAATCCGAATGTATGGCGCATGTCGAACAAAAAGGCCAAAAAGCTCTTGGGGTAGGTAATGAAGCTCCCCTCGTCCACCAGGGCGTAAAGCTCCTCCAGCGTGACCCAGCGCACCTGACTGACCTCCTCCGCCTGAAGCGTCAGCTCCTCCAGAGGGATATCCTTGGTGGTGATAAAAAAATCATCAAAGCCCGCGCCGAAGTTGACGGTCACAGACGGGCGCACCCCCGTCAGATCCAGCGGGTAGCCCAGCTCCTCCCGGAACTCCCGCTCTGCCGCCTGGCGGCTGGTCTCTCCGGCGTCCACGCCGCCGCCGATGCTCACATCCCACCGGCCCGGCCAGACATGCTTGGTAGGCGTGCGCTGCTGGATCAGCAGGCGTCCGGCGCTGTCGAACACGCACACATGCACCACCGTCCGGTACTGGCCCGGCGCTTTTTTCCCGTACCGCTCCGCTGTCAGCCCCAGGGGCACGCGGTTTTCATCATACAGGTCTACCAGTTCCATGGTATCTCCTCCCTTTCACTGACGGCGGGCCGTCCGGTAATCGTCGCCCCGCCGGTAAAACGGGCAGGCACTGGTGGCTCCGCGGAGGAACCGCTCCATCTCGTCCTCGTCCAGATCCACGGTGCAGTAGAACTGGTCCTCTTCCTCGTCATAGTCATAGTAGACGCACTCTTCGCAGTTGCCCGCCATACCGATCCTCCTTTTCAGCCGCTTCAACGTTCTAGATCAGTATAGCATACAATCCGTCCACATCCAAGTGCTCTTTGATGACCAGCGCCTCCACCGCCTCCCGGGCATCCGGCGGCGCCGCCCAGCACATGCCGCACCCAGCTGTGATGACCCGGGGCACGGGAATGAGCCGCCCCGGCACGCCGGCAGCCCGGCAGGCCCGTTCCATGGCCATGGCGCCGGTGGTAGTGCGGAAGGTCACGATGCACTTTTCCGTCTTTTCCCGCATATTACCGCGCTTCCTCCGCCAGAATCCGCACGGCCTCCGCCGCGGTGTCCGTTTCCGCTTCCGTATTGAACCAGCCCCAGGAGAACCGGACGGCTCCCTGGTCCTCGGTACCCAGAGCACGGTGCAGCCGGGGCGCGCAGTGGGCACCAGGGCGGGTGGCGATGTCAAACCGCTCCGAGAGCTGATCCGAAATTTCCGCCGAGTCCTCGTCCCCGATGTTCAGCGACACGATGGCCGCCCGCTCCGTCGCGGAAAAGTCCCCGTACACCCGCACGCCGGGCAGGTCCCGCACGGCCTCATAAAACCGCCGGGCCAGGGCCTGCTCATGCTGCCGGATGGTATCCGGCCCGGTTTTCTCCAGAAATTCCAGGGCGGCGCCCAGGCCCGCCAGGCCGTGGCTATTGAGGGTACCTGCCTCCAGCCGGGTGGGGTACTCCGCCGGCTGGGTCTCGGAAAAGCTCTGGACCCCGGTGCCGCCCACCAGCAGGGGCCGCAGCTCCACGCCCGGACCTACGCACAGTCCGCCGGTGCCCTGGGGGCCCATGAGTCCCTTGTGGCCCGTGAAG
This sequence comes from uncultured Oscillibacter sp., assembly GCA_900548505.1. GTDB lineage: Bacteria > Bacillota > Clostridia > Oscillospirales > Oscillospiraceae > Oscillibacter. The sequence goes on along the minus strand of URKI01000016.1, from coordinate 40,242 downwards.
CACACCACGTCAATGTGGTCCCGTTCCATGGAGATGGGGAACACCCCCGCGGTCTGGGAGGCGTCCAGGATGAATAAAAGCCCGTGGCGGTGGGCAAACTCTCCCACAAAGCCGATGTCCGTCACATCGCCGGTGAGGTTGGAGGCATGGGTACACACTACCGCCTTGGTCTCCGGCCGCAGCAGCCGCTCAAAGTCTCCGTAGTCCAGCTGCCCGTTCCGGTCCGCCCGGACAAAGTCCACCGCCGCCCCCTGGGCCCGCAGGCGGTAGAGAGGCCGAAGCACGGAATTATGCTCGCGGTCCGTGGAGATCACATGGTCTCCCGGCCCCAGAGTCCCGGCAATGGCCATATTCAGCGCCGCTGTGGAGTTGGGGGTAAAGGCCACCCGCTCCGGCTGTCCGCCGAACAGCGCCGCCACCTGGCAGCGGACGCCGTACACCGTCCGGGCGGCGGCCAGAGCCTCCGGGTGGGTGCCCCGTCCGCTGTTGCCGCACGCATCCAGGGCCGCCAGGATCGCCTCTGCCACGCCGGGCGGCTTGGGCCGGGACGTGGCCGCCTGGTCCAGGTAGATCATGGCCGGACAACCTTTCCCGCTCCGGCCAGCTTCTCAGCGATGGCGTACATATTGGTGACAGAGCCCACCGCCAGCTTTTCCGTCAGGCCGTAGTAATTGAGGCAGGTGCCGCAGGTGAGGATCTCCACGCCCCGCTCCTCCAGGGCCCGCAGGTCCTCCAAGGAGTCGGAGCCCTCCACCGTCAGGCGGGCGCCGCCGTTATAGAAAAGCACCGTTGCCGGCAGCTGGGGCAGCTGGCCCAGGGCGAACAAGAAGCCCTTCATCAGCGTTTTTCCCAGCTCGTCGCTGCCCTGGCCCATGACGTCCGTTCCCACGGCTACCACCACGCCGCCGCGCTGGTCTGCCGGGGCGCAGTCGTCGCACTGAATCTCCTCCACCGGCGCATCTCCCATGGGCTCCGTGACGGTCATGGTCACGGCAAAGAGCTTCTCGCCCCGCTGCTCCACCGCACAGGTCAGATGGTGACCCGCGGCGCACCGCTGCAGATTCTGCACGGCGATCTCATTGTCCACCAATACCTCCAGCGTCCCCGGCTGGGTCATGGCCCGCAGGGCCTGGGTGGCTTTCACCACCGGGATGGGGCACTGTTCCCCCACCGCATTTACCAAAACATCTGCCATCGTTCTCCCTCTTTCCCGCCTTACGCGTCTGATTGGCTCTATTGTAATGCCCTCTCTGCGCAAAAACAAGGGTTATTTTTTCAAAAGAATATCCCTTTCCGACGCCTTGCCGTCCCTCCTGGGGAAAATTTCTTGACAGCGCCCGGCGCGCAACATAAAATAAGGCATATTCTCGCCCGGGAACGGGCGTCTCACAGAAGAAGCGAGGTTCCGAACATGAAAACACCCTTTGTCACCAAGGCGCAGCTGGATGCCATCACGGCCCGCTATCCCACGCCTTTCCATATTTATGATGAAGCCGGTATCCGGGAAAATGCCCGGCGGCTGAAAGCGGCCTTTGCCTGGAATCCCGGGTTCCGGGAATACTTTGCCGTAAAGGCCACCCCTACCCCCGCCATCCTCAAGCTGCTGCACGAGGAGGGCTGCGGCTGCGACTGCTCCTCCCTGACGGAGCTGATGCTTGCCCGGCGCTGCGGGGTCACGGGCGAGGAGATCATGTTCTCCTCCAACAACACCTCCGATGATGAGTTCCGTCTGGCCCGGGAGCTGGGCGCCATCATCAATCTGGACGATCTGACGCTGGTGGACGCACTGGCCGGCGCCGTGGACCAGATCCCGGAAAAGATCTGCTGCCGCTTCAATCCCGGCGGCGTGTTCACCCTGGCCCAGACCCGGGAGGGTTTCCAGGTGATGGACAACCCCGGCGACGCCAAGTACGGCATGACCCGCGCCCAGATCGCCCAGGCTTTCACCCGCCTTGCTGCCATGGGCGTGCAGGAATTCGGCATCCACGCCTTCCTGGCCTCCAACACCCTCTCCAACGAGTACTATCCCGCCCTGGCCCGGATCCTGTTCCGCCTGGCGGTGGAGCTGCGGGACGAGACCGGCGTACACATCTCCTTTATCAACCTCTCCGGCGGCGTGGGCGTGCCCTACCGGCCCGAGCAGCCGGAAAACGACATCGCCGCCATCGGACAGGGCGTGCGGGAGGCCTACGAGGAGATCCTGACTCCCGCCGGCATGGGTGACGTGGCCCTTTACACGGAGCTGGGCCGGTTCATGCTGGCGCCCTATGGCCACCTGATCACCCGGGCCGTGCGGGAAAAGCACATCTACAAGGAGTACATCGGCGTGGACGCCTGCGCCTGCGACCTGATGCGTCCGGCCATGTACGGGGCCTATCACCACATCACCGTCTCCGGCAAGGAAGACGCCCCCTGCGACCACAAATACGACGTGGTGGGCAGCCTTTGCGAAAACAACGACAAGTTTGCCGTGGACCGGATGCTGCCCAAGATCGACATGGGCGACCTGCTGGTCATTCACGACACCGGCGCCCACGGCCACTCCATGGGCTATAACTACAACGGCAAGCTCCGCTCGGCCGAGCTGCTGCTGCGGCAGGACGGCTCTGTGGAGCTGATCCGCCGGGCAGAGACTCCGGACGACTATTTCGCCACCCTGGTCTGGTAAAAAGAAAGCAGAGGACGTTCGTCCTCTGCTTTTTCTTTGGCCAAGCTTACTTCTCGGGCACGATCTCGATCCAGTATCCATCCGGGTCGGAGATGAAGTAGATGCCCATGGCGGGGTTTTCATAGCACACGCAGCCCATGGCCTTGTGCTTTTCGTGGGCGGCGTCATAGTCCGGCGTGGTGAGGGCCAGGTGGAACTCGCACTCGCCCAGGTCGTACTTCTGAGGATGGTCCCGCAGAGCCGTCAGCTCCAGGCGGAAGTCGGTCTTGCCGTCCCCCAGGAACACGATGGTGAAGCTGCCGTCCTCCGCTACAGTGCGGCGCACCTCCGTGAGGCCCAGGGCTTCCCGGTAAAATGCCAGGGACTTATCCAGGTCGGAGACATTGAAATTAAAGTGGTTGAATGAAAACATATGATCACCTCCCGGCCAGTATAACATCCCTTTCCCCCATGCCGCAAGGCATTTTCTGAGGCAAACCGCCGTGATTTGCTGACATTCACAATTTGATGGAAAAAGTCTGTGGATTTTTCTGCGGTTTTCTGTTTGACGTAATCGTTTTTGCGTGATACACTTTTCATAGTTAGAACAAGCTAACCTATAGGAGGAGTTTCTATGACCTTAGATCTGCTGCCTCTGGGTCAGGAGGCTGTTATCACCGCCGTGGGCGGCGCCGGCGCGCTGCGGCTGCGGCTTTTGGATATGGGGCTGATCCCCAAGACCACCGTCCGGGTGGAAAAGGTTGCTCCCCTGGGCGACCCCATCGAGCTGCGGGTACGGGGGTATTCCCTGTCACTGCGTAAAGAGGACGCCCGCAACATCGAGGTGGAGGTGAAGTCCAAATGATCTTCGCCCTGGCCGGCAACCAAAACTGCGGCAAGACCACCCTTTTCAACCAGCTCACCGGCTCCAACCAGCACGTGGGCAACTTCCCCGGCGTCACGGTGGACCAGAAGTCCGGCGTCATCCGGGGCCAGAAGGACTGCACGGTGGTGGATCTGCCGGGCATTTACTCCATCCGCCCCTACACGCCGGAGGAGATCGTCACCCGGGACTTCATTCTGAATCAGAAGCCTGACGGCATCATCAACATCGTGGACGCCACCAACATCGAGCGCAACCTCTATCTGACGCTGCAGCTCATGGAGATGCAGATCCCCATGGTGCTGGCACTGAACATGATGGACGAGGTGTCCAGCGGCGGCGGCACCATCGACATCCACGGCATGTCCAAGGCGCTGGGCATCCCCGTGGTGCCCATCTCCGCCGCCAAAAACGAGGGCGTGGACGAGCTGGTGAAGATCGCCGTCATGACGGCGAAAAACCGGGTCTACCCCGCCGTATATGACTTCTGCTCCCCCGGTCCCGTCCACCGCTGCATCCACGCGGTGGTCCACCAGATCGAGGACCACGCCCAGGCGGCGGGACTGCCTGTGCGCTTTGCCGCCACCAAGCTCATTGAGGGGGACGAGGACATCCAGTCCCGTCTGGAGCTGGACCAGAACGAGCTGGAGCTCATTGAGCACAGCGTTCAGGAGATGGAGACAGAGCACGGCATGGACCGCAACGCCGCCCTGGCGGACATGCGCTACGACTTCATCGAGGGCGTGTGCCGCAGCACCGTGGTCAAGTGCCACGCCTCCCGTGAGCGGGAGCGCAGCGAGGCCATCGACCGCATCGTCACCAACAAGTATCTGGCGTTGCCGCTGTTCTTTGGCATCATGCTCTCCATCTTCTATCTGACCTTCGATGTCATCGGTTCGTTCCTCTCGGATCTGCTGGCCGCCGGCATCGACCGCCTTACCGCCGCCGTGGACGCGGGACTCACCGCCTACGGCCTCAACCCGGTGGTACAGAGCCTGGTGATCGACGGCGTATTCGCCGGTGTTGGCAGCGTACTGAGCTTTTTGCCCATCATCGTGGTGCTGTTCTTCTTCCTCTCCATTCTGGAGGACACCGGCTACATGGCCCGCGTGGCCTTCGTCATGGACCAGCTGCTGCGCAAGATCGGCCTGTCCGGCCGGAGCATCGTGCCGCTGCTGGTGGGCTTCGGCTGCTCCGTGCCCGCCATCATGGCCACCCGTACCCTGGCCTCCGAGCGGGACCGGCGCATGACCATTCTGCTGACGCCTTTCATGAGCTGCTCGGCCAAGATCCCCATTTACAGCGTGTTTGCCGCCGCTTTCTTCCCCGGCCACGCGGCGCTGGTCATGCTGGCGCTGTACCTGACCGGCATCCTGGTGGGCATCATCGCGGCCAAGGTTCTGGGCGCCACCGCATTCCGGGGCAATCCCGTGCCCTTTGTCATGGAGCTGCCCAACTACCGCTTCCCCTCCGGCAAAAGCGTGTGGCAGCTTTGCTGGGACAAGGCCAAGGACTTTTTGACCCGGGCCTTTACCATCATCTTCATAGCCACCATCATCGTCTGGTTCCTCCAGACCTTCGACACCCGCTTGAACCTGGTGTCCGACAGCTCCGACAGCCTGCTGGCCACCGTGGGCGCTGTGCTGGCTCCCGTGTTCGCCCCGCTGGGCTTTGGTGACTGGCGGGTCTCCACGGCCCTCATCACCGGCTTTATCGCCAAGGAGTCCGTCATCTCCACCCTGGGCATCCTCACCGGCGCCGGCACGGACGTGTCCGTGGCCGCTCTGAGCGGGCTTTTCACCACTGTCACCGCCGTGAGCTTCCTGGTATTCACCCTGCTCTACACCCCCTGCGTGGCGGCCATCTCCGCCGTCAAACGGGAGCTGCGCTCCGGCTGGAAGGCCGCGGGCGTTGCCCTGGGGCAGTGCGTAGTTGCCTGGATCGTAGCCTTTGTGGTCTACCATGCGGCGCTTTTGATCCTGTAAAGGAGGACTTTATGGAACTTTTGATCCTCGCCGGGCTTGGCGTATGGCTGGTGCTGGCGGTGCGGTCCTCCCTCCGCTCCAAGGGCGGATGCGGAGGCTGCTGCGAGCACTGCAGCGGCTGTGCCCATCAGAAAAAGTAAAAAGAAGGGACGCGGATGATCCGCGTCCCTTCTTTTTATTTCACCGCGCTCTGGCGTACCCGCTCCAGCGCCTTGTCCACCGCCGGGATCTTCATGACGATCACCGTCAAAATGCCCTCGGCCAGCAGATAGCTGTAGTTATAAATGATGGGATAGAGGGCCTTGAGAGACTGGGGAAAGTTCTCCGGCATGTAGTCCATCCAGTAGAGGTAGCCGCCCAGAGAGTGGAACGCGCCCCGGGCCAGCACCGCCACGATGTAGCCCCACAAAAGGCCGTTTTTCCGATTGCGGAAGAAGCCCGCCAGGCCCAGCGCCGCAAAGGCGAACACATAGTCACAGCACACCTGGAACACGCTGAGCACGTAAGGCTCCTGCAAAAATTGCAGCATACCGTAGGCAAAGCCCACCAGCACGCCGGTCCTGACCCCGTACCAGTTAGCCACCAGCACGATAAAGAGCATACTCATGAGCGTGACGGAGCCGCCGTAGGGCATCTGGGGCACCGGCTTGATGTAGGACGCCACAAACCCCAGTGCCAGGGCCATGGCGCAGTAGGCCAGCTGCTTGGCCCCCAGGCCCCGTTTTCCCGACGCACGCCCCGCCAGGGCAAACGCCGCCAGCAGGCACACCACCATGATGGCGATGCTCACTCCATACCCGGCGGTGGTAAGACCGCCCTCTTCATTGACCAGCCAACTCAACATTGTATTTCCTCCTCGTTTTCCGATCATGAGTCGGTTCCCGCCGGCCACAAAAAAGCGCCCTCCCGGCTCGGGAGGGCGTTTTCAGATCATGGAATCCCATATCGTGACGGCTCCCTACGGCGGCATTATCCGCATCAGGTACACGGGTCGAAGCTAAAAGCTCCCTCTCAGCCTGTTTTACAAGCTCCCCAGCTCACAATCTATTTGTTTGGCAGCGTCAGGATATCACGTTTTTTCCCTGTTTTCAACCCCTTACAGCCACTTTTTTCTTTTGAAGTACCACACGAGCCCCACGGCGATGGCCAGGCCCACTATGGCTACGGCCGGATAACCGTAGCGCCATCGAAGCTCCGGCATATTGACAAAGTTCATGCCGTACCAGCCTGCCAGCAACGTCAGCGGGAGAAACACCACCGTCACCAGGGTGAAAATCTTCATCAAATCGTTTTGCTGGATGGCCAGCTGGGACTGGTATGCTTCCCGCAGCTGGGCAACAGCCTCCCGCAGGTTCTGTATGCTGCCCAAGAAGCGTTCTGTGCGGTTGCCAAGATTGGAAAAACGGCGGACAGCCTGCCGGTCCAGAAGGCCGTTGTCGTTGACGGCCAGCTGATCGAAAATGGCATCCAGCTGCTCGTAGTACCGCTTAAGGCGCAGCAACTCCCGCCGCCAGGCCACGATCTGCTCCAGGCACTCCCCCGTCAGCTTCCCCTCCAGCAACCGGGTCTCCCCGTCGCTGATGCGGTCCTCCATCTGGTCCAGGTGGTCCATGTCTCCCCGGAGCAGCCGGTGGAAAAAGCTGTAGAGCAGACGCTGATGGTCCAGCTCGTCCTGCTCCAGCTCCGTCACGATGGCCTGTGCCCGGGCCAGGGCCGCATCATCCTCGCAGAAGATGAACAAATCCTCCCGGTCCAGATACAGCAGCATCTGGGCGCTCTGGCTCCGGGTGCTGTGGACGTCGTACCAGTCAAAGGCCAGCAGATCAAAGTTCTCAAAGCCCTCAAAGGCCTCCGTCTGCCCGTCCCCGATATGCTCCAGCACCCGGCGGTCCATATAGGGAGCCGCCTGCTCCATCTCACTGATGGGCAGCACCATCCGCATACGTGTTTCCTCCCTTTCTCTGCCGCTTATTGCTCTACATGCAGGGCCTCATAGCACTTCTTGGTATTCGCCAGGGCCACCAGGTACCACACGATGCCAACCAAAGCCACCACCAGGCCCAGAATTCCCAGCACCAGGGCGCCCAGTCCCAGCATGGCGACCGCACTGGCCAGCAGGGCCAGCGCCTCGCCGATGGCCAGAGCCATCCACGCCTTGCGCAGCCCCACAGCACCCAGATCCGCGCTGCGGGCGCGCTCCATATCCTCCACGGCCCGGCTCACGCCCCAGGCAATGTAGAGAGACACCAGGGTGGAGAGCAAACCCAGCAGCATGCTCACCGGTCCGGAGGAGGTAATGGCCAGCAGATCCCCCACCCAGAGGATGGCCGTGTAGACTGCCATGCCTATGGCAAAGGGCCGCAGCGCGCCAAAGAGTTCGCTTTCACCGGACAGGGCATCCATGCTCCGCACCAGGATCCAGTATCCCACGAAGGCGGGAAGCAGATTCAGCGTGTGGCCGTTGAAGTTTAAATTAAAGTTCAAAAATATGAAGAAAAATCCCCAAAAGATTCCGCTCACGGCAGCTCCTCCTTTTCCTTGATCTTGTCTGCGTAACGCTTTCCATAGCGGAGTACCAGAATGCCCGCCGCGATCTTCAGTCCTGCGTACAGCACGGGGATCAGCAGCAGCGTCCCCATGCCGATTCCAACACCAGCAACACTCATCATCTCCGCCTCCTTACCATATCATGAAATTCAGTACGCCCAGGCCCATCAGCAGAAGGACCACAAGGTCCAGCACGCCCCAGCCGATGAGCACCCAGCCCAGCAGGTAGCCCTTCGTCTTGGCCAGATAGCCAAGGCGCTCCAAGATCTCCCGCCCGCTGTCTTTGTGGGGGGCGGACACAGTGGATTGGGCCGCCCGCGGCTCCTCTTCGGTGCCCTGGCGCAATAAATAGTCTGTGGTGACGGCGAACAGATCCGCCAAAGCCACCACCTTGTCCGTCTCCGGCATGGTCTCGTCCCGCTCCCAGCGGGAGACCGCCTGGCGGCTCACGTCCAGCCGCTCGGCAAGCGCGTCCTGGCTCATGCCAGCCTTTTGCCGCAGCTTCTGCAATTTCTCTCCAAATGTCATAGGCACGCTCCTTATCGTTTTGTATGCCCATCTTATCAAAATCCCGAATTTCCCGCCAGCAACCGGCTATGGAATCTGCGCAACCTGAGGTTGCGCTTCCCTGTCCGCCGCGTTTTTGCGCTTCTTTGGAGGGTATTTCTATGGTTTTATTGATTATACCACAAGCCTGCCCCGGCGAAAAGCGGTTTCCCGCTGACAGCACCCGGGAAAAAGAAAAAAGCGGCCCTCAGGCCGCTTGTACCATTTCTTTATTCCGCTGGCCGGACCAGGAGCGCACCCTCCACCAGACGCAGTGCCTCTCTGGGCGGCGCACCCCGGTGGATCTCCTGCAGCAGCGCCGCATACACCAGGCGGCGGCTGCCGGCCAGGGCCACAGCATGATCCAGCTCGTCCCCTGCAAAACCAGCCAGCTCCAGCTGGCGGATCTGCCCTGTCACATCCACACTTCCACCGCCTTTCCCTTTTAGGATACACCTTTTTTGGAAAAAGCGTCATCATAGTTTTGTTAAATTCCCGTAAATTCCGGGGTGACCACCGGCAGATCCACGATCTGGAGGCCCCGGCTCATGGCGTACAGGATCGTATACTGGGTGCCGCCGGGCGTGCCGTCAAAGGCGGCGATCAGCAGCGAGGCGTGGTCGACCATGTAGCGGTCCCGCCGCTGCATACACGAGGACGTATACCGCTGGGACACCAGCGTCTCGTAGTCGCACGCTTCCACCAGCCGCCGGTACCGCGCCTGCTGTTCCGCCGGCCAGGCATCCGCCTGTGTGGGACAGGGAATGGCTGCCTCCACCGTCACATCCGGATGGGCATCCCGCAGCGCCAGGACACACTCGCAAAAATACAGGTCGCAGCCCATGGCCATGCCGCACAGGAAATGGCGGTAGCCCTCGGCGTAGGCCGCCTCCACCGCATCCTCCATCCGGCGCTTGAGATCCACACAGCGCAGATCCTCCTCCCGGTAACCCCAGGGCAGCTTGGCGGGCCGGTGTCCCGTAAAGCAGCAGGCAGATTGTCTTCCCCGCATGGCATCCCATCCTCCCTCCGGCAGTGTTCTCCGCATCAGTATAGAACGGGCGTTCTCATTTGTAAAGTAGCCCTGCCAAAAAACTGCTGTTTTTCACCGCCTGCAAAAATCTGCGCCCATTTTTCATTTTAGGGTTGCATTTTGTCCTGTTACGCCGTATACTATCAGCAGAAAACAACTGAATCCTTTGTCTTCAGGGCGGGGTGTGATTCCCCACTGGCGGTATAGTCCGCGACCGGCTGCCTTTCGGCATCCGCTGACCCGGTGCAACTCCGGGACCAACAGTTACAGTCTGGATGGAAGAAGATGATTGCGGCAGGGCCGCGCACTTCGTGCGCTCCTTTGTTGCTTGTTCACCTTGGAGAAGTCAAAGCATCCAGGGTGTTTTCAAGCAAACAAAAGGAGTGTATTTTTTATGTCTGAACCCAATGTGAACGCGCTGCCGGTCTCCCGGTCCCGGATGAATCTGCGGACCCTCTCCTCCCTGGGCATGCTGACCGCTGTTGCATACGTTGTGATGTATTTGAGCAAATTGCTGCCTCAGGTGGCAGGCTTCCTTCAGCTGGATCTGAAGGACACGGTCATCTGCATCGGCGGCTTCCTCTTCGGGCCTGTGGCCTCCGCACTGATCTCTCTGGTGGTGGCTCTGGTGGAGATGTTCTCCGTCAGCGACACCGGCCCCATCGGCATGGTCATGAACGTGCTGGCTACCTGCTCTTTCTGCTGCACCGCTGCCTTTGTCTACAAAAAGCAGCACACCAAGAAGGGCGCCGTCCTGGGCCTGCTTCTGGGCGTGGCCGCACTGACCGTGGTGATGCTGCTTTGGAACTATCTCATCACCCCCCTGTACATGGGCGTGGAACGGGATGTGGTCAAGGACATGCTGGTGCCCATTATTCTGCCGTTCAACCTGGTCAAGGGCGGTCTCAACATGGCGCTGATCCTGGTGCTCTATAAGCCGGTGGTCACCGCTCTCCGGCAGGCCAGACTGGTGCCGGAGTCTCAGGCTCCGTTCCAGAAGACCGGCAAGGTCAGCATGGGCTTTGCCCTGTTCTCCTTTGCTCTGCTGGCTACCTTTGTGGTGCTGGCCCTGGTGCTCATGGGCATCCTGTAAACAAGTCCATACCTTATTGGGGAGGGACGGCGCGTCCGGTGCGCTGTCCCTCCCCCTTTTCTTTCACGAACAGATGTGCTATGATAATCCGGAAAGGGGGTGCGCCATGGACCGCGTGATCTTACACTGTGATCTCAACTGCTTTTACGCCTCGGTGGAGCTTTTGAGCCACCCGGACCTGAGAGATATCCCCACCGCCGTCTGCGGCGATCCCGCCTCCCGCCACGGCATCATCCTGGCCAAAAACGAGCCGGCCAAGCGCTGCGGCGTCCAGACGGCGGAGACCATCTGGCAGGCCAGGAAAAAATGCCCCGGTCTGGTGCTGCTGCCCTCCCACCACGCCCTGTACCGGGAATATTCCAAACGGGTCAACGCCATCTACGAGCAATATACCGACCTGGTGGAGCCTTTCGGCATCGACGAGAGCTGGCTGGATGTGACCGGCTCTCTGCATCTGTTCGGCGGCGATGCCCGCGCACTGGCGGACGCCCTGCGGGAACGGATGAAGCAGGAGCTGGGGCTGACGCTCTCTGTGGGCGTGAGCTTCAACAAGGTATTTGCCAAGCTGGGCAGCGACTATAAAAAGCCCGACGCCACCACGGTCATTTCCCGGGAAAACTGGCAGGAGATCGTCTGGCCGCTGCCGGTGGGCGATCTTTTATATGTGGGTGCCGCCGCCCGGCGGCTGCTGCATCAGTACGGTGTGGACACCATCGGCCAGCTGGCCGCCTGCCGCCCGGAGATGCTGGAGACCCTCATGGGCAAAATGGGCATACAGCTCTATGAATACGCCAACGGCCTGGACCACGACGCCGTCCGCTCCCGGTACGAGGCGGAGCCGGTGAAGTCCGTGGGCAACGGCACCACCTTCCCGCAGAACCTCACCACCCGCATCCAGGTGCAAAGCGGCATCGCCATGCTGGCGGACTCCGTGGCCACCCGCCTGCGCCGCTGCGGCCTCTATGCCGGCGGCATCCAGGTGACGGTGCGGGACCCAGAGTTCCACGACCGCTCCCGGCAAAAGCAGCTGACCGCGCCCACCCGTCTCATCCGGGAGCTCACCGGGGAGGCCATGGCCCTGACGGAGACCCTCTGGCATCCCCCCGCCCCCGTCCGGGCCCTGACCGTCACCGCCATCCATCTGGTGGGCGAGGAGGACGCCTACGAGCAGGTGGATCTGTTCGGCGTTTCGTCCGGACCCAAAAAGGAAAAACAGGAGCGGCTGGAAGCCGCCATGGACCGCATCCGCGGAAAATACGGTGCGGACGCCATCACCTTCGGCGCCGCCCATCCCGAAAAAGAGGAGGACCCCCTTCCATGACCAAGCAAGAGCAAAAACGCGCCCTGCGCCAGACCATGCGATGCCTGGAATCCCAGCTCTCAGACCGCTACAAGACCCAGAGCAGCCAAAAGATCTGCGCGCACCTTCTCGCCATGCCGGAGTATCAGGCATCGTCCACGATCTTCTGCTTTGTGGGCACCGCCCACGAGATCGACACCCGCCCCATCCTGACCCACGCCCTGGAATCCGGCAAACGGGTCTGCGTGCCCCTTTGCACCGCTCCGGGCATCATGGAGCTGCGGGAGATCTCTTCTCTTGCCGACCTGGCCCCCGGCGCCTACGGCATTCTGGAGCCGGACCCGACACGGTGCGGCGTGGTGGACACGGATGAGGTGGATCTCGCCGTGCTCCCGTGCCTTTGCTGCAACCATCTGGGCCATCGGCTGGGGCAGGGCGGCGGCTACTACGACCGCTTCCTCTCCCACTACCGGGGCGGCACGGTGCTGCTGTGCCGGGAAAAACTGCTGCGCCAGGAGATCCCCCTGGAGCCACACGACTATCCCGTTCCCTGGGTATTGACGGAAACCTGCCTCTATGAGGACGGCATGCCGGAACGGCTGGGGTAATGGCTGTCATAAGGAGTTGCTGCTTGCCAAGCGGGAAAAAATCTCTTACAATGTTTCTATGAAGATCGTCTCCGGCGAATCTCAAATCATGTAAGGAGGAGCTTCCAATGATTCAGCAAACCATGGACTTCATCTCTCAGTTCGACCCTGAGGTCGGCGCCTCCATCCGGGAGGAATTTGCCCGGCAGCGCCGCAACATCGAGCTGATCGCCTCTGAGAACATCGTCAGTCCCGCCGTCATGCTGGCCATGGGCACGTGCCTTACCAACAAGTACGCCGAGGGCTATCCCGGCAAGCGGTACTACGGCGGCTGCTACGCCGTGGACATCACCGAGGACATCGCCCGCAAGCGGGCCTGCCAGCTCTTCGGCTGCAACTTCGCCAATGTCCAGCCCCACTCCGGCGCCAACGCCAACCTGGCCGTGTTCTTCGCCCTGGCCCAGCCCGGCGACACCATCCTGGGCATGAATCTGGCCCACGGCGGCCACCTGAGCCACGGCAGCCCCGTGAACATCTCCGGCAAGTACTTCAACGTGGTGCCCTACGGCCTGGACGATGAGACGGAAACCATCGACTACGACAAGCTCCTGGAAACCGCCAAGGCCTGCCGCCCCAAGATCATCATCGCAGGCGCCAGCGCCTATCCCCGTACCATTGACTTTGCCCGCTTCCGCCAGGTAGCGGACGAGGTGGGCGCCTATCTGATGGTGGACATGGCCCACATCGCGGGCCTGGTGGCCGCCGGCGTTCATCCCTCCCCCATCCCCCACGCCCATGTGGTCACCTCCACCACCCACAAGACCCTGCGGGGCCCCCGGGGCGGCTTGATCCTGTGCAACGACGAGGACATCTACAAGAAGATCAACTCCGCCGTGTTCCCCGGCACCCAGGGCGGCCCTCTGGAGCACATCATCGCTGCCAAGGCCGTGTGCTTCGGCGAGGCCCTCAAGCCGGAATTCAAGGCCTACGGCGAGCAGATCGTGAAAAACGCCGCCGTACTGGCCGACGAGCTCCAGAAGCAGGGCTTCCGCCTGGTCTCCGGCGGTACGGACAACCACCTGTGCCTGGTGGATACCCGCAACTTCCACATCACCGGCAAGGAGTTTGAGCACCGCCTGGACGAGGTCCAGATCACCGTCAACAAAAATGCCATCCCCAACGACCCCGAAAAGCCCTTCGTCACCAGCGGTATCCGGGTGGGCACCCCCGCCGTCACCTCCCGTGGCTTCAAGGAGCCGGAGATGGTGCGCATCGCCCAGTGGATGCGGGAAGTGGCCGAGGACTTCGACGGCTGCGCAGCCCGGGTCAAGGAAGAGGTCAACGACCTGTGCACCCGCTTCCCCATCTACGACTGAGCATCCCCTGCGGAAAAGCAAACGATTTATAAAAAAGCCTCCGGCCAATGGCCGGAGGCTTTTTCAAAACTCAAAGCAGATACTGCCTTTATTTTGTTTTGCCCGGTACAGCGCCGCGTCCGCCCGGTCCAGCAGCTGGGCCGGCGGCTCCTTTTTGCGGAACTCCGCCACGCCGATGCTGACGGACACCGCCTTGTGGGACTGGTTCACCTCCGTGCGGATGAAGCACTCCTGAATGGCCCGACAGGCCGCATGTACCCGCTCCTGGTCGCAGCCGCAGAAAATGACGCAGAACTCATCACCGCCGAAGCGGAAGGGGACCATCTGCTCGCCGGAGAGGTCCAGCAGCACCTGGCCCAGACTTTTGAGATACCGGTCTCCCTGGCTGTGGCCATACGTATCGTTGAGGTTTTTGAAATCGTCCATGTCCAGCATGGCCAGGAAAAAGCGCATCTCCTCCCGCTCTTCCTCCATACGCTGGAACATCTGCCGAAGGGCCTGGCGGTTCCACACCCGTGTCAGCTGGTCCGTCATGGACTCCTCCTGATACCGCTGGCGCTCCCGCTCCAGATGGATGGCCGCGTCGTTTTTCTCCTTTTCCGCCAGGATCATCACCGCGCAGATCGCGTAAAAAATCGCCAGCAGCACCAGGGAAAGGCCGAAATCAATGGTGGAATCCGTGTTGTACAGGACTCCTTTCCGGCCGGGGTCCCAGAACAGGAAGAGATCTGAGACTACCTTTCCAAAAATACAGCCCGCCGCCACGACCGCTGTCAGTTTCTGCTCGCCGTAAATCACCGTTGCCAGCATGGGGATGATGAACACCGCAAACATGGCAGGAAACACCGAGTGCACCGTATACACCACAAAGGCCATGACGGTCATGAGCAGAGACACCGCATATGCTTTTTCTATGTTGGGTATTGCGCTTTTCAGCGCCCGGAACGCGCCGAAGCAAAGAATACCGTTGGCAGCCAGCGGCACTAGCAGGTACTTTGCAAAATACACGCCCGTACTGGCAAACTCCACCTGCAGCGCCCACAGCGCAACGTACATAAACGCTTCCCCTACGGCTGTGAGGGCCAGCAGAAACAGCATCAGCTGGCACTGCATTTTCAGCCATTTTTCATCGATCCGGCGGTATTCTTCCCGAATAGCCGCCTCCTGGCTCTTATTCCCGAATCCTACGTCCAACGGCTATTCCCCCCTTGTATCCACCAATATTTGTAATTATATCAAACTTCTCTTTCTGTGTCACCTGTGTGTTTTCCTTATTCTCCCTGTGCGTCGATCTTTTCTTTCAGCTCGTTGAGATAGATCCACCGCTCCGTCTTTTCCTCCAGCTGTGCCTCCAGCTCCTGCTGGCGCGCCTGGAGCTCCTGGAGCTTCACATAATCGCTGCCGCAAAGCGCCTGCTCCGCCTCACACTGGCGGATGGCCTCCTCCAGTTGGGCAAGCTCAGCGTCAATGGTCTCGTATTCCCGCTGCTCCTTGAATGAGAATTTCAGTTTCCGCTCTCTCCGCCGCTCCTGCGCGGGCTGAGTGCGGGGCGTCTGGGGCGCGGACTTTGTCTGTTCCTCCTGCCGCTTTTGCTGCCAATCCGACCAGTTGCCGGTATAGCGAAGCACCTGACCGTCCCGCACCTCAAAAATGGAGGTAGCCAGCTTATCCAGCAAAAAGCGGTCATGGGACACCGTCACCACCGGGCCGGGGAAACCCTGGAGGTAATCCTCCAGAATGGACAGCGTGGTCACGTCCAGGTCGTTGGTGGGCTCGTCCAGCAGCAGCACGTTGGGCGCCGCCATCAGCACGGAGAGAAGATACAGCCGCCGCCGCTCGCCGCCGGAAAGGCGCCCGATGGGCACCGACTGCAAGTCCCCCGGGAACAAAAACCGCTCCATCATCTGGTTGGCGGAGAACGTCCCCTCGTCGGTCTTTACCTCGTCTGCGATGTCGTGGATAAAATCGTACACCCGCTGATCAAGGTCCAGCTCCCGGCCCTCCTGGGAAAAGTGGCCGATCTTCACCGTGGCGCCAATGTCCACCGTGCCGCTGTCCGGGGCCAGTTCCCCGGCGATCAGCCGCAGCAGCGTGGACTTGCCCGCGCCGTTGTGGCCCACGATGCCGATGCGGTCGCTCCGCAGCAGATTGTAGGAAAAGTGGTCGATCAAGGTCTTTCCTTCGTAGCCCTTGGTCACGTCATGGAGCTCGATGATCTTGCGGCCCAGGCGGCTGGAAGCCGCCGCCAGCTGCACCGTGTCGTCCGTCTGGGGGGCCTCCTGGTTCAGCAGGGCCTCATAGCGGTCGATCCGCTCCTTGGACTTGGTGGTGCGGGCCTTGCAGCCCCGCATGATCCACTCCCGTTCCACCCGCAAAATGGACTGGCGCTTGCGCTCGCTGGCCTCCGCCATCTCCGCCCGCTGGGCCTTGAGCTCCAGATACTTTTCGTAGTTGGCCTCGTAGTGATAGAGCTTGCCCCGGTCCAGCTCCGTGATGTGGTTCACCACCCGCTGGAGAAAGTAGCGGTCGTGGGTGACCATGACCAGTCCGCCCCGGAACCGGCGCAGCCAGTCCTCCAGCCAGGCCACCATCTCGCTGTCCAAGTGGTTGGTAGGCTCGTCCAGCACCAGCACGTCCGCCGGATGCAGCAGCGCCGCCGCCAGGGCCACCCGCTTGCGCTGGCCGCCGGAGAGAGTGCCCACTTTCTGGTCAAAGTCCGGAATGCCCAGCAGATTCAGCATCCGCTTGGCCTCGTATTCGTTCAGCTCCCGGAACAGGGCATCGTGGTGGAGGAACACCTGCTCCAGCACGGTGGCCTCGTCCTCCATGGCCGGGTTCTGGGCCAGGAAGCTCACCTGCACATTGGGATTTTTCGTGATGGCTCCCCCGTCCGGCTCCGCAACACCGGCCAGGACCTTCAAAAACGTGGATTTGCCGGTGCCGTTGATGCCGATGACACCGGTCTTGTCCCCTTCGTTCAAATAAAAATTCACATCGTCCAGCAGCTGTCGGCTGCCGAAGTTGATGGAGAGATGTTCCGCGGATAACAGCATGGAGTTCCTCCTCTGGTTGGATTGCATAGATAAAAGTATTTTATCACATTCCCGACGATTTTGCTATGCAAAGTTCTGATGATGTGTTATTGTGGAGGAAGAAAGGGGGCGCGCCCTTGGAAACCATCACCCGCATCATCCAGCCCCAGGAGGACGGCACCACCGTCCGTCACATTTTAAAGGCCGGACTGCAC
Source organism: uncultured Oscillibacter sp. (assembly GCA_900548505.1). Taxonomy (GTDB): domain Bacteria; phylum Bacillota; class Clostridia; order Oscillospirales; family Oscillospiraceae; genus Oscillibacter. The sequence goes on along the minus strand of URKI01000016.1, from coordinate 22,998 downwards.
TTTTCCACCCACGCCGTGGCCCGGCTGACCCGAACCGAAAACGGCATCTTGCTCAACGGCAGCCACGCCCGCACGGTGGACATCGTTCATGCCGGGGACGTGCTGACCGTGGAGACCGGCGACCACCGTCCCCCAAAGGTACTGCCCACGCCGGGCAACTGGCCGCTTCCCGTGGTCTGGGAGGACGGGCACCTGCTGGTGGTGAACAAGCCCGCCGGCATGACCGCTCACGCCTCCAACTTCCTGCCGGATACCCCCACCGTAGCGGGCGCCCTGGCCTATACCCGGGGCCGGGACTTTATCTTCCACTCTGTCAACCGGCTGGACAAGGGCACCACCGGCCTTATGGTGGTGGCCAAGAGCGGCTACGTCCATGACCTGCTGCGCCGGCAGCTCCACACGGAGCGGTTCTACCGGGAGTACCGGGGCATCTGCCTGGGCTGTCCTGAGCCCCCCGCGGGCACCATCGACGCCCCTATCGGCCGGGACCCGGACTCCGCCATCCGCCGCATGGTCCGGCCCGACGGCGCCGCCGCCGTGTCCCACTATCAGGTGCTCTCCAGCCAGGACGGGCTGAGCCTTGTGAAGCTGGTGCCCCAGACCGGGCGCACCCACCAGCTCCGGCTACACATGGCCTCCATTGGCCACCCTCTGGCCGGAGACTGGCTCTACGGCACGGAGGACACCGCCCTTATTCCCCGCCCAGCCCTTCACGCCTGCGCACTGCGCCTGGTGCATCCGGTAACTGGCGCGCTTTTGTCACTGACTGCCCCGCTGCCGGAAGACATGGCCCGGCTGGTGGGCGAATATAACGAACATAGGGAGGAATCTTCACCATGCTGACCTGGAACGTGACCTACCGCACCAAGCCCGGAAAACGGGACGAATTCTTCAGGGCCCTGACAGAGCTGGGCGTCCGGGAAAACTCCATCCGGGAGGCGGGCAACCGGAAGTACGACTACTTCTTCGATGCCCAGGACCCCGACGTACTGCTGCTGGTGGAAAGCTGGGACAGCCCCGAGCTCCAGCAGCTCCACTGCCAGACGGAGCGCTTTGCCCAGCTGCAGGTGCTGAAAGCGGAGCTGTGCCAGTCCGTCACCATCGACAAATTCGACCACTGATCCCTGGCCGGACGCCTGATGGCGTCCGGCTGTATTTATGCCGCCGTTTTTAATATTAGCTTTGCTTATGGTTTTCCCATAAAAAAATAAGAGCCGGTTTTCTCCGGCCCACTTCCCATTTCCAGCCGGGCGTGGTATAGTTTTATCGTTGTGAAGTCATACCTTTTCAGGGAACCAATCTAAAAGGAGGCCGTCATGAAGATCCTGTCTGATATTGAGATCGCTCAGTCCTGCACGCCCCAGCCCATCACCGCCATCGCCCGCACCGCCGGGGTGGACGAGCAGTATCTGGAACTCTACGGAAACTACAAGGCCAAGGTAGACTACCGCCTTTTGCGGGAGGTGGAGCGGCCGGAGGGCAAGCTGGTACTGGTGACCGCCATCAACCCCACCCCCGCCGGCGAGGGCAAGACCACCACTACCGTGGGTCTTGCGGACGGCCTGCGCCGTTTGGGCCAGAACGCCATGGTGGCACTGCGGGAGCCCTCCATGGGCCCCGTGTTCGGCGTCAAGGGCGGCGCCGCCGGCGGCGGCTGGGCTCAGGTGATCCCCATGGAGGACATTAACCTCCACTTCACCGGAGATTTCCACGCCATCGGCGCGGCCAACAACCTGCTGGCTGCTATGCTGGACAACCACATCCAGCAGGGCAACGCCCTGGGGATCGATCCTAAGCGCATCACCTGGCGCCGCTGCGTGGATATGAATGACCGGCAGCTGCGGAATATCGTGGACGGCCTGGGCGGCCGGGTCAACGGCTGTCCCCGTGAGGACGGCTTTGACATCACCGTGGCCAGCGAGATCATGGCCGTGCTGTGCCTTTCCAGCGACCTGATGGACCTGAAAGCCCGCCTGGCCCGGATCATCGTGGGCTACGGCTACGACGGCCGTCCCGTCACCGCCCACGACCTCAAGGCCGAGGGCGCCATGGCCGCGCTGCTCAAGGACGCCCTCAAGCCCAACCTGGTGCAGACCCTGGAGGGCACTCCCGCCTTCATCCACGGCGGCCCCTTCGCCAACATCGCCCATGGCTGCAACTCCGTCATGGCCACCCGCATGGCCATGCGCCTCGCTGACTACGCCATCACGGAGGCAGGCTTCGGCGCGGACCTGGGCGCCGAGAAATTCCTGGACATCAAGTGCCGCTTTGCGGGCCTCACTCCCTCCGCCGTGGTGGTGGTAGCCACCGTGCGGGCACTGAAAAACCACGGCGGCGTGCCCAAGGCGGAGCTGAACACGGAGAACCTGGAGGCTCTGGAAAAGGGCCTGCCCAACCTGCTGCGGCACGTGGAGAACATCACGAAGGTCTATGGTCTTCCCTGCGTGGTGGCCATCAACGCCTTCCCCACTGACACCGATGCGGAGCTGAAGCTGGTGGAGGACCGCTGCCGGGCTCTGGGCGTCAACGTGGCTCTCAGCGAGGTGTGGGCCAAGGGCGGCGAGGGCGGCATGGCCCTGGCCCGGGAGGTCATGCGCCTTTGCGAGACCCCCGGCGACTTCCACTACGCCTATGAGCTGGACGGCACTATCGAGGATAAGCTGGACGCCATCGCCCGCCGCGTCTACCGGGCCGACGGCGTGGTGCTGACCCCCGCCGCCCGCAAGCAGGCCGCCGAGCTGACGGCTCTGGGCTTTGACCATCTGCCCGTGTGCATGGCCAAGACCCAGTATTCCTTCTCCGACGACGCCACTCTGCTGGGCGCTCCCACCGGCTTCACCATCACTGTGCGAAATCTAAAGGTCTCTGCCGGCGCCGGGTTCCTGGTGGCCCTTACCGGCGATATCATGACCATGCCGGGTCTTCCCAAGGTGCCCGCCGCCGAAAAGATCGACGTGGACGAAAACGGCAAGATCAGCGGCCTGTTCTGATTGTCCCCTGCATACAAAAAAGCCTGTCCCGATTGGGACAGGCTTTTTTCATCGTTTAAGCAGTGGCCTTAGCCCATCTGCTCCTCCACATCGGCTTTGAGCGTCCGCAGTGCCTGGATGAGGAAAATGGAATCCATGCCGCAGGCCACGCAGTCAAAGCCGCGCCGGAAGAAGGCGGCAGACGCAGCAGCGTCCCCGGCGTAGATCATGGCGCACTTGCCGTGCTTTTTGCAGGCCGCAAGCACCCGGTCGATGGCCGCCTGCAGGTCCGGGTCATCCATCTGGGCAGGCTTACCCAACGCCACGGACAGATCGTAGGGGCCCACAAAAATGCCGTCCACGCCCTCCATGGCGGTGATCTCCTCGATATGCTCCAGAGCGCCCAGGGTCTCACACTGGGGAATGAGCATGGTCTCCCGGTTGCAGTGGGCAAAATAGCCCGCCGTATCCGCGCACTCCGGGTCAAAGCCGTAGCCGCCGGAGAGGGTGGGCGCAAAGCCCCGGCGGCCCAGGGGGTAGTACTTGGCGTACTCCACCAGGCGCCGCACCTCGTCCACCGTCTGCACGTCCGGCACCACCAGTCCACGGGCGCCCACGTCCAGCATCTTCAGAACCGACGGACGGGTCACATCCTTCACCCGCACCAGGGGCGTGCAGTTCCGGGCAGACAGGGCCGTGATGGCGGTCAGGGCGCTCTCCACATCGGCGGGGCCGTGCTCCGTATCCACAATGGCAAAGTCCATGCCGGCGATGCCGATGCACTGGGCCGCGGCGATGCCGCCCAGCTCATAAAAGGTGCCCAGGGCGTGTCCGCCCTGCAAAAGCTTTTCCCGCAGCAGATTGTTCATGCCTTTGCCTCCTCGCTCTTTCCGTCCCGCACATGGTTACCAGCCCAAATCCGATAGGGCTCGCTGCCCCGGGTCTCCAGCTTTTCCGTCAGCCATGCCCGGATGGCCTCCACGCCCTCCTCCGTCCAGGGGAAGGTCTCCGTCTCCACGTCCTGGGCCAGCTCGAAGCTGATGTTCTCATACACCCACACCTGGATGGTGCCGTCGTTCATCCAGCCGGTGCGCTGGAAGCGGTAGCGAAAGGTGCCGATGCTGCCGGGATACACCGACGCCTTGGTAAAAAACTGCAGATTCAAAAAGTCAAACTTCCCCTCCACGGGGCATCCCTCCTCCGTTCCTCCAGCATACCAGATTCCGCCGCCGGGCGCAACCGCTTACGGCAGGTTGGCCCGCAGGGTCTCCAGGTTCCCCTCCATCAGGGAAAGGTAGGTGGCACCGCTGTCCATTTCCTCCTGGGAGACATTGTGGCAGGTATGGAACATGGCGGTTTTCGTGCCGGTGGCCTCAGCGATGCTGTCCGCCACCAGGTGGTTGGAAAACTCGATATACCACACGGTGGAGATATGTTCGTCGCGCACCTTGTCGGTCAAAAAGGCGATGGTTGCGGCAGAGGGCTCCGTCTGGGTGCTGCAGCCGGGGAAGGCGGCGTAGTAGTCCAGATCGTACTCCTCGGCAAAGTAGCGCAGGGGGAAGCGGTCGCCAAAGACGATGGTCCGGCTGGGCAGGGAGTCGAAAAAGTCCCGGAACTGCTGATTCAGCACCTCGATCTGTTCGGCGTACGCCTCACCCCGAGTGCGGAACGCCTCGGCGCTCTCCGGCGCCAGCTCTCCCATCACGTCCACAATGTCCCGGACGATCTGGGCAGCGTTCCGGGGAGAGGTCCACACATGCTCGTCATACTCCTTGACCTGGCCCAGCTCTTCCTCGTGGTCATGGTCATGCTTCTCTTCCTCCATGCCCTCCACGGTCTCTTCCTCCAGAAGATCCACGCAGTCCATGAGCTTGAGCGTGCGGCCGGTAGGCTCCGCCGCCGAGAGGATGGTATCCACCCAGGCGTCGGACGCGCCGCCCAGGTACAAGAAGAGGTCGCACTCCTGCACCGCCAGAATGTCCGCCGGCGTGGGCTCATAGGAATGGCTCTCCGTGCCCGGCGGCAGCAGCAGTGTCACCTCCACGTCCTCCCCGCCGCAGGTGCGGGCGAAATCGTAAGCGGGAAACACCGTCGCCACGATCTTCAGCGTCTTTTCCCCTTCTTCCGTCTGTTCCGCGCTCTCTTTGGCACCGCAGCCGGTCAGCAGCAGGGCGCACAGCATCAGCAAGCAGAATCCCTTTTTCAACAACTGTTATTCCTCCTAATTTGAGAATCGTTTTCAGTTGCACAATATACCACAGGGAGCCGGAAAAAGCAAGCGGATCTTTCCACAAAAAAGCCACCGCCCGGGCCGGGCAGCGGCTTTTTGCACCGTTTATGGAATTTCGGACTTCTCCGGCTCATCGTCCTTCATGCGGGAATTGGGGCCGTCTCGCAGTGCAGGCGAGTGCATCTCATGGGTGGAGTGAGGCGTGCTCTCTTTCCGGCTGGTCCGCCAGAAAGAGGTATCGATGGGGGCGCTGTCCTCAAACAGGTCGTAATAGTCCTCGTCCCGCAGGGTGGGCCGCCGGTGCTTCCAGATGGCCGTGATGGTGGGATAGAGGACAATGGCGATCAGTCCGCCGGAAAAACCGTTGTTATAGAGGTTCAGTCCGGCCACCGGGCCGCCGGTCTGCAGCACCAGGGCCGAGTGGATGAAGCCCGCCAGAATGCCGAAGGGCCAGCCGAAGTGTCCGGCGATGGGGGCCAGCGTGGTGCCGAACAGACCTGCCAGCTGCAAGGAGGGGTAGTTGGGCGAATAGTGCATACCATATGCGCCCAAGGACACACCCGCCATGACCGGGATGATGTTGAACGGGTGCTTTCCAAAGGCGGAAAAGCCCATGATGGTGAAGATACCGCCGATGGTGGGACCATTGAGGTCGCCGCCAATCAGCAGAACGAACAGCACACCCAGAATGCCGTTACAGCCAATGTTCACCATGACCGGCCCGGCGCCGAACATACGCAGATAATCGCTGGGTGCCCGGCCGGTGGTAGAGATCAGACGCCGGTAGCCGGCCCACACCGCCCAGGGCGGAACAGGCGTTGCAAAAAAGCCCAGCAGGATGAGCACCATGCACAAAATGCCCAGCACAATGGAAAACTTCTCATTGTAGCCCTGGGCCCAGTAAAGCACGGAGTCCGGCTTGTCACCGAATGCCGTCAGCACCGGCACCACCATCATGGCGAACAATCCGCAGGCAAATCCCATATTATAGAGGTTCATGCCGTTCTGGATCTTATAGGTATAGGCCGACAGCGACGGCAGAATAAAGCCGATGACGATGCCCACCAGAATGCCCAGGGGCAAGCTGGCGTGGATGCTGCCCAAGGCCATATAGCTCACCAGAGGCGCAAGGGACGTGGCCAGCAGCGAGACGGATGCATACTTGGAAAAGGGCTCCCGCTGGTATCTGGCGTAAAGCCAGGTGCCCAGGATGATGGGCCAGATGTTCAGCACATTTTTGCCGAACAGGGAAAAGCCCGCCATCAGTCCCATCTCCACAATGGTAAAGCCGTTATAGGGATCTCCGGAAAACTTGATGATACAGATGGAGATGATGGTCACCAATCCCGCGTTGACCAGGGCGGCGCCAGGTCCTGCAATGTAAACGTAGTCGGTGATGAGCAGGTCCTGCATGGTGACGATATGGTAAAGGCCCATGGGGATCTCCGCCGGGTCCTGCAAAAATAGTCCCAGCACCATCAATCCGATGGAAAAGGCGATGGTCGCCGGAAAAATCATTTGGTTTCGCTTTTGCAAAGAGGTTCCTCCCTCCAGGAATTATCTATGGCTGATTATCTGTTTTTATTATACATGGGCCGCGGAATTTGAGCAACAGTCAATTGCGTCCTTTTCAGGAAAGTTCTCGACCGCTTGCGCAATGAGAAATTTTACCGGCGAAAAAGCGGCATATTCCCGACGCTTCGAGTCAAACTATGCTCGCGATACCCAGTGATTCGCACAGTTTGTTATGATGAAAAGGAGAAACGATTATGTCTAGCAAGAACAACAATAAGATCAACGTTCCCGAGGCCCGTTCCGCCATGGACAAGTTCAAGATGGAGGCTGCTGCCGAGGTCGGCGTCAACCTGAAGGAGGGCTACAACGGCCACCTGACCTCCCGCGAGGCCGGTTCCGTGGGCGGTCAGATGGTCAAGAACATGGTACCCATACGAACTTCGGTGCTGCTCCGAACCGACCGCACCGCCCCCGGACATCAAACCGCCGTTACATACCGGCTTTCCCTCTGTCTGTAAAAAAACGAGGAGGACTGCTGTTGCAGTCCTCCTCGTCTTTTGTTCAGCCGGTCATACCTTGGGCGTGCCGGTCCTGATCAGATCCGATCAGGTCTCGTCGCGATGCTTCTTGCTCCGCTTGTCGCTGATGAACAGCGCTGCCAGGCCCATGGCGGACGCCAGGGACAACAGGTGCAGATAAGCGAAGTTGGAATCGCCGGTCTCGGGAGCCTCAGCCATGGGGACATCGGGCTCTTCAATCTCGGTGGGCTCCTCTACGGGCTCTGCAGGATCGGTAGGCTCCTCAGGCAGCTCCGTGGTGGGGACATCGGGATCTTCGATATCCGTGGGAGGCTCGGGATCGGGATCAGGATCGGTGGAACCGCCGCCGCCACCGCCGGAAGTCCGGGTGTAGCGCAGGGTCATGACGTTCTCTTCACCGTCAGCTGCCAAAGCCATGATCTCGGGATCGCTGGCACCCACCAGCACCATGCTCTCGGGATCAGCGTCACGATACCGATAGGTCCGTCCCTCAAAGCTGGTGATCTTGGTGATGTCTTCGGCACGAATGGTGCTGCCTACCTTGCCGATGCCTGTCTCGTCAACGATGTGGCCGACAAAGTTGCCGTTGGAATAGTACTCGTGCACCACGGTGTAAGCCACGTCGCCGGGATCGGTGGAGTACTTGCGCAGGTAGTTCGCCACGATCTTGTTGGCCTCGGGCACAGCAGTGGTTCCTTCCTCCATAGCCGCCAGAGATGCGATCTTGCGGCCCTCGGGCGTGGAGTTGACGAAGCCATAGGTCAGCGTAACCGCCTCGTCGCCCTCGCCAACCGTGTACTCGGGCTTATCGGCCGCGGTGTACTCATGGCCGACCCACACGCCCTGCGCCTTGCTCTCCAGGATCTCCACCACAGTGTACTCGGGCTGCATGCCCTCCTGCGCGATATAGTCTGCATCGCTCATGGTATCATCATCGGTGTAGGTATCCCGTGCGTAGTAGTTGTAGGTCACCTGCACCTTGGTAGTCTCGCGGGTATCCACGTCGCGGATATAGGTGATGGTAATGCTGTTGCTGTCACCACTGACCACATTTGCCAGCGTTACCGCGTCCTGCATGACCGTCTCGGTGTACTCGCCGCTGGCGGTCACGGAAATTCCGTTCTTGGGATAAATGCCACCCATCGTGTTATAGGACACCGTGAAAGGCATGCCCGCAAAATAAGGAACCGTATTGGAATTTCTGCTGACCTCGGTGGTGCTGCCGTCATAGTCACGGGTCTTGTAAATGTGTGTCACCGTGACGGAAGCGCTGTCTCTGCGGTCGGTTTCCTTGCTGTAACTGAGAATCACATCGTTGTTGCCGGAGGCCACAGTGAGCTCCACCTTGCCATCGGCATTGAGCGTACCGTTGGAGGTGCCGTCATAGGTGTAGTCCAGAGGCAGCGGCTCCACCAGCGCGGTCTCGCCCACATAGTACCAGGTAATGATCCAGTTGCTGGAGCTGGGATTATAGGTGACCTTGGTATCCTCAATCTCCACGCCGGAGGGAGAATACAGGAACTTGTGCTCGGTATACTCATGACGCACCCGGACAGGCGCCTTGGGCAACTCGTCACTGTAATAGTAGTAAATGTCCAGATGACCGGTCGCTTCGTCCACTTTCACCGTCAGGCCGGGATCGGCACCCATAGTGAAGGTCAGATTCTCCGCCACACCGTCGCCGTTGAGGTCATAGGCAAAGGTCTCCGCCTTATCCACCTCAAAGGTGTTTCCAATGTAAAGTTCCGCGGGAAGCTGCTGGCCGCCATTGATGGTGAAGCTATCGGACGAGCCCACTTCCTGCCAGTTGCTCCACTGAGCGGTGCCGTTGACCAAAGACATGGTGCGCAGGTTATAGTGGTGGGTCACCGTGTAGGTTGCGGGGGTCAGATCACTATCAGACCGCTCATACACCAGCTCAATGGTACCGTTGGAGCCCGTGGCCTTCAACGTGACCTCGCCTGCATTACCGCTGGTCAGTACATAGTCGTCCTTATCCTTGTAGCTGGTGTTGGGAGTAGGCGTGAAGGGGTCACCCTGATGGCCGGAGTAATTGTCCAGATTTTCGTCTCTCACTATGCTCTGGGCATCGGTATCCGGGCTCACCGTGGTGCCCAGACCGCTGGGGTTGGCCACCGTCCAGTTGGTCTTATAGGTATGCCGGACCGCAATGGAGGCTTCATCCCGTCCCTCGTCGGGATCGGTTTCGTAGTAGCACAGAGTGATGGGGGCATTGGTGGCTGCCAGTGCGTTCACGACACGTTCATCGGACTTAGCTTCATTGAACTCATAGCCCGCCACCGGATTCAGAGGAGCCTCAAACTTCTGGCCCACATACAGCACATTGTAGAGGGGGTGAGCTGCATTGGGATAGCTGATCTCCTCGGTCAATTCGTCATTGAGCGCATAGTCGATCTCGATCTCGTCGGTCTCCTCATTATAGATCCTCGTGGCATCATAGTACTCATGGACCACCGTGATAGCCGCCTCATCAGGCGTCTGGGAACCATTGTACGTATAGTAGATATTGATGACGTTCTCATTCGAATTACCGCTCAGCGTTTCCAGCGTATAATCGTTGGTCTCATTCGGAGCAAACTGGAAGCCATCGTATTCCGTCTTCAGGAACTCTGCCCCCGCCGTGAAGGACTCACCCACATAGATGTCCTCCGTCACGGTGACCGTGGCCTTCTCGTCCAACTGATCGGTATACTTCTCATGCTTGACCTCACCGTTTTCATCAATATAGGTGCGGTCCATGGTATAGAAGTGGCGGATGGTGACGGTCGCCGGCACGCGGGTATCAGGCAGCTGCTTCTCGTAGTAGAGGGTCAGGGTATTGTCGCCCGCATCAAGGATCGTTTTTGCTTGCGTGTCAGCAACAATGCCGTTTGTAGCCTCTGCATGGTCGAAGGTATAGCCATCATTGATAACAGCCGGCTTTTCTACCACGGCGGTATACTCGTCAAACTCTCTCCAGTCGGCATTGGGAACGTCCTTGCTGTCATAGACCTCATGGGGATCGCTGGACTTCTCTACGAGCTCATACTTACCCTGATCGTTCAGCTCCCAGGTTTTGTCGACGAGCACATACTGCTCCAGGATGTTGGCCGCGTTCCGCTGGTCCACCGTACGGACATAATAGAGGTCAATGGGATCATTTTCATATCCCAGCTTATCGATCGTAAGGGGATCCGACTTATCCTGCTCGAAGGTATAGTGATTACCGTCGGGATCTTCATTCTTTACCGCCGTGAACTCATCGCCCACATTGCGGTCCTCGTAGGTCTCGGTATGGGGGCCATCATACTTGGCGGTCTCTTTGTCGCTGGTACCATCCTCCGCAATGGTGATGGTCTTGTAGTAGTGATTGACGGTCACGTCCACGGTATCGTGGTCATAGTAGACCTTGATCACGTTACTGGTCGGGTCGTTCGTGATGGTCACGGATGCCGGATTGGCACCCGCGCAATGATATAATTCGCCTTTGTATTTGTCCTGAATATGCTGAGGAATCTTTCCATCAACCAGGATGGTCGGTGTGCTGTGCAGGTCGGCCAAAATGGGGGTATCAGACTTCTTCAGCTCGTAATCTTTATACTCTCCCTTTTTAGCATTGCCCTGCAGGTAGTACTCCACATGATACTCGTACTCAGGGATCTTGCCGCTGACCGTAGGCACCACCAGCTTCGTGTACTGCAGTTCAGGATTCAGCTGTCCGTTTTCCGTGACCATATAGGAAAGGGTCGTGGTGCCATTGGTCTCATAGGGTTTGTCTTCCACAAATCCCTTGCCGGCCGTGTTCAGACGAATGGTATATGTTTCTTCATAAATATGCCACGTTACACCGTTTTCTTGCTCAGTCCGCTTAGGGGGGTCTGCCTTCAGATTCCAGACCAGCTCTCCCTTCGTGCTGTCATAACCAAAAACAGTGCCGGGGTTTGTAGCCAAGTCAGGAATACCTTCGTTATCATCAAAGCTGAAGGTGATGTAATTCGACGCAGGGATGGGATCCGTAAGGATCCATGCCTTAGCCTGGTTCTGGATGATCTGGCTGATCTGGCCCAGACCCAAGTCGATATCAGCACCTGCCGCAACGTTCTTGTTTGCAAAGCTGGCCAGCCAGGCGTCGATCGTCTTGCCGTCCACCTTATCCTTCACCTTGTCACTGGCGTAGGAAACCGTGTAAAGGGTCGCCTGGGACTTGATGCTATTGGCTACATTGGGAACGTTCTGATAATCAGACGGTGCCGCATAGTTGCCGCCGCCGGACTGTCCCTCAATGAAGGTCAGGCTGGAATTATCGCGGCCCTGATAGACATGATAGGTGGGAACACCGTCGGTGATCAGCACCACATAGCGGTTTTTAATGTTGCTGATGTCGCTGCTGCCCAGCAGGTTGTCAGCCAGCTGCAGGCCGCCTTCAATGTTGGTGCCGCCGCCGTCCGTCAGCGTTTCGCCGTGGGGGCCGTTAAAGGTCTGCTCATGGGTATGGCCGTTATATTCACGATCCAAAATCCAATACCAGTTAAACCAAGGATAAATCGGTGTTGTTTCTCTATAGAGGTCGCACCCTTTCACACTGCAGCGCCATCTTATTCCCAATAATCCGCCCCATTCAATGGTATTCACATCATGGGTGTGCGGGCCCTGGATGGTGCAGTTGGGATACTCAAAATTGATCCCCACATTGTCCACAGCGCTCTTGGCAGAGTCGATATCCGTCCACCCCTGCACCGTGTAAGCAGAGGAGCCGAATTCCACAAGGGCCACCTTGCGCTGGGCATCATCGGCGGCAAAGCTGTCAATGAAGTTCTTGGCAGCTTCCTTCGCCTTGTAGATCCGCTGCTCGGAGGCATCATCAGGTTCCTTGCCGTCCACGGTTTCCTTCATGCTGTTGGACACGTCCATGACCAGCACAACCGCAGCGTCCTCAGAAACGGCCTGCTCCTTGATCTCCTCCATAGTCTTGACACTCAGGGTGATCTCAAACTCGTTTTCGCCTGTTTTTTCAATGGTCTTTTTATGAGCGACTTTTCCATCACCGCTGAATGTCCAGCTATCTTTTTGCCACTCTACCGTGCCGCTGGTGGCATCCTCAGCAAATACGCTGGTGGGCAGCAAACCCACGATCATCACCAGCGTCAGCAGTACGGACAATACGCGTTTACTCTTCTTTGCCATGATTCATTCTCCTTTTCATCACAAGATTTTGAGAATGAAATCCTTGGCGGCCGGGCCGGCATGGCAGCGTCGCCGCTTTAGCCCCCTGGCTTTGCGTCCCGCCCTTTCAGACGGTTTGCCGTTTCAGTGATTTCTATGCGCGGCTCCCACGCCGTTGGTCTTTGACACGCTCTGTGCAGCGCGCTGTGTCAGGACTCTCCCGTTGAGAGGGCGCTGTCCATCAACAGCACCAATTCCAGCACACTGCGGAAACTCTCCTCTCTCCCTCCTTCCAGCCAGGTGACAGAACCCTGCCAGCTGGCATTTTGCCGGAACAGGACCTTGAGCGCAAAGGTCGCGCGCTTCCCCTGCTGGTGCTGCTCTGAAACCGGCGCCGAAGCAGCCTGTCCCCTGATAGGGGAAAAGCCGCGGCTGTCCATGAAGGGCTGCGGAAACTGCAATGTATCCAGCAGGTCCTCCATTTTGATCAGAAACTGCATCAATCCGTGGAACCGCTCGCCGTTTTGCAGCCCGGGGTTATACATCCGGCCAGCCAAAACGCCGTCATCGTAGGAGTCCACGCACACCACAGTCGTTCGGTATGCATTCTGCCACATTCGCTTCTGCATGTATGGTGTCCCCCCTTCCTCAAGTTCTGACCCCAGTATAGCGGACGCCGGTTACACAAACGGTGTCATTTTGCAGATTTATCTTCAAAAGCTCCCAGTTATTGTATACAAATCCATTTTGATATTTTATGCAATTTTGACAATTCCAGTAAGTCAAGCCAGGATTTCTCCGCTTGTCACCTGGTCCGCACCGCTGAGAGAAGCACATAAAAGAGCGGAAGGCGCTGTTGACGGCTCCCGCTCAGGACCAGGCACATCTCAGAAATTTCACAGATATTTCGCCGAGAGCTTCACGGGTCCGTTTCCTTCCTCTGATAACTTTGCCGGATCTTCCCCTGCATCTGGCGGTACTCCTGCTCCGTGATCAATTCTTTCTCCCGCAGCACCTGATTATAGTACAGCAATGTTCCGCACCGAAATGCATCTGCTCTGGAGCCAAGTTCCCTCATTTTGCGTTCCTCCGGTCTTTGGATCTGGTATGTACGTTCCGTCCGGCGGCCCGGCTTTCTCAGCTTTTCCCAACTTCATGGAAAAAAAACGGGGCGTTCACTACTGCCAGCCTCTAAGCGCCCCGCTTTACCGTCACGGAATCCATACCAATTTTCTCCACTTTCTGGTCCTTCATTGCATTTTTTCAAGACTTTTTTATAATAATGATGATAAAACCAACTACGGAGGCAAACCCATGGACATCCACAGCGTCCGCCAGCAGCTGAAAACCCAAACCATCTATGATCTGCCCCTGCGTGTCACCTTCTATGCCCGGGTATCCAGCGAGTCCGACGAGCAATTGAACTCTCTGGGCAACCAGGTCCAGTACTACCGGGACCTGATCGGCAGGAATCCCCGCTGGACCTATGTAGACGGCTACATCGATGAGGGACTCTCCGCCGCCACCACCAAAAAGCGGGAGAATTTCCACCGGATGATCGAGGATGGGGAGACCGGGTGCTTTGACCTCATCCTCACCAAGGAGATCACCCGTTTTGCCCGCAACACCCTGGACTCCATCCAGTACACCCGCCGACTGCTCTCCGCCGGAGTAGGGGTGTTTTTTCAGAACGACAACATCAACACGCTGGACGAGGACAGCGAGCTGCGGCTGACCATCATGTCCGGCATCGCCCAGGACGAGCTGCGCAAGCTCTCCAGCCGGGTGAAGTTCGGCCACCAGCAGGCCATCAAAAACAGGGTGGTGCTGGGCAACAGCCGGATCTTCGGCTACCGGAAGGAGGCCGGGCGGTTGGTCATCGACGAGGCCGAGGCCCCCATGGTGCGGGAACTGTTCACCCTCTACGCCGCCGGGGACTACTCCATGAAGCAGATCGAGACCCGCTTCTGGGAAAAGGGCTACCGCAACCACAACGGAAGAAAGATCGCCCACACCACCATGTCCGGCATGATCGCAAACCCTAAATACAAGGGCTACTACGTGGGCAACAAGGTCAAGGTCATCGATCTGTTCACCAAAAAGCAGAAATTCCTCCCGCCGGAGGAATGGGTCATGTTCAAGGACGAGACCGGTCAAATCGTTCCGGCCATTGTGGACGAGGCGCTCTGGGACACGGCCAACCAGGTGCTCCGGCGGCGCAGCGAGGACGTGAAGAACCGCCGGGGCGTGTGCAATCACGCCAACCTCCTCACCGGAAAGCTCTGCTGCACCCACTGCGGTGCCGCCTACTACCGCCGGGACAGCGTGGACCGCAGCGGACGCAAGAACAGCAAGTGGGTCTGCTCCGGCAAGATCAAAAACGGTGCCGACTCCTGCCCCTCCTTCCCCATCTACGAAGAGGAGCTCAAGCCGTTGCTCTATGAGGTGTTCCGGGAGACGGAGGAAAGCGCCCAGGCCTTAGCAGAGGAGTATATTGAAATGTACCAGACCCTCACCGACGGCGAAGACACCGCCCGGCAGATCACTGATCTAAGAGACCAGGCCGATCTGGCCCGGAAGAAAAAAAGCAAGCTCCTGGGCTACAACGCCGCCGGGCAGCTCTCCGACCGGGACTTTCTCTCTATGAACAAGGCGTGTGACCAGGAGATTCAGGAGGCGGAGCGGCAGATCGATGCGCTGGAACAGCAGCAGCTTTCCAAGGAGGACTTCAAAAAACGCATGGATGCTATCCGCCAAACACTGCAGGAAGCCCAGCGTGACGCGGCGGACGGCGTCATCAGCAAGGCCTTCGTGGATCAGTATATCGACAAGATCTTCGCCACGCCGGAGGATGACGGCTCCATGCGCCTGCAAATCAAGCTCTTTACCGGGGAAGCCGCGGACAAGTACCTTCAGAATCTCAAAAGTCGTACGGGACACACGTTCAAGAAGATGATCGAGTCCTACGAGAAGTCCCTGTAAGCAAACACTGCAAGCACTCCCCTGTAAAAACACCGCCCAGGCAAACGCCCGGGCGGTGTTTTTCTGATTCTATGCTTCTTTGGTCAGCTGTCCCATCCGCAGCGCCGTGGCCATGGAGAGGCGCTTACATGCGCCGCTGTCAAAGGAGATGGTGGCAATATCCCCGGTGCGGCCCAGGATGGTGCCGGGGCCGAACTGCCGGTGACGCACCCGCGCGCCGTCCACATAACCCTGATCCGGCTGCGTCGTTCTCCTGCTGCCAGCTGCCGGAATGGCAGCCGGTTTCGCAGCCGGCGGCTTCTTCTCCGGAAACAGCTCCCGGGAAAAGGCGGAGCGCAGGCCGTCTTTGCGGAACGTGATCACCGCCAGGGACTCCCTGGCCCGGGTCATACCCACATAAAAAAGCCGCCGCTCCTCCTCGTAGGCGTCCTTTTCCTCCTGGGAGGCCGACTTGTCCGGCAGGGCCTTGGGGAAGATCCCGTCCGCCACGTCCATCAAAATGACCCGATCATACTCCAGGCCCTTGCTGGAATGGATGGTAGAGAGGATCAGAGGGCTGTTTTCTCCGCTGCCTCCGGCGCGCACCACCGCCTCCAGCTCCACCAGCCGCTCCAGCAGCGCCCGTGGATCGGTGGCCTGCTCGCCCAGCGCCTCCAGAAGCTCCGCCTTTCCGGCGTCCATGCCCCGCTCCTCCAGATAGGCGCCGTAGCCCATGAAGTGGACGATGCGGTAAACGGCCTTGTCCGCCCGCTCGCCCCGGAGGTTTTCAAAGTGAGTCCCCAGGGCCTTGCACTGCCGCCGGGTCCAGGCCGAGACGGACTCGAGGCCCGCGATATAGCCCAGGATGGTCTCCCCCTCCCGGCTGCACTGCTGCACCGCCTCCTGGGCCGCCAGGCGGCTGATGCCAGCCCCCAGCTTATAGTAAAAGTTCAAAAACAGCGCCCCGTCCCAGGGGTCGTCCGCAAAGCGGAGCATATCGCAGATGTCCCGCACCACCCGGTTGGAAAAAAAACTGCCCTCCACCTGCCGGCAGCGGTAGGGCGTGCCGGACCGGTCTAAAAGGTCGATCAGCGGCAGGGCACTGTCGTTGTCCCGGTACAGCACTGCGGTCTCCTGCTCGCACGTGCGGGCCAGCGTCTCCAGATAGCGGTACTGCTTTTGCCGGTTATAGACCTGGATCTCCCGCACCGGCTCCCCGGCGGGGCGGGTGGGCACCATGTGCTTTGGCTTGCGGTTTTCATTTTTCTGGATGAAGCGGTCCGCCGCCTCCACGATGCGGGCGTTGGAGCGGTAGTTCCGCTCCAGATACAAAATCTGTGCGCCGGGATAGAGCCGGTCAAAGCCGGTGAGGGCCTGGGGAAAGGCCGCCCGGAAACCGTAGATGCTCTGGTCCTCGTCGCCCACCATGAAGATGTTCTTGCTCCGGGAGGAGAGCAGATGTACGATCCGGTGCTGGATCTTGGAAGTATCCTGGGCCTCGTCCACGCAGAAATAGGTATACCGGTCCTGGATCTCCCGGAGAAGCGCCGGGTAACGGCGCAGAATCTCCAAGGCATAGACCATCTGGTCATCATAGTCCATGCATCGCCGCTCCCGGAGCGATGCGCAGTAGGCCCGGTAAAAGGGCGGGAAATCCACGCCCTCCACCGAGACCTCCGAGAGCTGCTCCTCTCCCAGCATCTGGTTTTTCACATAGGTAATTGCCGCGCCCAGGGCCTTGACCGTACCCTCCGGGGCAAACTCCCCCGCCCGCTGGCGGTACAGCTCACCCAGCAGTGCTACCTGTTCGCCTGCCTCCAGCAGCCGGAAGGCCGTGCGGCCCAGCCGCCGCTCGTAAAGGCGGATAATGCGGCTGCACACGCCGTTGATGGTGCGGAATTCCAGTTCCTCCGCCGCCTGGGCGCCAAACAGGGCCGCAAAGCGCCGCCGCATGTCCCCGGCCGCCGCCACCGTGTAGGTCATGGTGAGGATCTTTTCCGCCGGAATGCCCCGGGCAAAGCGCATATAGCCGATGCGGCTGACCAGCACCGTGGTCTTGCCGCTGCCGGGCACCGCCAAAAGCAGCACCGATCCCTCCACCGCCTGCACAGCGGCCGCCTGCTGAGGGTCCAGCGTCAGGCCGTATTTCCGTTCAAATTCCGCAAACTCCATGCTTCGCTCCATCCAGCCAAAGGCGCCGCCCGGACAAACGTCCCGGCAGCGCCTCTCACTTCTCTTTTTCCTGCTGGGACCGGACCAGATCCGCCAGCGTATATTGGTTCACATACTGCTGTACCGCCGCGTAAAGGCCCGTCCAGAAGTCCAGCGTGGCGCAGGTATCGCACCGGGCGCAGCAATTCTCTCCGCCCTCCAGGCAGGCCACCGGCGCCAGGTCTCCCTCCGTCAGCCGCAGGATGTCCCCCAGGGGATACTCCTCCGGCGCACGGGTCAGGCGGTAGCCCCCCTGGGCGCCCCGGCTGCTGTGGAGCAGTCCCGCCCGGCTCAGGATGCCGGCGATCTGCTCCAGATACTTCACAGAAATGCCCTGTCGGGCGGCGGCATCCTTCAGAGAGACCCACCCGTCCTGTCCGTGCACGGCGATGTCCGTCATCAGCCGCAGGGCATAGCGCCCCTTTGTGGAAATCCGCATACCGTCCTCCCCCCTTTTTTTAATTCCTATTTTGCCATAGGAAATGGGGGAATGCAAGGGTTTTGCGCGCATAGCCTCCGCATCTTTGCGGCAGACTAGAACAAACGCTCAAATCACCAGGAGGAATCCTATGTCTCGTATCCATCGTATCATGGCGGCAGCCGCCGCACTGTGCGCCTGCGGGGCGCTGTTCACCTTTGTCACCTCCCTCCGGGCCGGCATGCTGCCTGCTGCTGCCGACGCGGCCATTCCCGCTAGCGCCGACAACTGGGGCCTTGCATTCCCCGAGGAAGGCAAGACCCCGGTAGGCAACGCCACCGCCGAGGATCTGGCCCAATACAACGCTTACTTTCTGGGAGACACCGGCAAAAAGGTCCTCTATCTGACCTTTGACTGCGGCTATGAAAACGGCTACACCGCCTCCATTCTGGACACGCTGAAAAAGCACAACGCCCCCGCAGCCTTCTTCGTAGTGGGCAACATGGTGGAGACGGCGCCGGAGCTGGTATGCCGCATGGCCGAGGAGGGCCACATCGTGGGAAACCACACCTACCACCACCCGGACATGTCTGCCATCGCTGACCAGGAGTCCTTCCGCAAGGAGCTGGAGTCCCTGGAAGAGCTGTATGAGTCCACCACAGGCAAGACCATGTCCCGGTTCTACCGCCCGCCCCAGGGCAAATACAGCGAGGAAAACCTCC
Source organism: uncultured Oscillibacter sp. (assembly GCA_900548505.1). Classification (GTDB taxonomy): domain Bacteria; phylum Bacillota; class Clostridia; order Oscillospirales; family Oscillospiraceae; genus Oscillibacter. Next base: position 4,270 of record URKI01000016.1, on the reverse strand, counting down.
GCCAGGCCCACGCCCTGGGCTACACCACCGTGTTCTGGAGCCTTGCCTATGTGGACTGGTACGTAGACGACCAGCCCACGGCGGAGCAGGCCTACAGCAAGCTGCTGCCCCGCATCCACGACGGTGCCATCGTGCTGCTCCACTCCACCTCCCGCACCAACGCGGAGATCCTGGACGATCTTCTGACCCGCTGGGAGGAGATGGGCTTTACGTTTGCCTCTCTGGACGAACTGCCCCAGTTGGAAACCACCTGAGAAAAAAAGCCGCCCGGCCAAAGGCCGGACGGCTTTTCCTTTATAAGTCGCTGCCCTGCTCCACATCATGGAGGGCAAAGGCACGGTGCACCGCGTTCAAGACCCGCTTTTTGTCCCCGCTCCAAAGAGGGGCCAACAGGTCCCGCTTGGCGCCGTCCCCTGTGAGCCGGTGGATCACCACATGGCGGGGAATACTGCGCACACAGGCTTCCAGCGCGTCGATGTATTCCTCCAGGGTCAGGATGGGCACCTCCCCCGCCGCCCAGCGGGCTGCAAGATCCGTGCCCCGCAGTACATGGAGCAGGTGGAATTTCACCCCGTCCGCTCCGGAGGCGCCGATGTAACGGGCAGTCTCGGCCATCATCTCCCGGCTCTCCCCGGGCAGGCCCAGGATCTGGTGGACCACCACGGTAATGCCCGCCGCTTTCAGCTGCGCCACCGCCTGGTCGTATACCGGCAGATCGTAGCCCCGGCGGATATAGGCAGCGGAGGCGGGGTGGATGGTCTGGAGCCCCAGCTCCACCCAGACCGGCTTTTGCCGCCCCAGCTCCTCCAGCAGCGCCAGGATCTCCGCCCCCAGACAGTCCGGCCGGGTGGCGATGGACAATGCCGCTATCTCGTCGGGCTCCATGGCCTCGGTATAGAGCTCCCGCAGGCGCTCCACAGGACCGTAGGTATTGGTAAAGGACTGAAAGTAGGCAATATACCTGGCATCCGGCCCGGCCTTGCTCGCCACCCGGGCCTTGGCCGCTTCGATCTGCTGCCGGACCGGCCCGGCCTGGGCAAAGGCACCGGCGCCGTCACAGAAGATGCAGCCCCGGCTGCCCAGGGTCCCATCCCGGTTGGGGCAGGTGCAGCCGGAGGAAAGGGCCAGCTTGTAGACCTTCGTCCCGTACTGGCGCCGCAGCGCATCATTGAGACTGTTCCAGTACAAGTCTTACTCCCCCGGGGTGAAGGTGCGCAGGGTATGGCCCTCAAAATCCCGCCAGGCAAAGTGTCCGTTCTCCAGCGTCATATAGCCAGGGGCACTCTCCTCCTTGGGCATGGACACGGAGCCGGGATTCAGGTACCAGATCCCCTCGATCTCCCGGCAGGCGGGCACATGGGTATGGCCGCACAGCAGTACGTCTCCCGTCCGCAGGGGCGGCAGGCAGTCCGGGCCGTACTTGTGGCCGTGGGTGGCATAGACCAGGCGCTCTCCCAGATCCAGCAGGGCATACTCCGCCAGAACCGGGAATTCCAGCACCATCTGGTCCACCTCCGCGTCGCAGTTGCCCCGCACGCACAGAATTTTCTCCCGGCAGCCGTTGAGCATGGCCGTCACCTGCTTGGGATCATACTCCCGTGGCAGGTCGTTGCGGGGGCCGTGATAGAGGATATCCCCCAGCAGCACCAGACGATCCGCTCCCTCCTGTACAAATGCCTCCAGCAGCTTTTTGCAGTAATATGCCGAGCCGTGCACGTCCGACGCGATCATCCATTTCATAGGTGTTCCTCCCGTTTTCAGGCTGCGGTGGCTATCTCCGGCCGCAGCCGCGTTTTTTCCATTATACGGCCCCATGCGGCCCTGCGCAAGCGCAGTCACGCCGATTGCAGTTTCATATTATTGAATTTTTGGCATTTTCTTTTATTTTTTGTATCTTTTGCAACTTACATTCCCCCTTAAGACCTGCTATACTTATAAAACACGATTGAAACAGGGGCCGCAGCCCCAAATTACGGATAGAAATGGAGTGTATTATGAAACGATTCACCCGGCAGGGCTTCGCGGCCCTGCTTTCTTTGTTGCTGGCCTGCCAGTTCTTCCCCACGGCGCTGGCCAGTTCGCCTGATGTCTCCATCACGGAGGACGTGTTTCCCGACGCCGTATTCCGCCAGTGGCTGACGGACCCGGCCAACCTGAACGGCGCCGGTTCCGACGGCGTGTTCACCCAGGAGGAGCTGGAGGACATCCGGCAGATCAACGTCTCCTCCATGGGCATCTCCTCTCTGGAGGGCATCGAAGTGTTCTCCGCACTGGAGTCCCTCAGCTGCAAGGACAATGTCCTGGAATCGCTGAATGTGCAGCAAAACCGCGCCCTGCGCTATCTGCAGTGTGACTATAACCGCATCGACAGCCTGGACGTATCCGGCCTGGACCAGCTGAAGGCTCTCTACTGCCAAAACAACCACATGACCTCCCTCGACCTGACCGGCTGCACAGCGCTGGAGATCATCTACTGCCGCAGCAATGATCTGGAATCTGTGGACTTTTCCACCAATACCAGCCTGAAATTCATCGAATCCTTTGATAACCAGCTGACAAAAGTGGATCTTTCCATGCTGCCGAATCTGGAGTTCGCCCATCTGGACCACAACCGCCTGACCCATCTGGACATGAGCCACAACCCCAATCTCTCCGGCATCGGCTCCGGCTTTGTAGCCTGTAACAACTGGCTGGAAACGCTGGTCCTTCCTGACCGGCCCGGCCAGGAGGTGGACTGGGAGGTCTATCTGGAGCAGGATGCTCAGCCGGGCCACGAACGGGTGGAATGGTACTACGATGCTCAGTATACCCAGCCTGTGGAGGAGCTCACCCCCGCAGACGGCCGCACCCTGTATGCCAAGTGGCTGCCCAATGACTACACCATCCGCTTTGACGCCGGCGGCGGCTCCGGCTCCATGGCTTCCCTGGACGCCGTGTGGGACGTGCCGGTCACGCTGCCCGCCCAGAGCTTCCGCCGCACCGGCTATACCTTCGACGCCTGGGAAAGCAGCATCACCGGCACCCGCTACCAGGACGGCGCCCAGGTGAAGAATCTGGCCGGCAGACGGCAGGGCGACAAAGTGACGCTGTCTGCCAAGTGGACCCCTATTACCTACAACGTGGCCTTTGACGCTGCCGGCGGCTTCGGAACCATGTCTCCCCAGATTTATACCTACGGCCAGGAAAAGGCCCTGCCGCGGTGCACCCTGACAGCGCCTGCCGGACTGGAATTTGTGGGCTGGGCCCGCAAAAGCGGCGGCGCCGTGGTGTTCCGGGACAAGGACCCGATCTGGAACCTGGCCTCCACCCAGGACGAGACAGTGACGCTGTACGCCGTGTGGGGCACGCCCATCCTCAATCAGTACATGGACCGCCTGGACGCCATCTACGATCCGTACGATCCCGCCGACTACACTGCTCAGGACTGGAAGTCCATGGAGCGCATCTACGCTGATGCCGCCCAGGCCCTCCTTTCCGCAGGCGGCAAGGAGGATATGGAGCGCATCTGCGCCGATGCCAAAACGAAGTTCGCCGGTGTGGCGGATGTGACCGCCCGTACGGAGTCCGTTTTGAACCTGTGGCGTCAGGACCATCAGAGCATCCTGGCGCTGGTGGATACCGGTGCCGTGCTGGAATCCAACGCACAGGAGCTCTGGACTGCCGCCCGCGGCGCGGACGAAGCCCTGAGCGCAGACTATGTGGCAAACCGCACGGATCTGACGATCTCCGCCGACCAGACGCTGGTGGCCCAGACCGCCCGGTCCGCAGCGCAGGACCAGCTCAGCGGTCTGAGCCGCCTGGCAGACGCCGCGGCGTGGGCCAAGGAGCTGGGCGGACTCTCCCTGCGTCCTATGGCAGAGGTCACGTCCCAGACCGTCTCCGCCTATCAAACCGCTCTCACCGAATCCGGCACCTATGCCCCGCAGCTCCATCAGGATCTGACCGTCGGCCTGGAAAACCGCGCCGCTCTGGCCCTTTGCAAGCAGCAGTCCACCCAGGCGCTCCTTACCGCCTATCAGGGCTATGACCTGAGCAAATACTCCCAGCAGGGACAGGCTCAGCTGGAGAGCATCCAGCGCCAGGCCGCGGCAGCCATGGAGGCGGCAGCATCTGAAAGCCGCGTCACATCCCTGCTGGACACCGCGCTGAAAGATCTGCAGGCCGTGCCTGTCCAGACACCTGACCCCCAGCCCGGTGGTGGCGGCGGTGGTACTGCCGGAGGTGGTGGCGGTGGTGGCGGCGGTGCCACCGAGGAGCCCGTGACCCCGCC
>URKI01000015.1 GCA_900548505.1 uncultured Oscillibacter sp. | reverse complement strand
TCCCTGCTGCTGAGCGCATCCGGCGAGGCGGAAGCTCCCTCGCTCGACCCGCCGGACGGGATGCGGATTGGAGAACTGGAAATCAGCCCCAAAAGCAGGAGGGTCGTCATGGGGGGCGCTGAAGTCAGCCTGACGCCAAAGGAGTTTGACATACTGTATTTCCTTGCTCAGAACCGCGGGGAGGTATTTACCAAGGAACAAATCTACCGGGCGGTGTGGTCTGAGGATTACCTTTTGGACGACAGCAACATCATGGCATTTATCCGAAAACTACGGAAGAAAATTGAGCCTGACCCGGACGCGCCGAAGTACATTCTGACCATCTGGGGCATCGGATACAAGTTTAATGACCAACTATAACACAGGCGGGCCAAACTCAGCCTGCCTAAATTCTTGCAAAATCGCAAGGAAATCGCAAGGTTTTAGCCATGTGATTCTCCTTGCGATTTTTGTATTCTGTAAGTGGTCGAAGGGAATGTTTCCCATGCTCTATGGCTCAGATCAGGTGTTCCGTGTCGGGAGCATTGGCTCCAATTTGATCCTGCGTCCCCTTGCCAGAAAGCTGAATCCAATAACTGTCGGGGATGAGTCTGAAAAGCAATATCGTATTTCGGTCATTTGTCAGGCGGATGCAGAGCAGGAAATCCGTCTGTTGCTGATTAATAACAATTCCTGCAAAACACTGTATCTGAATAATCTGGAAAGCGGCGATGTTGTTGGCGATAAGGTTGAAATCGTTGCTGAATACTGTTCTTCAGGAAAACCCAAAAGCAAGTTTTGGAGGGAATCGTTGGACAGGCATTAGCAATCCCAGAAGTGATAAGTGCCGGTTGGGAGGTGTTGTGAGTGAAGATCAAAGATCATAGCCTGACAGTTTTCTTTGCGCTTTACATCGTGTTCACAATGATATGCGGCTGTTTAAGTTCAGACTTCTGAAATTAAAGAAACTAAGAAATGAAATCAATCACCGAAAGGAGTGAGCAGCCATGGATTACACCTGCATCTTTTTTGGAGTTCTTTTCACCATAGCGGGCTTTGTGTTTGCCTGTGGGAAAGGACATATTCATTTATCTGCGTGGAAAAATATGCCGCAGGAAGAAAAAGAGAAAATTAAAATTGTCCCGCTTTGCCGCAATATCGGAGAAGTTATTGCGCTTAATGGAATTATTTTCCTGATGAAGGGATTGTGGTCTGGATTTGCAGACCACTGGTTTGTGGTCGCCATGATCGCATGGCTGATGATTGCCGGCTTTGACGTCTGGTATATCGAAAAAAGTAATCGATATCGCAAAAAATAATCCGCAATGCGGTTTCAGATAGATATTCCATAAAACAGGAGGTGAATGGCATGGACTCTGACAGTAGTCCGCGAAGGCATAGAGCAGCACTTAGGGACGTGGAGTTCCGTGTCCCTCATGTGACCCTGTTTGCCTCTACAAAACCAAGGAGGTAAGACCAATGAACAAGAAGGAAAATCGCCTGGCGGTCCGCCAGGCCGCGGAAAAGGCAGTCCTCCGGGATGAGCACAACTGCCGGATCACCCACGCGGCGACCCATTCCGCAAAGGACGTTCTGAAAGATCTGCGCGCCGCGCTGTGCGGCCTGGATGCAGAGGCGGTGACCCGGAGCCGCAGCGAATACGGCAGCAACAAGGTGACCCGGGAAAAGAAAAAATCCCTGGCAAAGCGGCTGGCGGACGCATTTGTCAATCCGTTCACCGCCATTTTGTTTTGCCTGGCGCTGGTATCCACCATGACCGATATGGTTTTTCCGTACTTTTCGCTCTTCGGCAGCACACCGGAGGATTTCGACTGCCTGACCGCGGTCATTATCCTGACTATGGTGCTGATTTCCGGCACGCTGCGCTTTGTGCAGGAGTCCAGAAGCGGCAGTGCGGCGGAAAAGCTGCTGGCCATGATCACCACCACCTGCACCGTCACGCGCAGAGGGGCGGAAAAGGCGGAGATCCCCATGGATGAACTGGTGGTGGGCGACATCGTGCATTTGTCTGCGGGCGATATGATCCCTGCCGATGTGCGGATCCTGGAGGCCAAGGACCTGTTCGTCAGTCAGGCCAGCCTGACCGGCGAAAGTGAGCCCATCGAGAAAACGCCCCATGTGAGCGCGCCGGAAGAAAGCCTGACGGACTATGCCAATATTGCGTTCATGGGCAGCAATGTGGTCTCCGGCAGCGCTACCGCCGTGGTCGTATGCGTGGGGGACCACACGCTGTTCGGGTCCATGGCGTCCGCGGTGGCGGGGGAGGCGGTGGAGACCAGCTTTACCAAGGGCGTCAACGCAGTCTCCTGGGTGCTGATCCGCTTCATGCTGGTCATGGTCCCGCTGGTGTTCTTCATCAATGGCATCACCAAAGGGGACTGGCTGGACGCGTTCCTCTTTGCCATCTCCATCGCCGTGGGACTGACTCCCGAGATGCTCCCCATGATCGTGACCACCTGCCTTGCCAAGGGCGCAGTGTCTATGAGCAAGAAGCAGACTATTGTCAAAAACCTCAATTCTATTCAGAATTTCGGTGCCATCGATATCCTCTGCACCGACAAGACCGGCACGCTGACCCAGGACAAGGTGGTGCTGGAATACCACCTCAATGTGAGCGGAGAGGACGATACCCGGGTCCTGCGCCACGCCTACCTGAACAGCTATTTCCAGACGGGTTATAAGAACCTGATGGACCTTGCCATCATCCAGAAAACCGAGGAGGCGGAGGCGGAGGACTCCCGGCTGGTGGACCTTTCGGAGCACTATGTAAAGGTAGACGAGATCCCGTTTGACTTTGCGCGCCGCCGCCTGACCACTGTGGTACAGGACCAGTCCGGCAAGACCCAGATGGTGACCAAGGGCGCTGTGGAGGAGATGCTCTCCATCTGCTCCTTTGCGGAATATGACGGCGGCGTGCAGCCGCTGACCGACGATGTGCGGTACCGTATTCTCCAGACAGTGGACGAACTCAATGACAAGGGCTTCCGCGTGCTGGCCATCGCCCAGAAAAGCAATCCCTCTCCCGTGGGCGCGTTTGGCGTGAAGGACGAGTGTGACATGGTGCTCATTGGATACCTTGCGTTCCTGGATCCGCCCAAGGAGTCCACTGCGGACGCCATCCGTGCCCTGAAGGAGCACGGCGTGACCACTAAGATCCTCACCGGCGACAACGACAAAGTCACCCGCACCATCTGCAAGCAGGTGGGGCTGAAGGTCCGCAATATGCTGCTGGGCTCGGAGGTGGAAAAAATGAGCGATGCCGCGCTGGCCAGGGAGGCGGAGACCACCGACGTATTTGCCAAGCTCACCCCGGACCAGAAGGCCCGCGTGGTCTCGGTCCTCCGGGAAAACGGACACACCGTGGGCTTTATGGGAGACGGCATCAACGACGCCGCAGCCATGAAAGCCGCCGACATCGGTATTTCCGTGGACACTGCCGTGGATGTGGCCAAGGAGTCAGCGGACATCATTCTGCTGGAAAAGGACCTGATGGTGCTGGAGCAGGGCATCATCGAGGGCCGCAAGACCTATGCCAATATGATCAAGTACATCAAGATGACCGCCTCGTCCAACTTCGGCAATATGTTCTCGGTGCTGGCGGCCTCGGCGCTGCTGCCGTTCCTGCCCATGATGAGCGTACATCTCATTTTTCTCAACCTGATTTACGACCTGTCCTGCACGGCCATCCCCTGGGACAATGTGGATGAGGAGTTCATTGCAAAGCCCCGGAAGTGGGACGCCTCCAGCGTGGGCAGTTTCATGATCTGGCTGGGGCCCACCAGCTCCATCTTTGACTTTACCACCTATCTTTTCATGTACTTTGTGTTCTGCCCCATGTTCATCTCCGGCGGTGTCCTGTTCAACGATCTGCCCGCCCACTTCAGCGGAGCGGAGCTTGCCCTGATGCAGGCAAAGTACATTGGACTGTTCCAGGCCGGCTGGTTCGTGGAGTCCATGTGGAGCCAGACCCTGGTCATTCATATGATCCGCACGCCCAAGCTGCCCTTTATTCAGAGCCGCGCCTCTGCACCGCTGACGCTGCTGACGCTGGCCGGGATCACGGTGCTGACCATCATTCCCTTTACGCCCTTCGGCGCTGTGCTGGGCTTTGTCGCGCTGCCGGCCGCCTATTTTGCTTATCTTATCCCCTGCATCCTGCTCTATATGATCCTGGCCACCAGCCTGAAAAAGGCCTATGTACGCCACTACGGTGAGCTGCTCTGAAAAGGAGGAACTGCGATATGAACTGGGCAAAAATCTGGATGGACCTGTTTGGAACCACTGCTTTGTGGGGAGTGGATATAGGGTTCTGGGCGGCAATGGCCGCTGTTATGCTGATCGTCCTTTTGATGAACGTGGTGTTCTGGAGCATGAGACCGAAAAAGGGCAGCAGATGAAATGGAATTGCCTTTCCAACGGGAAGGCCGTATAATGGCCGCAAGAACACATAAGGGGGCTGTGGTCATGGGGAGAGCGTCCACCAAAGAGAATAAAAACATCTATCAAAAAACGCGGGAGGCGCTGCATCTTACACGGGAGGCGGCCAGCGATCTGTTGGAGTCCATTACACCGGAGCGCATTGAAAAGGTCGAGAATGAGCGATGCCTGCCGCATCCGGACGAAGTGCTGGTTATGGCGGAAAAATACAAGCAGCCCAGCCTTTGCAACTATTACTGTGCCAATCAATGTCCCATTGGAAAGCAGTACGTGCCGGAAGTGAAGATCAAGGATCTGTCCCAGATCGTTCTGGAGATGCTGGCTTCCCTTAACGCTATGAACAAGCGCAAAGAGCGCCTGATCGAAATTACGGCAGACGGTGTGATAGGGGAGGATGAGCTGACGGATTTCATTTTTATTCAGAAAGAGCTGGAGCGCATCTCCATCACCGTTGAAACGTTGCAGCTGTGGGTGGAGCAGATGCTGGCCACCGGGGCCATTGACGCCCAGCGGTACCGCATGTGCAAGGAACGGCTGGACGGGGAAAGGAATTGACCGAAAATATTTGCTGCGGCGGCAGAAATAAACCGTCCTATTTTGCGAAAGCTGCCGTAGCGCGTTTTCGGTAAAAATGGTAAAATATTCCCGTAAGCAAAGAGTGCAGATACTTTGCTTGCGGGAATATTTATCAATGCAGGAGCAGGGACGCTGATGATCCGTCCATAGAGTGCTCGTCTCATAAGGGGGCGAGCGCCGTGTTATAGAAAGGGGTGGGAGCTTATGCGCTGTTATGATGAGCAGCTTCGCCAGCTGCAGGCCCGGTGTGCCAGAAAGAAGAAGCTGGAGGCTGCCGTGGAGGAACTGCGTACCCAAAGAGATACATATACTGCGCATGTCCGGGAGCTGAAACAGCGTCTCCAGGAGGAACAGGCGGATGTGGACCGCCTGGAGGGACAGAGCCTTTCCGCTTTTTTCTATAGCGTAATCGGAAAGAAAGATGAAAAACTGACAGAGGAGAAAAAGGAGGCCTATGCTGCCCGGATCAAGTATGATGCTGCAGTCGGAGAACTGGCAGGCATTCAGGAGGATCTGGACAGATGTCAGGCGGAACTGGACTCTCTGCAGGACTGCGAGCGCAGCTATGACACGATCCTGCGGGAAAAGACGCAGGCGGTGAAGGCTGCCGGCGGAGAGACAGCAGAAAACATCCTGAAGCTGGAAGAGCGGGAAGCTTATCTGGAAAGCCAGAGCCGGGAACTGGATGAGGCCCTTGCCGCCGGTGAGGCTGCCTTATCTACGGCAGATCAGATCGCTGACAGTCTGCGCAGTGCGGAAGAGTGGAGCGACTGGGATCTCGTGGGCGGCGGATTGATCACTGACCTGGCTAAGCACAGACATCTGGATGAGGCCCAGGCTTCCGTAGAACGCCTGCAGTCCCAGCTGCGCCGCTTCAAGACGGAGCTGGCTGATGTGACGATTACTGCCGATTTTCAGGTGGGGATCGATGGGTTCCTTCGGGTGGCAGACTATCTCTTTGACGGCTTTTTTGCCGACTGGATGGTGCTGGATCGGATTCAGCAATCCCGGAGACAGGTACAGGAGACCAAAAGCCAGATTTGCAGCACGCTGGACGATCTGCGGACCTTGATCGATCAGAGTGCCATGGAAAAGGCGGATGTCCGGCGTCAGATCCAGGAGCTGGTGAACAGTGTGCCCCTGTGAGCAGCTGCCGGCGGCACACAAACCGAGGAAAAAGGAGAACAACAGATGGCGGATGGGATAAAGGCGCAAACACGTTCGCTGCTTTGGGTTGACTGGACAGAGCACGTGGTGTCATTCCATGAAGCGAGTGGGTTCGAGCGGCTGGAGTTTTCTTCTGACGAGGAGAAGCTGGAATATGTCTTTCAGAAGACGTCCGGCGGCTTTCGCATTCAGTGACAGAACCGTTTTTCGGAGTGCAGGGACACAAGGGAGCGGCAATGGATGCGGCCATGGAGCATGAAGAAAAGCGTTTTGGGCAAAAGCGGCTTTAAAAACCTTCATTTTATTTCCGGGTAAGAAAGATTTGCAGTCTGCGCGGAGCTGGTCCCGCAGGCAAAATATTCGCGAAGCAGGCATGACAAGGGAATAGTTTCTGTGAGAGCTGATAGCCCGCGGACTGACCGGGGACTATCAGCTTTTTATCTGTTCTCTTGCCAGGAACACAAGGGACGTTCGTGACATTTCTCCTGTGGCTGTGCTATAATGCCTGTCATAGACAGGAAAGTGCGGCCTGATCGATGGCCTGTTTCCGTCCGCACCATACCTGAATTGTTTTGGAGTTAGGGGGGCGTCATGCGCATCCTGATGCTGGGCAACAGCCTTACATCCACCAACCATATGCCCGAATTGCTGGCGGAGCTGACCGGGGCCGAGGTGGTCTGCCACACCCGGGGCGGCGCCAGACTGTCGGAGCAGCTGAACCCAAAGACGAAGCTGGGCGCCAGGACTCAGGCGGCGCTGCGGGATGAGTGCTGGGACTATGTGGTGCTGCAGGAGATGAGCCATGGGCCTGTGACCGCCCCAAAAAGCTTTTTTTCCAGTGCGGCGCAGCTTTGCACGAAGATCCGTCAAAACGGAGCTGTCCCCGTCTTTTACGCCACCTGGGCCTATCAAAAGGACGGGGCAAAACTGGCGGCCAAGGGTTGGGACTATGATGAGATGGCCCGCAAAATGACGGAGGCCTATCACGAAGCGGCACGGGAAAACCATGCCCTCATCGCCGATGTGGGGCAGCGGTTTTATGAGCAGTCCGGTACCCGGGATCTCTACGCCGCCGACGGCGTACACCCCAATGCACAGGGGGCCCGCCTGGCGGCGGAGACCATCGCGGGGGTCATACAAGAGCAGGAGAAGGCAAAAAACTGATGTGCTAGTATACGGCTGTCAGAAAAGTCTATGTGGTATCTGTAAATAATGTTTTTGGGATAAAACCCTCCTTACGAAATGCTTTTTATAGAAACAAGGATATGTTGATTGGGCTTGAAATAGTAAGATGAACTTACGAAGCCTGTTCTATGGCAAACATGTGGAGGAAAGACATGAAATCAACGGATCTGCGGTGTATGTTGCCAGAATGGCATGAAAAGAGAACAGTCGCACATACAGATTGGATTTTTCCATGTAATATTAAGAAATATGATGTGGTTTTAGCGTATAAAAAGTACACAGAAATTGACTGGAGACAGTCGATAAAGTGTGCAGTAGGGGATTATGTCTATATTTACTGCGGGAAACCAATTCAAAGAATTATTTGTAAAACCGAAGTAGTGAAAATCAATCAGATTCTTGAAACTAGTAATACAATCGGAAATGAATTTTGGGGATTGAATAGTGATGTACAACGTCCTCCGCGTTTTGGATACGCTCGACTTAAATTGCTAAGTGAACAAAATGATAAAAGACTACGATTAGAGTTCCTGTGCCAGCATGGATTAACAGGGGTGCCCCAAGGAGCGTTAAAAGTTTCTGCTGAGTTACTGCAATACATAGAGGATTGCTTTTAGTGTAAGAGTGCTGCAATGCTCGGCACATTTGTATAGTGAAAACCAGGTATGCTGAAAACTCGGACGGGCGTAATATTGCGGTCATACAACGATACAAGGAGAATGGATCATGATTCGAGATATCTGCAAAGACGAGGCCTTTCTGGCCCAAAAGGCGGAGCCTGCCACGCAGGCGGACCTTTCAGTTGCTGCTGACCTGCTGGAAACGCTGGAGCACCACAAGGATGGCTGTGTAGGCATGGCGGCCAACATGATCGGGGTAAACAAGCGGATCATTGTTTTTGATAATGAGGGGACCTATATGATCATGTTCAACCCGGAGATTATCAGAAAAAGCGGACCCTACGATGCAGAGGAGGGCTGCCTGTCTCTTACCGGCATCCGCCCGGCCAAGCGATGGAAATCCATCAAGGTCCGCTGGCAGAATGAGAAATTCCAGGAGCGGCTGAAGACGTTCACCGGCTGGACCGCCCAGATCATCCAGCACGAGATCGACCACTGCGAGGGGATCATCATATGAAAAAATGCAGGATCACCGTGATGCGCATCACCCGGTATGAGGACCTGATGGCGCAATATGAAAACCCCATCTCCCATGCCTGCGACATGGAGGTGGGACAGGTGTTTGTGGCCAACGGCTGGGAAAAGCCAGAGGGCTTTTGTCCCAGCGCCTGGGACACGCTCTCGCCTTTCGTCCTGGCTCTGAGCCACGGCGCGCAGGATTTTTATGACGGCTGGATGCAAAATCCCAGGTCCGCCATGCTCTCGTGCAACGACGGATTCCGTCCGGTCAGCTTCCTGGTGGAGGCCCTGGATGAGGACGCAGAGTGAGGGGGAAAGCGCCATGTTTGAAGACAAAGTTGCCGTAGTCACCGGCGGTGCCAAAGGCATCGGCAAGGCCATCACGGAGGCATTCAGGAAAGAGGGCGCCCGCGTGTGCGTCATCGATCTGCTGGAAAACGGCTATTATGTGGGAGACCTGGCGGACCAGGCGGTGCTGGAGGACTTTGCCCGCAAGGTCGTCAGCGACTACGGCCATGTGGACTATCTCATCAACAACGCCCTTCCTTTGATGAAAGGCATCGACGAATGTACCTATGAGGAGTTCAACTACGCCCTGCGGGTGGGGGTCACTGCGCCCTTTTACCTTGCAAAGCTGTTTGCGCCCCACTTTGCCCCCGGCGGGGCCATCGTGAACATCTCCTCCTCCCGGGACCGGATGAGCCAGCCCCAGACGGAGAGCTACACGGCGGCCAAGGGCGGTATTTCCGCCCTGACCCACGCCCTGGCGGTGAGCTTTGCCGGTCGGGTGCGGGTGAATTCCATCTCTCCCGGCTGGATCGACACCGACTACACCGTCTACGAGGGGCCGGACGCAGTCCAGCAGCCTGCGGGCCGGGTGGGCAATCCCATGGACATCGCCCATATGGTGCTGTATCTCTGCTCGGACAAGGCAGGTTTCATCACCGGGGAGAATATCTGCATCGATGGCGGCATGACCCGCCAGATGATCTACCACAACGATTTTGGATGGACGCTGCAGGGAGGAGACCGCCTGTGAAAACCGCTGTCTGCTATTACTCCCGCCACCACGGCAACACCCGCAAAGTGCTGGAGGCCATGGCGGAGGAGGGGGATCTCGACCTCATCGATGTGACGGCCCGCCAGGCAGTCCGGCTGGAGGAATATGGCTGCGTGGGCTTCGCCTCCGGTGTCTATTTCGGGAAATTCCAGGAGAGCGTCCTGGCCTTTGCCCGGCAGTACCTGCCGGCGGGCAAGCCGGTGTTCTTCGTCTATACCTACGGCGGGACCAAAGGAAGCGGTATAAAGGAACTTGCGGATATTGCCCGTGAAAAGAGCTGCCCGGTGCTGGGGGAATTCTCCTGCCGCGGCTACGACACATTCGGCCCTTTCAAGCTGGTGGGCGGCATTGCCAAAGGCCGCCCCAATGCACGGGATCTGGAGAAAGCCAGAAAATTTTACCGGGCGCTCCGGCAGCAACATCCCGGCAGATAAGGAGGCTACGCTATGTTTGGACCCAACCCTGACGCTGTCCACCCCAACGAGAACATTCCCAGCGTCTGCTATATCAAAAATGTCATCACCCGCCCCAACATCCAAGTGGGGGAGTATACCTATTATGATGATGCTGCCACCGGCGGCGAGGATTTTGAAGCCCATGTGACCCACCACTATGAATTTATCGGCGACAGGCTCATTATCGGGAAGTTCTGCGCCATCGGCAAGGGTGTGGAGTTCGTGATGAACGGAGCCAATCACCGTATGGCCTCCGTGACCACCTATCCGTTCAATATCCTTGCCCACGGCTGGGAGAAGTGTACGCCCACCCTGGACGAGCTGCCGTTCAAGGGCGATACGGTTGTAGGCAACGACGTATGGATCGGACAGAACGTCACCATTCTGCCCGGCACCCATATCGGCGACGGCGCCATCATCGGGGCGGACTCTGTGGTGGCGGGGAATATTCCGCCCTACACCATTGCCGCCGGCAATCCCTGCCGCGTGATCCGGCCCCGCTTTGACCGGGAGCTGAGCGACTATCTGCTGCAGCTTCGGTGGTGGGATTGGGACGCGGAGAAGATCTTCCGCAATCTGGAGGCATTGTGCAGCGGCGATCTGACGAAGATCCGCAGCATTGAGCCGTGATGGGAGGAGCCAAATGAGAATCGCCATTCTTTCCGACACCCACGGTCTGCTGCGGCCGGCGGTGGCGGAGCAGCTGAAAACCGCCGATGTCATTCTCCACGGCGGCGATATCAACCGGCAAAGCGTAGTAGATGTTCTGCGGCAATACGCCCCGCTGCATGTGGTCCGGGGAAACAACGACAAGGCGTGGGCAGAGGATATTCCCCACGATCTTACTGTCACCCTGGAGGGCGTAACTTTTTATATGGTCCACAATAAAAAGGAGCTTCCGGCGGATCTTGACGGCGTGGATGTGGTGGTGTTCGGCCATTCCCACAAGTACGTGCAGGAGGAAAAGGACGGCGTCCTCTGGCTCAATCCCGGCTCCTGCGGCCCCCGGCGCTTCCGCCAGGAGATCACCATGATGATGGCGGAAGTGTCGGCAGGGGAGATCCGGGTGGAGAAGATCGCTATTCCACACGAGGTGAAGTGATGGAGCTGGGACTGACCTTTCCGCTCCAGCGGTTTCTGAAAATAAAATCGCCGTCTTACGGCACAGAGCCGGACCGGCGGTTTTGCTGGGACCTCCATGTCATTGACCTGCGGGGCCGCAAATGTCTGCTGGCGGTGCACTGCCAAAGCAGGTATACCTTCGTGCGCTACGACGTGGCGCCTCTCCAATGGGCGGACCTTCCCGGGCTGTTCCGTGAGGGACTTCTTGAGAGCCTGGACGCTGCAGGGTTTACCCGGGAGCAGGCGGAGGCGTACTGCTGGCAGGCAGGGGATATGGAGATCACGCGGACCCATGGCCGCAGGGAGGTGGCCTTTCTCAACCGGGCTTGGGAGGACGTGCTGGCGCTGGATCTGTGTCTGGACACCGAACGGCAGGCCCAGCCCCTGCTGGACCACGCCGTCAATACCCGACCCAGCCGCTGCGCGGGGGCTGCAGGGCTGGGAACGGGCCTGGAACGGATGATGGCTGCATTACAGAAAGAAACGGTATTGCAATGAAAATGAAACAATTTAAAATCAATACGGTCCCGGCTGTGTTATATGGAGAAACAGCGGAGCGGGGATATCTGTTCCTACACGGACAGATGGGGTATAAAGAAGAGGCGGAAGCCTTTGCCCGGGTGGCCTGTCCCAAGGGATTCCAGGTGCTGGCCATTGACCTGCCCGGACATGGAGCGCGGCAGGGTAAAGGGGAGGAGCTGCTTCCCTGGGTGGCCGCGGCGGATATCCGGACGGTGCTGGATTGGGCGGAGAGCCGCTGGAAAACGGTTTCTCTCCGAGCCAACAGCATCGGGGCCTACTTTGCCATGCTGGCGTTCAACGCCCCTGCCCGCGCTTTGCTGGTCTCTCCCATTTTAAATATGGAAAGGCTGATACTGGATATGATGGGCTGGGCCGGTGTGACGGAGGAGCAGCTGCGGGCACAGGGAGAGATCGCCACATCCTTTGGTCAGACCCTGTCCTGGGAATACCTTTGCTGGGTGCGGGAGCATCCGCCTTTGGACTGGACCTGTCCTGTTCATATCCTTTACGGGAGTGCAGACGATCTGACGTCCCGCCGGACGGTGGAAGAATATACCCGTGGGCACAATGCCAAGCTCACGGTGGTGGAGGGCGGCGAACACTGGTTCCACACCAGCGAGCAATTGAGCGCACTGCGAAAATGGGAGGAAAGAGAAACTTGAACACGGAAGAATGTCTGATTTGCAAGGCACCGCTGGAGTACCTGACCCAGGACGAGGTCATGGAGTGCGCTGTCTGCCATAAAAAAGAGCCCAGCAAGACCCGCTGCGTAAATGGGCACTATGTCTGCAGCGACTGCCACACCCAGGGGATGGACAGCATCTTCGGCCTGTGCCTTGCGGAGACCTCCAAAGACCCGGTGGCTATCGTGCGGCGGATGATGGAGCTGTCCTTTTGTCACATGCACGGCCCGGAGCACCATGTGATGGTGGGGGCGGCGCTGCTGACGGCGTATCGGAACGCCGGCGGGGCGCTGGATCTGGAGCGGGCCCTCCGGGAGATGTACAGCCGGGGCAAAGAAGTCCCCGGCGGTGCCTGCGGCTTTTGGGGCGCATGCGGGGCGGGCATCAGCGCGGGGCAGTTCCTGGCCATCGCCACGGCATCCACGCCTCTGGCCCGGGAGCCCTGGAGCCTGAGCAACCAGTTGACCGGACGGGCCCTGGAGCGCATCGGCCAGGCGGGCGGCCCCCGGTGCTGCAAGCGGGACTCCTTCCTGGCAATATTGTCCGCCGTGGACTTTGTCCGGGAGCATCTGGGCGTGGAGATGGAACGGACGGTGCCCGTCTGCTCCTACAGCAGCCATAACAGCCAGTGCATCGGAAAGCGCTGTCCCTTTTCGTCGCTCAATCGTAAAAGGCCCAAGGTGGCATTCCTCTGCGTCCACAACTCCTGCCGCAGCCAGATGGCGGAGGCGCTGGGCAAAAAGCTGGCGGGGGACGTGTTTGAGAGCTTTTCCGCCGGTACTGAGCCCGGAGGGAGGATCAACCCCGACGCGGTGCGGCTCATGAAGAAGGTCTATGGCTTGGACATGGAGCAGAGCCAGAGGTCCAAGTCCCTTTTTGATCTGCCCGCCGTGGATGTGGTGGTCACCATGGGCTGCAACGTTCAGTGCCCGACCCTGCCCTGTGCCCACCGGGAGGACTGGGGGCTGGATGACCCCAGCGGCAGGGAGGATGAGGCATTCCTCGCCGTCATGGCCCGGATCGAGGAAAAGGTGCTGGATTTAAAGCGCCGCATCGAGACAGGGGAACTTGGATGAGAAAGAACAAGCGCCGGGTGCTTGATTACTCCTGCATTTGTTCCAATTCCCGTTCAATGAGCTGAACGGCGATGGTAAAGGCCTGGATGCGGCGTTTGGCCAGGGTGATCTGGGATTTACAGCGGGCGGCATTTTCTTTTCCCTCCAGAGTCCTGACTGTCTCATGCAGCTTGTGGAGCGTGGAGTCGATCTGCCGCTTTGCCTCCAGCAGGTCTTGCTCGGAATAGGTCATGGACTGCCTCCTGAAAATAGAATGGACGGCTTGCTATGCCGGCCGTTTTTTCAGTATAGCACACGGACGGAGAAAATGGCAGGAAAACGGGCGAAAACGGCAGCGTTCCCTGGTGGATTTTTTGCGGCCTGCACGGTATACTGGAACGCAGAAACCGAACAGAGCAGGAGGAACGAGCCATGAGTTTGGGGAGCAGTTTATTTCATGCCCGGAAAAAGAGCGGGCTGACGCAGGAGGCCGTGGCAGAGAAGCTGGGCGTCAGCCGTCAGACCATTTCCAAATGGGAAACCAATGAAACTCTGCCCGATATCCGCCAGTCCAAGGGGCTGGCCATGCTCTACCACATGACCCTGGATGAGCTGATCGAGTACGATTTCGACGAGCAGCAGGCCCAGCAGATGATCGACAGCGTCAGCGACGAGGCCCAGGCCCGGATCGACTGGAACAAGGTATGGAGCAAAAAGTACCCGGTGCTGGGCACGTACCATAAGACCGTGCGCATCGGCGACTATGCCCCTGCACTGCGGGAGATGCTCACGCAGCTGCAGGTGGACTACGGATACAACCACACGGACGCGCTGCTGGTACTCAAGGACATCCTGGCCCGGGTCTGGAAAGGACAGATGTGAGGGCGTTCTGCGGCCAAAAATCCCTGGACCTGTGCGTCCGGGGACTTTTTGTTGTTCGAATCGGCAGGCAATGCCAAGCTATTATTTTCTTAAAATCTGCTCCATGGATTTTCCCTTGGCCAGCTCGTCTACCAGCTTATCGAGATACCGAATGTCCCGCATCAGCGGGTCCTCAATCTCCTCCACACGGATGCCGCAGATTTTGCCGGTGATCAGAGTCCGGTTGGGATTCATGGCCGGAGCTTTGCGGAAAAAGTCGCCATAGCTGATTTCGGACTGTTCCAGCCGGGCGATGTCCTCCGGCATGTATCCGGTGAGCCAGGCGGTCACCTGATCCACTTCTTCCCGGGTGCGGCCTTTTTTCTCCGCTTTGTCTACCAGCAGAGGATAGAGCTTTGTAAAGGACATTTGCGTTACATCAATACGGGGCATGGTACGGACCTCCCGGCAGGCTCTGTTCAGAAAGAACAGAGCAGTATGGATTTTTACGGACGGTTTTATGTCCATGGGAAAGATAGCTCCCCTGGAATACCTCCATCATAGCATGAACGATCACGGCTGGCAATGATGGGGAATGCTGCCCTTTAAAAAGGAGAGAACAAAGGACAAGCCGCGGGAAACATCTCCCGCGGCTTGCATGCTTTTGATCACTGATCCTCAGCCAGAAATTCCTCCGCCATATGGACCGCCATGGCGCCGTCGGCCACCGCTGTCACCACCTGGCGCAGGGGCTTCGTCCGCACGTCACCCACGGCATAGACGCCGGGGAGGCTGGTTTTGGTGGTCTCGTCTGCTACGATGTAACCGCTGCGGTCCAGCTCCAGCTGACCCTGCACCAGCTCGGTGGCGGGCTTTCTGCCCACGCTGATGAACAGGCCGTCGCAGGGGACGGTGGTTTCCGCGCCGGTGTTCACGTCCTTGAGCTTCACGCCGGTGAGCTTGTCCTCCTGCAGCAGCTCTGTGACGGTGCTGTTCCAGCGGAATTCCAGGTTCTCCGCCTGCATGAGGGGCTGGTGGTAGATCTTGGTGGCCCGCAGGGTATCCCGGCGGTGAACCAGGATCACCTTCCGGGCGACACGGCTGAGCAGCAGGGCGTCCGCGGCGGCGGAGTTGCCGCCGCCCACGACCACCACGGTTTTGCCCTTGTAGCGCATGCCGTCGCAGGCGGCGCAGTAGGCCACGCCCCGGCCGGTGAGTGCGGCCTCGTTGGGAAGCCCCAGCTCTCTGGGATTGGCGCCGGTGGCCAGGACCACCGTTTTGGCGCAGAACGTGCCCTCGCTGGTCACCAGTACCTTGGGGGAGGCGGCAAGATCCATGCGCTCCACCTGGGCGTACTCGCTCCTAGCGCCGAAGCGCTCCGCCTGCTGCTGCATCTTCTCCGCCAGGGTGAAGCCGTCGATCCCGTCCTCAAAGCCGGGATAGTTGTCGATCTGCTCCGTCAGGGCCATCTGCCCGCCGGCGGAGAGCTTTTCCAGCACCAGGGTGCTCAGTCCTGCGCGGGCGGCATAGAGCGCTGCCGTGTAGCCACCGGGGCCGCCGCCCACCACGATCATATCATAGACATGGATCTCCTGCATGGATCTTACCTCCTTACTTTTCCAGGGCCTCCTGGATGAACTGGTCGATGGCCGCCTTGGAACCGGGGTTCACCACAGAGGCCACGGCCTTTCCGTTTTTGTACAGGACCAGCGTGGGGATCACTTCCACCTGCGCGGCCTCCGCCAGCTGGGGTTCCTCGTCGATATTGACTTTGGCCGCAACCAGACGGTCGCTGTACTCTTCTGCGATTTTTTCGTAGGCGGGTCCGATGCGGCGGCAGTAGCCGCACCAGGGGGCCCAGAAATCCACCAGAACGGGCTTGTCGCCGTTCATCATCTGCTGAAGCTGTTCCTGATTCATATTGATAGCCGCCATATTGGTCAGCTCCTTTCCTTTGTTTGGCCTTAGTATACCACAAAGCGCCCGCATTTTCTGTGACAATATCACAAAATGTGGGGCGCGATTGACAGCAAAAGCGCCGTCCATTATACTGAGGACACCATGAGGAGGGATGCGCCATGCACTTTCAAGACTATTTTCCCATCTGGGATCAACTGAATGCCGACCAGCAGAGCCGGCTCCTCCAGGCGCTGACGCTGCAGCAGGTGCAGCGGGGCACGGTCCTTCATAACGGGAGCATGGACTGTACCGGGCTCCTTCTGGTAAAGAGCGGCCAGCTCCGGGCCTATATCCTCTCTGACGAGGGCCGCGAGATCACCATTTACCGCCTGTTCGACCGGGATATGTGTCTCTTTTCAGCGTCCTGCATCATGCGCTCCATTCAGTTTGAAGTCATCATTGAGGCGGAAAAGGACACAGACCTTTGGGTCATCCCCCCGGAAGTCTACCAGAAATTGATGGAAGAGTCCGCGCCGGTGGCCAATTACACCAGCGAACTGATGGCAAGCCGGTTCTCCGAGGTCATGTGGCTGATGGAGCAGGTCATGTGGAAGAGCATGGACAAGCGGGTGGCGGCCTTTTTACTGGAGGAGTGCGCCATCGAGGGGACCTGTGCCCTGAAGATCACCCACGAGGCCATTGCCAACCACCTGGGCTCCCACCGGGAGGTGATCACCCGGATGCTGCGCTATTTTCAAAGCGAGGGCGTGGTGAAGCTGTCCCGGGGGATGGTGACGGTTGTGGACACCGCCGGGCTGGAAAGGCTCCGGGGTTAAAGACTGCACTGGGTGCAGCCGGAGCAGCTCTCCTTGTTCTTGGCCTTGCAGATCAGTTGGGTCATGGTGCCCATGGGGCAGTAGACACACCAGCTGCGGGGCTTGAAGAGCACCATGGTGATAAGCCCCAGCACAGTGGAAGTGAGCATGACGCTGTAGAAGCCAAAGGCGAACTGGGCAACGCCGGGATGGAACGCCGTGCCGTGGTAAGCCCAGTGCCAGGGCAGCTTGAAGGTCCACAGCAGGGTGACCACCTGTTTGAGATCCTGGGCTCCGGCGAACACCAGATAGGTGTTCCACAGCATCAAAAAGAACATGGCAAAGAAAAAGGCCAGAAAGCCGTAGCGGAAGGCCTTGCTCTTCATCCAGCGGGGGATATCTTTTTTCCGGGAGAGGCCGAAGCGTCCGCCCAGCACGGAGAAGAGCTGCCCCCGCCCGCAGTAGCGGTTGCAATAGCCCTTGGTCCCGCTGGCCACTGAGATAATGAGGGGAATGAAGAAGCACAAAAGCCCCAGCCAGGCAAAGAGGATGTTGACGAAGCCCAGCACCAGATAGAGAAGGGACAGGACCCACAGATAGTCGTACCAGTGCTTTTTCATGTGGTCACCTCCTGGATTTCAATGATACTGGCCGGGCACTCTCTGGCGCACTTGCCGCAGCCCACACATTTGTCCGGGTCTACCTGGGCCGCAATGCCCCGGACGACTTGAATGGCCTGCAGAGGGCAAACCTTGACACAGCACCCGCAGGCCACACACAATGCACGATCTACCACGGCTCTGCGCCGTTTCTTTCCCGAAGTCATCATAATGCCTCCCTGGTTTTGATGATCCGATGATAGCACACATTCTATGAGTGCTACCGTGATAAGATCACATACGGTCGGCGAAAAAGCTTGACAAGGGAGGAGAAAACCTTATAATGAACAATGTTCATATTGGGGTGATGGAATGAATACCGTTGTCACATCAAAAGAGGAGATCCTGAAAACCAGCCGGGAGCTGATCCGGCAGGAGGGATGGTCCGCGGTCAATATCCGCTCGGTGGCGGCGGCCTGTGGGGTGTCGGTGGGGTCCATTTATAACTACTTTGACTCCAAGGCTGCCCTGGTGAGCGCCACGGTGGAAAGCGTCTGGTGCGAGATCTTCCACCGGCCGGAGGACGGGGCCGTGTTTCAGGATACCCAGGCCTGCATCACCTGGCTCTATGGCCGGATGGAGTACGGCTGCAAGCAGTATCCCGGATTTTTTACGCTCCACTCCCTAGGCTTCATGGGAGAGGACAAGTCCGACGGGAAACGGCGCATGCAGCAGACCTGGCAGCATATTTTGCAGGGGCTTTGCTCCGTGCTGCGGCGGGACGAGAAAGTCCGGCCGGATGCCTTTACGGAGCAGTTTACAGCGGAAAAATTTGCGGATCTGCTGTTTTCCCTGATGCTGTCCGCGCTGCTGCGGCAGGACTATGACCCCACGGTGGTGCTGGAGATCGTCCGCAGGACCCTCTATTAAAATTCCCACGGAATGGTGGGAATTTTATATCCCACAAACTGAACAATGTTCATAAAGGAGGTATAGAATGAAAGTCAAGCGAAACACCCTGCTGCTCCTTGCCTGTCTGGTATGGAGCGCGGCGGGGATCAATATTCTCCGCATCGGCCTGATGGCGTATCCGGCCTATCTTACGGCGCTGAATGTTCTTTTGTCCATTCTGGTATTTGCCGTGTTTCAGAAGTTTATCTTCGGGAAGCTGGTGAAAAAGCACACCGCCAGGATCAGCGCGTATCTGGAAGAGCGGCACTTTTTCCTGAAATTTTTTGACGGAAAGGCCTTTGCCGTCATGGCGGTGATGATGTCCGGCGGCATCGGACTGCGGGTAAGCGGTCTTGCGCCGGAGCGGTTCATCGCCGTTTTCTATACGGGCCTTGGCGCCGCACTGGTGCTGGCCGGGCTGCTGTTTGGCAGAAACTATGGCCGGGCGGCGTTTGCCGCCGCCCACAGCAACGTGGAACGAAAAGGAGAATGAACGATGCAGGCAATCATGGAAACACTGTTCGACGCGGTCTATCTGATCTCGGTCATTACCGTCGGCCTATTGATGATCCGGGGCAGCAGGGGAAACGGGCAGTTCCGCCTGTTCGGCTTCATGGCGGTGGTGCTGGGCGCAGGCGATGCGTTCCACCTGATCCCCCGTGCGGTTGCCCTGTGCACCACGGGCCTTGAAAACTATACCGTCCCCCTGGGACTCGGAAAGTGGATCACATCCATTACCATGACGATCTTCTATGTGCTGCTGTACTATGTGTGGCGGAAGCGGTACCAGATTCAGGGACACAGCGGCCTGACCGCCGCGGTGTATGCCCTGGCCGGAGCGAGGATCCTCCTTTGCATGATGCCGCAGAATCAGTGGCTCAGCGCCTATGCGCCCCTTTCCTGGGGCATCTACCGCAACATTCCCTTTGCCCTGCTGGGCCTTTTGGTGATCGTGCTGTTTTACCGCAGCGCCAGGGAGCAGGGAGACCGGGCATTCCGCTGGATGTGGCTGACCATTGTGCTGAGCTTCGGCTTTTACATCCCGGTGGTGCTGTGGGCGGATGCGGTGCCTATGATCGGGATGCTGATGATCCCCAAGACCTGCGCCTATGTCTGGACAGTGCTGATCGGATATTCTGCTATGAAGCAGGAGTGCAGATAAAGGAGAAAATCATATGAAACGATACATCAACGCGGCAATTTTGTATGCCGTCCTTGCTATGGCCGGCGGCGTATTCTATCGGGAGTTTACCAAGTTCAACGGTTTTACCGCCAAAACCACCCTCTCCGTGCTGCATACCCATTATTTCCTGCTGGGAATGGTGTTCTTTTTGATGCTGCTGGTGCTGGAGGAGAATTTTTCTTTCACCGGCGAGAAAACGGGGCGGGTGCTGGCTGTTTACCACGTCGGACTGAACCTGACCGCTGTGATGCTGGGCGTGCGGGGCGTATTGCAGGTACTGGGGACCACACTTTCCTCCGGCGCCAGCGCGGCCATCTCCGGCATTGCCGGAATCGGGCATATCCTGCTGGGCGTCAGTCTGGTGTTGCTGCTTGGGAAGATCAAGCGCAGTGTGCCGGAGAGCGGCGCTCGCGGGTAATTTACCTTTCGCGGAGAAGAAATAAAAAGGACACGGGACACTCTGCCTGTTTTGGGCAAAGGGTCCCGTGTCCTTTTATTTTAGATGCGATACGGGGAGGGTCATTCGCTGCCCTCCCGGAATGCGGAGAGATTTTCTTTCAGCTTTTCCTGGAACAGTTCCATGGACCGGGAGAAGATCTGGGATTTTTTCCATACCAGATACATGCCAAGCTCCAGCCTGGGCTTCAGAGGCCGGAAGCAAAGGTTGCTGCCGGTGGTGTTTACCAGCTTGTCCAGGGTGAATGCGTAGCCCATGCCCTCGTCCACCATCAGCGAGGCGTTGTAAATGAGGTTGTAGGTGGCCACGGTATGAAGCTGAGTGGGCTCCTTTCCCAGCCAGCGATACAGGCCGCTTTTGTTGTCTACCTGCCGGGAGAGGATCAGGGGCTTGTCCCACAGGTCCTGGGGGGAGATGGCGCCTTTTTCCGCCAGGGGACTGCTGCGCTGCATCAGAACGCCCCAGGTGTCTTTCATGGGAAGCTCCATATAGTGATACTTGGTCTTGTCGATGTCGCCCAGAAGAACGCCGAAATCCAAAAGCCCTTTGTCCAGCCGCTCACATACATCCACCGCATCGCCGCTGACGATATGAAAGAGGATGCCCGGATAGCTTTTTTGCAGCTGGCAGGCGGTCCTTGCAATCTGCCGGACCCCGTCGGTCTCCCCGGTGCCGATGTAAATGTCGCCGCTGATGGTTTCGTCGGACTGGGAGATCTCCTTTTCCGTCCGACCAACCAGATCCAGGATCTCCTCGGCCCGCTTGCGCAGCAGCATACCGTCCTCGGTCAGCGTGATTTTCCGGCTGCCCCGAATCATGAGCTGCTTGCCCAGCTCTTCCTCCAGATCCTGCAGCTGCCGGGAGAGGGTGGGCTGGGTCAGATGCAGAGCCTGAGCTGCCGCCGAGATGTTCTGTTCCTTTGCTACTGCGAGAAAATATTGCAGCACCCGCAATTCCATTGGAATCACCGCCTTTTCCCTGATTATAGCCAAAGGAAGTATAGTTTTCAAGCATAATAAGATATTCTCCATAGGTATTTGTTATTACACTGAGCGGGTGCTAAAATGGAACTGTAAAATCAGCAGACAGGAGCAAGAAATGGATTTAGAAGCATATTTGGAACATTTAAGCAGCGGAAAGCCGGTAAAGGGCGGGAGTGAAGCTCATTTGTTCATGCACGGCGTCAGCCAGGAGGCACTGCGGATCACAGCCCAAATCAACAGCAGCTACCACGAGCCGGAGGAGCTGCGGGCACTGTTCTCGGAGCTGATCGGCAGGCCGGTGGACGAGAGCTTTGCCCTGTTTCCGCCCTTTCACACGGACTGCGGAAAGAACATCCATGTTGGTAAGCACGTATTCATCAACATGGGCTGTAAATTTCAGGACCAGGGCGGTATTTACATCGGGGACGGCACCCTGATCGGGCACAATGTGGTGCTGGCGACACTGAACCATGCCAAGTCCCCCAATGACCGGGGCACCATGATCCCCGCCCCTATCCGCATCGGGAACAACGTCTGGATCGGGGCCAATGCAACGGTACTGCCCGGTGTGACCATCGGGGATGGCGCCATCGTGGCAGCCGGCGCCGTCGTGACCCGGGACGTGCCGGAAAACACCATTGTAGGCGGCGTACCCGCCAGCATCATGCGACAGCTCAGTGAGGAGGAACTGCAATGAGCAAAAAGGTTTTGATCATCTCCACCAGTCCTCGCAAAGGGGGAAACTCCGACGCTCTGGCGGATGCATTTATCCGCGGCGCGCAGGAGAGCGGCAGCAGCGTGGAGAAGGTAACTTTATACGATAAGACCATCGGGTTTTGCAGGGGCTGTCTTACCTGCCAGAGCACCGGGCGCTGTGTGATCCACGATGACGCGGACGCCATTGCCCAGAAGATGGGGGAGGCCGATGTTATCGTATTTGCCACGCCCATTTACTACTACGGCATGTGCGGACAGATGAAGACCATGCTGGACCGGGGCAACCCGCTGTTTTCCGCCGACTATCGGTTCCGGGACATCTATCTGCTGGCTGCTGCGGCGGAAGAAGACGAACACACGGTGGACGGAGCCGTCACGGGCCTCATGGGCTGGATCGACTGCTTTGAAAAGGCGCGCCTGGCCGGAACGGTCTTTGCCGGGGGCGTGACGTCTGTGGGAGAGATCCAGGGACACCCCGCCTTGAAAGAGGCCTACGAGATGGGAAAACGCGTTTGATATTCAGGAGGATTGAGAATATGAATTCCAGATATGATGGATATTCTTTTCCGCTGCGGGATACGGTCACCCGGGAAAAAGTGCACTTTCATAACCGCTACGGCATCGAGCTGTGCGGCGATCTGTACCTGCCCAAGGGCGCTGCCGGTAAGCTGGCGGCGGTGGCGGTGTCCGGCCCCTTTGGCGCTGTGAAGGAGCAGTGCTCGGGGCTGTATGCCGAGGAGCTGGCGTCCCGTGGCTTTGCCGCGCTGGCCTTTGACCCCTCTTTCACCGGGGAGAGCGGCGGCGCCGCGCGCAACGTGGCTTCGCCTGACATCAATACAGAGGACTTCTCCGCCGCGGTGGACTTTCTCTCCACCCGGGATTTCGTGGACGAAGAGAAGGTGGGGATCCTGGGCATCTGCGGCTGGGGCGGCATGGCCTTGAACGCCGCGGCCATGGACACCCGCATCAAGGCCACCGTCACGGCCACCATGTACGACATGACCCGGGTCAATGCCAAAGGCTACTTTGACGCCGCCGACAGCGCCGATGCCCGCTATGAGGCGAAAAAAGCCATGAACGCCCAGCGGACGGCTGACTATCAAAGCGGCTCCTGCGCCCGGGCAGGCGGCGTGGTGGACCCGCTGCCGGAGGATGCGCCCTTCTTTGTCAAGGACTACTATGATTATTATAAGACGCAGCGGGGCTATACGGAGCGGTCCCTGAATTCCAATGACGGCTGGAACGTGACCTCCTCGCTGCCGTTTTTCAACATGCCCATCCTGCGCTACAGCAATGAGATCCGCAGTGCCGTACTGATGATCCACGGGGACAAGGCCCACTCCTGCTACTTCAGCCGGGACGCCTATGCCGACATGGTCAAGGACAATCCCTATGCCGGCAACAAGGAACTGCTCCTCATTCCCGGCGCGGTCCATACCGATCTCTACGACCGGAAGGATATCATTCCCTTTGACAAGATCCAGCAGTTCTTTCTCGAATATTTGAAGTAAATGCTGCGGCATCCAAGGAGGACACACATGGTGAAATTACTCTGTATGCTCCTTGCGGCGTTCAGCCTTTCCGCCTGCGTGCCCGAAGAGGTCCCGGCAGAGGCCGACATGCCCCAGGCGGCGGAGGAGCCGCAGGAGACACCGCAAGAGCAGGAGGGGACTGCGTTGAAGATCACCGTTGGAGACGAGGAGCTGCTGGCGACCTTTGAAGACAACAGCTCCGCCGAGGAGTTCCGGGAGCTTCTGGAAGAAGGCCCCATCACCATTGAGATGGAGGACTACGGCGGATTTGAAAAGGTGGGGCCCCTGGGAACATCGCTGAGCCGGAACGATACCCAGATCACCACCCAGCCCGGCGATGTGATCCTCTATCAGGGCAATCAGATCACCATTTACTACGGAACCAACGCCTGGAGTTTTACCAGGCTTGCCAGGATCGACGATCCCTCTGACTTGCAGGAAAAGCTGGGGGAAGGGACGGTTTCGGTCACATTTTCTCTAGCATAGGAGGCATAGAACATGGCAGTGAAGCAGACAGCGGGCCGGGAGGCCCTGGGGGAGTTTGCACCCAAGTTCGCAGAATTGAACGACGACGTGCTCTTTGGACAGGTGTGGAGCCGGGAGGACAAGCTCTCATTGCGGGACCGCTCCCTGGTCACGGTGGTGGCCCTGATGTCCCAGGGGCTGGTGGACAGCTCCTTTCAGTATCACCTGACGACCGCCCGGCAAAACGGCATTACCCGGCTGGAGATTGCTGAGATCTTGACCCATGCGGCTTTTTACGCCGGATGGCCCAAGGCTTGGGCGGCGTTCCGCATGGCAAAGGAGGTCTGGGCCGATGAGACTGCGGCCGATGACGGCAGACAGCAGCACCAGGCGGAGATGGTGTTTCCCATCGGAGCACCCAATGACGGCTTTGCGCAGTATTTCACGGGCCGGAGCTACCTGCAGCCCCTGTCCACGTCTCAGGTGGGCACCTACAATGTGACCTTTGAACCCGGCTGCCGCAACAACTGGCATATCCACCATGCCTCCAGGGGCGGCGGGCAGATACTGATCTGTGTGGCCGGCCGCGGCTGGTATCAGGAGTGGGGCAAGGAGGCCCGGGAACTGCATCCGGGCGACGTGGTCAATATTCCGCCGGAGGTAAAGCACTGGCACGGCGCCGCGGCGGACAGCTGGTTTTCTCATCTTGCACTGGAAGTGCCCGGAGAGGACTGCTCCAACGAGTGGCTGGAGCCGGTCTCCGACGAAGCGTACAGCAAGCTGAGCTGAGGCCTGCTGCGGCAAACCGCCCCTGCTGATATGATCGGCAGGGGCGGTTTTAGAGTTGGGACGAAGCTTCGGCAAGGAAAGCTGCCGCTTGTAAGAGGGCGGAGGATGGAGTACAATCGACCGTGTATCAGGGGGCATGAAGTCAGCCAGGGGGCGCCGGAGCCATTGGCCGCGCTGTCTGGTGGCTTTTACACCCAACATGAAATCAGTTTCCGGGAAACAGGAGGTATTTGCAATGCGTAAGAATTTTGGGGCCAAGCCCTGGACCTATCCCCAGCCGGTGTTCATCCTGGCCACTTATGGAGAAGACGGCACGGCGGACGCCATGAATGCAGCCTGGGGCGGCATCAGCGATGACAAGGAGCTGTCCATGTGCATCAGCGCCGAGCACAAGACTACCGCCAACATTCTGGCCCGGAAGGCATTCACCGTCAGCATAGCCACGGCAGAGCAGATGGTCCCCTGCGATTATGTGGGCATCGAATCCGGCAACCGTGTGGCCAACAAGCTGGAAAAAGCAGGCTGGCATACCACGAAATCGGAATTTGTGGACGCGCCTTTGATCGACGAGCTGCCCATGGCCGTGGAGTGCCGCCTGGTCAGCTATGACCCGGAGAGCTGCCGCCTGGTGGGAGAGATCGTCAATGTCAGCGCGGACGAGTCTGTGCTGGACGCAGATGGCAAGATCGACCCGGACAAGCTCCGCCCCATCGTCTTTGACCCCGTGCACAACGCCTATCGCGTGCTGGGTGAAAAGGTGGGCAATGCCTTCCGGGATGGAGCCAAGCTGAAATAAGAGTTTGCCAATCATAAAAAAGACACCGGATGGACGCCCTGAAATCAAAAGGACGTCCATCCGGTATTTTTGTCAGCGTGGGTGGGCTTTGCGGGTGCAATCTCAGGGCTGCACTGCAGTGCGCTCCATCAGGTGGATGAGTGCCCGGATGCCCTGGGCGTAGGCGCGGACGGGGATGCGCTCGTCAGTGCCGTGCACGCCCCTGGCAACATCCTCCGGCGGCGCCACGAACGGACTGTACCTTAGGCAGGTGTCGCAAATGATCTCATAGCAGTGGGCGTCTGTGGCGCCGGCAGTCAGCGACGGCAGGAATACCACGTCCCGGAAGTAGCGGCCCATGGCGTCCACCAGACGGGTGTAGCCATATCCGTCGGAGCGGGCGGTGGCAGAGGGGTCGTTTGCCTGGAGGAACCGCAGCTCCACGCCCTCATCTGTGATGACTTCCCGCACATGGGAAAGGACCTGGGCAGTCGTCTCTCCCTCTGCGATGCGGAAATTCACCACGGCGCGCATGTCCTGGGGCATCACATTGCAGGCGGCGCTGCTGCCGGTGATGACCGTGGGGGCGATGGTGGTGGTGACGAACGGGAACAGCGCCTGGGTTTTATAGCAGTATTGGGCGATGGCGTCGGCATTTTGGTCCACGTCCTGCACCAATGTCTTGAGGGGCTCCTCAGTCACATAGGGGGCGATGGCCCGGAAGGCGCCTGCCATGACCGGTGTCAGGCGTACGGGGAAGGGGTGCTCCACGATGCGGGCGATGGCCTGGCTGATGCGGCCCAGGGACGTCCCGCCAAAGGGACGGCTGGAGTGGCCGCCTGGACTGCGGACAGAGAGCTCCAGGTCGGCGTAACCCTTTTCCATCAGCTCCACGGGGACAATATACGTCTCCGGCGCGCCGTAGGCTTCGCCGCTTTCAATGGTGCAGCTGCCCTCATCCAGCACGAATTCCAGCTCCACACCGCGGCTTTGCAGCGTTTCGGCGAGCGTCTTGGCGCCCAGGTTCAGCGTCTCCTCGTCGTCGCCGAAGGCCAGGTATACCGTGCGGCGGAAGCGCTGACCGTGGGCGAGAAGGTATTCCGCCGCCTCCAGGCAGCCGAACACCTGATTTTTGATGTCCAGTGTGCCCCGGCCCCAGATATAGCCCTGGGCGATGGCGCCGGAGAAGGGAGGATAGGTCCAGTCATCCTCTGTGCCTGCCACCACGGGCACCACATCCTGGTGGGACATGAACAGGCACGGCCGCAGACCAGGGTCGCTGCCGGGCAGCGTGATAAGCAGGGAACGGCGGCCCAGTACCTCCATAGTACCCGCGGCCATGATATGGGGGTAGCCGGAGCGGATGAGGTCATGGAGCTGGTCGAAGGGGGCCAGGTCCGTTAGGCTGGGGTCCGCGCTGTTGACGGTTTTGCACTGGACGGCCCGGCTCAGCCGCTCTGCCGCGCCAGAGACGTCCAGATCGGGGTAATCCTGCTCATGGTCAAAAAAGGTATCGATCGGTCTCATGAATCGCTGTCCTCCCATGGCGGCTGGGAAGCCGCCTATTTTTTGATAAAAAAACAGCTATGGATCCTGTGAAGCATCCATAGCTGGCATAGAAAGATCCTTGACTCCATCGCGCTTCACATCAGCGGCAGTTTGCCGGAAGTGCCTCGCCGGCGCCGCTGCCCGGCTCCGGTGGAAACACCTTGTGAATTTGTTTTGCACAGGATACTCCCTGTGCCTGCGCTTGTCAAGTGGGGGCACGGCAGATCGTCATGCGGGGATTTCTTCCGGCTCCGTGACGTACACATACTGGGTGCGCTGGCGGAGCAGCTCCCGCAGCTGAGGGAGGGTCCCGGTGAACAGATCTGCCTTTTGCAAAATGGTGGCCGTGTCGGAGATGATGACCACCAGCAGATCCTCTGTTTCCAGGATCAAAAACATGTCCTCAAAAGGGATCTGGTGTGCCGTGTCCATGCTTTCTGCTGTGATGGACATCCCGGCGTCGGAAAAGGAGACGCACACGGCCTGCAGATTGGTTGCTGCGGCCCTGTCCCGCAGCAGCCGGGCGGCCTCCCGTTCATAGGGCGACGGCTTCTTTTTCCTGCAGGTCATGAGCGCCGCTGCACCCACGGCAGCCTGGACGATGCCCAGCCATAAGACCGACCCCATGACACTGGGATCGCCCCAGGCTCCCAGGCACAGCAGGATGCCGGAAAGAAGGCTCAAAGTCCCCAGCAGGGCCGGGCGGCACGCCCAGAGGACAATGGTTCCCATGGTCAGCGTGATCCCGCCTACCAGCAGAGGGATCAGCAGCTGCCTTGGGTCCATGAGCCCCGGAACCAGCAGGACAAGGCTCAGCAGCCAGCAGATGAGGGAGAGGACCGTCCGCTGCCGCCGTCTCCGCCGACGCACGGGCAGGGGGGCCTTTTCCTGGTGGTTGAACCGGTCAGCCAGTGCCCACAGCCGGGGGCACTTTTCCCGGGAAAGGACTTCCGTGCGCTGTTCCAGCGCGCGGGTTACCTGGGAACACAGCCGGTCAGGGTCCGGCGGTGTGACGTGAAAGGAAAATATCTGTTCCATGGAGAGACCTCCTGTCTGTAGGTTCAGGACTGTTCGCTCTGCCAGCTGGCGGCCGCATCTTCCGGGGTGGGGACGCGGGGCAGCAGGGCGGTAAAATCCTGGCCGAACAGCGGCCGGGCCAGACGGGTGAGCCAATAGGTCAGGACTTCCGGCGTGAGCGGGCGCTCCTCTGCCAAAAAGAGAACGGCGTAGTGGGGAGAAAGCGGCGGCGAGCGCAGCTCCGTCAGCGTACTGTCGGAAGACAGGGGCTGATTGCAGAAAGCAAGGTCTGGCGTGAAATCTTTGTAATACAGCGCCCCAATAAAAAAGTCCGCCTCGCCCCGCTCCAGCGTTTCCGCCCGGCGAAGGAATGCGGGGTAGTCGGGATGGTCCGGCTGGATGAAATCCTGTTCCCGGATCATGTGGCGCAGCTGGTGCAGATTGTATAGGTCGAAATGAAAAAACGGAGTCTCCCCGGCTGCGTCGTCCGTCAGGGAACACTCCGCCCAGTGGGGCGGAGAAAATTCTCTGCCCGTGGAATAGACGCACCACCAGTAATTCCAGTAGTCCACCTGAACGTATTTGATGGGACCTTGGTTCATGGGACCTCCTTTCCGCATTGACGCGGCAGGCAAAGTTGTGATATACCGAATATAGCACGGATGCCTGTGGTTTCTATGAAATTTTCCTTAAGAATCCTAAAGAAAGCCAAATGGGGAGCAATATGCGGAAAGGTGGAGCATCATGCGGGAAGAGGAGAAGATTTTTGCCGGAAAGCTGTTTGACGCCCAGACGCAGGAGCTGCGGGACATCAAGCACAAGGCCCACACGCTTTGCATGAAATTCAACAGCATGGATGAATATGACCCGGAGCGGCTGCCCATCATCCGCCGGTTCATCGGGGCCATCGGAGAGAAGTATCATTTCGTTGGGCCCATCCAGTTCAACTACGGCAGCCATACCTTTATCGGCGAGAACTTCTTTGCAAACTTCAATCTCACGGTCATGGACGACGGAAAGATCTTCATCGGCAACGATGTGATGATGGGGCCCAATGTGAGCCTGCTTTGCACAAACCACCCTCTCATTGCCGAGGAACGGGCCAGGATGCGCTATCCCGACGGGCATGTGTCCATGTCTGAGTTTGCCGGAGAGATCCACATTGAGGACGATGTGTGGCTGGCGGCAAACGTGGTGGTCATTGACGGTGTGACGATCGGCAAGGGCGCGGTCATCGGCGCGGGCAGCGTGGTGACCCGGGATATCCCGGCAGGATGGCTGGCGGCAGGCGTACCGGCCCGGCCCATCCGAAAGATCAGTGAGCGGGATTCCAAGCTGAACCTGCTGGTGCCGTAAGACAAAATGAAAGAGCGCAGGGATGAAAGCCAAAAGGCTTTCATCCCTGCGCTGCTGTTTACGGCGGCATTATGGGTCCTGGTCTTCCTCCGGCGGAAGCGGGTGCCAGGCAGGAGGCTCCCTGCGGCGGGAAAACAGTCGTTTGATCCTGCTCAAAATGGCCTCCACCAAATGGAACCACAGCTGCCCGAAAAGAAAGACGACTATCAGAACAAGGGCAAACGCCCCCAAGGCTCCCAGAGACATAATAGTCTTACCGGGTGGCGAAGCGGTTGGTGAAGAAGTCTGTAAACGCGGCCAGCTCCTCTTCCTGGGATACATAGACGTACAGGGACTCGTCATCCAGCCAGTCGTAGGCGTTGATGCCGATGTAGCCTTTCTTGTCCGGATAGATGATGAAGGCCTCGGTGGGGTACTTGTTCCGATAGGCCTTGAGGATCTCCGAACGGCGATAGAAGGTGGGATCACCGCAGCCGGACAGGTCAGGGACCGTAGGCACCACCACGATGGTCTCCTGGGACTCGTTCCAGCCTACGATCAGATTACCGATCTTGGTTTTGCTGCCATGGACGAACCCGTAGTTGAACCGGGCCACATCTTCCGTATAGCCGAAGATCAGGCGGTATTGGTCACCATTTTCGACTACCTGATTGAAAAGCGCACGCATTTTTTGGGCGTTTGCCCGGCTTTTCTCCATATCCACCTGAGGGCCCTGGAAGAGCTTGCTGAAAAATCCCATGTCTGATTCCTCCTGAAAAATTTTTACAGCGCGGAAAGCCGCGCAGTTTTCGCTTGTGTGCCGAGAATAAATATAATTTCAATAATTTATCTTTATTTGAGGGAGGGAAAAATCCGCCGCAGCCGCAGCCAGGGCGGATAATAGAAAAAATCGGTCAATCGGGGGTGGGCTCACGCAGAGAGGCCAGATAGTCCACCAAGGCGTTGATCTGGAAAGCGACGGTTTCGTCTGCGGCCTCTGGGACCAGCAGGGGCAGTGTTCCCGGGATGGCCCGGCGGATGACCAGGATGGCAAGGCACAGATTGGTAAACAGCTGCACCCGTTTGGTGTCGGGTCGGATGCCGAAACATTCCAGAATGTTGCCGAACAGCCGGGCCTGCTTTTCCCGAAAGACCCGGTAGCTCTCCTCCGGCAGACGCCGGAAAAGGAGCTGCTGTTCTTCCACCGTCATTACCGCGATGCCATTTTTTTCACCGTAGCAGCAGGTGAAGAGGAATTTCCGGACGGCTTCTTTCCAGCTGAGGGAGGTGTCTTCCATCAGCGACTGGGCGTAGGAGATGATTCTGGGCTGCTGGAGATACAGCGTCTCTACAATGAGATCTTCCTTGGTAGGGAAAAAGGAATAGAAAAACGTGCGGGAGATACCTACGGCCCGATAGATCTGCTCCACGGTCGTATGCTGGATGCCCTGCTGCGCCATCAGCTCCAACGCTGTGGAGATCAGGGACTGGCGGATCTGCGCCCGGTCCGCTTCCGAATAGGCTACCTTGGGCATAGTTGGCACCTCCTAAATAAAGATGATTTTAAAAATTTGTTTTTATTCTACCACGGGAGAAATAGAAATACAAGGGGCAAAGAGTGCTTGCAGGGCATAGCGTGGTACGGAATTCTTTTGACAAGGCAGGAAAAAAGGCGTATGGTCATGAAAGAGCAGCTGCCTCGTCCCTGGATGGAAGAGTAGAGCTCAGGAGTCCAATGTCAGAATGGTTTTCCCGGTCCGCTCCTCCAGAAAACGACGAAAAGCGGCCTTGCTTCCGCCGGCCAGATAGGCCTTGTCATAGGCCTGGGCGTATTCCTGTTCCAGAATGAAGATGAAAAAGTGGGTGTCCTCTACCAAAAAAAGTACGTTGCTGTACGGCCAGCGGATGGATATACCGGCGATCTGGGATTCATAGCAGTCTGCATGAAATGCGGTGTAAACGGGTTCAGGACCGGGAAAGAAATATTTCCCGGCAAAAAAGGCGCTGAATGTATCCTCTTTCCAGATTAGGAGCAGCAGCAGGACAATGGCCAGCGCGAATCCGATCCATACGCAGGGGGTATCCAGGGAAACACAGAGGAATACCAGACACAGTGCGATGCTGCCCCAGGCAAAGAGCCGGGCATGGCGGGAGGCGGCTTTGCGGGCGGTTTTCCGCAGGGCACGGGCCGTTACGGTAAGGGTCTGCTGGTCATATACGGTTTGACAGGTGAATTCCATGGGGGCCTCCTGCTGGGGAAGATTGAATATATCCGCAGTATAGCAGGGCTTTGTGCAGATACCATATAATTTCCCTTAAGGTTTATAAAGACAGGCGCTCTCTGCCCAGAGAAAGGAGAACAAGAAATGAAGGGATTGGATCGGAAAAAGCTGCATCTGGCGGTGATCCCGCTGGTGATCGCGTTTTTTTCTGTGTTTGTTTTAGCAGGGGTCGCATCCTCACCCCAGTTCCACGCGGATACCATCGCCGCGTTGGATGAAAAGCAGACCACGGTGCTGGAACTGACCGCGGCCTCCACCGCAGCCTCCGCCGCTATTACGCTGCTTCCCGGTGATACGGCTACCCCCATCGCCGAAAAGCTGGCGGACCTGAGCACAGGCTTTTTGCTGGTGCTGTGCGCCATCTATCTGGAAAAATACCTCCTGACCATTACCGGCATGGTCACATTCGATTTTTTGATCCCGGCGGCCTGCATCTTGTACTTAGCGCATTTGTTCGGCGGGTGGGAGGTGCCGCGGGTCCTGGCGAGGAAGCTCGTCATCTTCGGATTGGCCATCGTGCTGGTGATTCCAGCCAGTGTAAAGGTATCTGACTTGATTGAGGATACCTACCGTACGTCCATCGACGCTGCCGTGGAGTCTGCCAAGGAGTCGGCCGGAGAGGTGGAGGACAGCTCCGGCCAGCTGGCGGAGGAAACGGAGGAGGGGTTCCTGGCAGGACTCCTGTCCAAGCTCACGGACGGAATTGCTGCTATCGGCTCTGGCGTTTCGGAAAAGGTGGGGGAGACGGTCAACCGTCTGGTGGAGGCACTGGCCATCATGCTGGTGACCGCCTGTGTCATTCCGATCCTGGTGCTGCTGTTTTTCATCTGGCTCATCAAGACGCTGTTCTCCGTGGATCTGTCCGGCGCATCTGCCGGCGCATACCACGCCCTGCGGGGGAAGAAGAGTGATGCCGCCCAGTCGGAGCAGCCGTGAACACTTTTACAAACAAAAAAGAACGGCCTTTCCAAAGTAGGGAAAGGCCGTTCTTTTTTCTTACTTTGATAGTGAAATTGGCTCCGGTGCACACAGGCGGCGGGCGTTGTCGAGATAGCGGTCCAACACGTAATACAGCTCGTCGTGGGGGAGGCCGTCCGGCCGCAGGGTATCCAGATCGTGCAGCGGGCAGATCCGCTCTTCCAGTGTAGCAGCCAGCATGTCCAGTGCGGCGGTTTCCTCTGCCGTGACCATCCCGCTTTGGA
Organism: uncultured Oscillibacter sp.; assembly: GCA_900548505.1. Lineage (GTDB taxonomy): Bacteria > Bacillota > Clostridia > Oscillospirales > Oscillospiraceae > Oscillibacter. The sequence goes on along the minus strand of URKI01000015.1, from coordinate 11,861 downwards.
TCAGCCCCTCCGTTTGCTCCAGCTCTGCAAACATGTTCCACATCACCAGCAAGCGGGCGCCATGGAAAGAGGAACGCTCCTGGGGAAGCTGGGCGGCATACTGGGCAGCCTCGTGATAGATCATGTGGAACTGGGAGAGCAGCTCGCTGAACAGCGCCGGGTCCACCGGCTGGCGAAGGCTGCGGCGGATGACCGCCCAATAGGCGGACTGGAGCCGGTAGAGCTCCTGGATGTTCCTGCGGAACTGGGACTCCCGCCGGTTGGGCAGCAGGAAGCGGTTCACCACCAGTACCAGCGCGATGGCCATGGCCAGATACATCAGACGAAGCCAGATGGCGTCGCTCTCCCGCACGGTGAGGGTGGCCATGGTGAGGGCGAAAGCAGTGGAGAAAATGGGCTGGACCCAGGTGCCCGGCGTGCAGCAGTACATGAGGGAGATCATGACCAGGGAGAAGAAGAAAACGCCCGACAGGCCGGGGAGGTAGGGATAGACCAGATGCACCAGCGCACAGCCGATGGCAGTACCCACCGGGCGGGTGACCATCCGGTGTGCGCTCTCTTCATAGCTGGGCTGAAGCAGCAAGAAGGCGTGCAGCGGGAACCAGTAGGTATGCTCAAATTCCCACAGGTAGCTGACGGTGCAGCTGATGGTCATGACCACCGCCAGGCGCAGGGCAAAGCGCAGCTCGAACCGGCCGGGGGAAAGCCGCTGGCGCAGGTTCTGCCAGACGGCAGCCCAGGGAATGGGCTGGAGCAGGGGGGCGCGCTGGGTCTGGAAGGACTCCTGGCACAGCAACAGCAGGGTGTGCAGCACGCTGCGGTAGAAAATGCGCAGCCGGCTCTGGGGCAGCTTGGTGCGGATCAGCAGATCCTGGATGGTGACGGCCAGAGTCTGCCGGTCTGCGCTGTCCCGGGCGGATTGCAGCCGGCGCACCAGCGCAGCCAGTGTATGCATGACGTTAGCAAAATCCGGGGTTTTTTGCGCCTGCTCCCAGGCGTCCCGGTCTGTGACCAGGTAGGAGGCCCGCTGGAACAGCAGGGCGAAGAGATGGTAAAACCGCTTCTGCCGGTCCGGCAGCTGCAACAGGCGGCGCCGGTCATAGCCCATGCGGTGGAAACCGCGAGAAAGGTCGTAAAGCTCTTTTCCGGCGCTGCGGCCGTCCCCACCATCGGCCAGGTCGTCCAGCAGCTGAGCAAGACGTGTCAGGCTGGCGGAGATCTGCCCGGAGGGGTCCGAGGAGATATGAAGGACCCTGCCGCAGAGCATCAGGGCTGCCACCAAAAGCACGCAGCAGAAGGTGAGCGCCATTAGCTGTGTGGGAAGCTGCTCCAGCGTAGGGGGACGCAGCTCCAAAAACACGAACGTCATGGCGTAGCCCATGTGTCCTTTGGGGGTGAACTGACTGCACTTCCAGATCACCAGGAAAAAGGGAACGGCAAAATTCAGCAGCGCACACAGCCAGACATTCTGTCCTGCTGCGAAAGCCAGCAGGCACAAAATCAGGGACGTCAGGCACATGGAGATGTAGTCCTTGGCGTGGTTGGGCTCTTTTCTGCGCACCTGGAACAGCGTGGTGGAGCAGGAGACCACCATGGCATAGGTGGTGCCGAATATGCCGATCACCAGCAAGAACTGCGCGATATAAAAGAGAATGATGGGAAAGGCGTTGTGCCAGCGGCGCAGAAAAAGCGACCAGAACGCCTTGATGCCGGAAAGTGTACGCATGTTTGTCCCTCGCTGTGCTGTCTGCAAAAATGCATGGAATTACCGTTTGCTGTAAAATTCTCGTTAATTTTTATTATAGCGGAATTTGGCCGCCCGGCGCAAGAGGCAGCAGGAGAGAAAACTAGTTCTTTTTTCCAAATGGACGGGTCCGGCTGCAGGTACGTGCTTCCAGCAGGTCATAGGTGCGGAGGAACGGCGTGATGTCTGCGCCGGAGCGCAGATGGTGCAGCAGGATCTCTCCGCAGGCGCGGCTGTCGCTTCCGGCGTGGTGGTGGTCCAATTGCAGATCCAGATAGTCGCACAGGGTATTGAGCCGGTGGTTGCAAAGTTGCGGCAGCAGCCTGCGGCTTATCTGGCAGGTGCAGGCGTAGGGAACAGTGGATCGCCAGTCGATGCCGTAAGCGCGCAGGCACTTGGAGAGGACAGCGAGATCAAAAGGGGCGTTGTGAGCCACCAGCACGCCGCTCTCCATGATGGGACCGATTTGCTGCCACAGCTCCGGAAAGGTGGGCTTTCCCGCCACGGATCTGGGGGAGATGCCTGTGAGGGCGATGTTGAACCGGTCAAAGTGGGTCTCGGGGTCCACCAGAGAATAAAACTCATCGGTGATGGAGCCTGCGTTGATCACGGTGATGCCGATGGCGCTCATGCGGTCGTTGGCGGCATTGGGCGTCTCTACGTCAAAGGCGATATAGCGGTCAGATTTCATGAAAGCCTCCTCATCAAACGATGATCTCCGCCCGGCTGCCGCCGCCCCGGCCCTTGGTGACCACGATCTGGCGGTCGATCTTTTCTTTCAGCTCCGATACGTGGGAGATGATACCCACCAGGCGGTTGCCCTCGGTCAGGCTGGTGAGGGCCCGGATGGCCTGGCGCAAAGACTCCTCATCCAAGGAGCCGAAGCCCTCATCCACGAACATGGTGTCCAGACGGATGCCGCCGGCCATGGACTGGATCTCGTCGGAAAGTCCCAGTGCCAGGGAAAGGGACGCCTTGAACGACTCGCCGCCGGAGAGGGAGCGGACGCTGCGCTCCGAGCCGTTGTAGTGGTCGATCACATCCAGCTCCAGGCCGCTTTGCCCACGGTTGTTTTCTGCGGCGGTGCGGCGCTTGAGCTCGTACTGCCCATCCGACATGACCATGAGCCGCACATTGGCCCGGCGGAGGATGCGGTCAAAAAACGTCATCTGCACGTAGGTCTCCAGAGCGATTTTCTCCTTGCCTTGCAGCGTGCCGTTGGCGGTGTTGGAGAGGGTGCGCACCCAGGCATAGCGCTGGTCCAGCTGCATGAGCTCCGCAGATTTTTCCCGGATGTGTGCCAGAGCGGATGCGTTGGTGGAGATGCGGGTGTGCAGCTGCTGGCGCGTCTGGTTCAGACTCTGGAGCTGGCTTTCCAGACGCTGCAGCTCCTGCTCCAGTGCCTGGGCATCCAAGTCAGCGCCGTCTTCCAGCAGACGGGTGAGCTGGGCGATGGCCGCATCTGTGCCGGAGAGCCGCTGCGCGCATTGGGCGTGGAGATCCTCCGCGTGCTGCAGGAGCTGCACAAGGAGGTCCAGCTCGTCTTGCATCTGGGTGCGCAGGAGCTGAGCCTGCTTGGCCTGACCGCAGGGGAGATCCCGGCGCAGGGCATCCAGCTGCTGCGCCAGGGCAAGGAGACGGCTCTGGTCTGCCGCCAGTGCTTCCCGGCTGCGGGCGATCTCCTCTGTCAGAGCTTGCAGGGCCGCACTTTGACGGGGAATGTCCTCTTCCAGTGCCTGTTTGCGGGCAAGACGTTGGGAAGCCTGTTCCAGCTGCTGACGCAGAGATTGCAGCTGCCCGGCGTGCTGCGCCCGGAGGGCCTCCAGAGACGAAGAGAAGTTTTCTGTGATCTGGAACCGGGAAGAGAGCTGCTCCGTCAGCTGCTTTTCCAGCTGGGAGACCTGCCCCAGCAGGGAGCTTTGGGCCAGCTCCGCCTCTGCGCGCTGGGTCTCAAGCGACATGCAAAGCGCCTGCAGCTGAGCAAGCTGGGACTCCTGCCCGGCGACTGCTTCCGTCAGCTCCTGGCGGTGGGTCAGCTGGGCCTCCATGTCCAGCAGGGACTGGCGCAGGGCAAGAAGCTCTGCCTGCGATTCCTCCCTGCAATGCCGCAGCTGCTCTGCCGCCGCGGCGGCGTCAGGGGCCTCCACATAGGATTCCATCCGCTTGAGCAGCTGCCCTTTCCGCTCTTCCAGGGCGGCTTTCACGCTGCCGGCGTGGACGCTGGCCTCGCTGGCGGCCTGCCGGGTGGTCTCCATGGACGAGTGCAGCGCCTTGAGCTGGGCCTCTGTGGGGGCAGCGTGGGAGAGCCGGGCCGGGGCAGGGTGGTGCAGTGAACCGCAGACCGGGCAGGGAGAACCCTCCTGGAGCATCTGCGCCAGGATGCCTGCCTGCTCATCCAGAAAGGCCCGGTTTTTGGCGGTATAGAGCCGGGTGGCCTCCTCCGCTTTCACCGCCGCTGCCTGATAAGCACTTTGGGCCTGTTCCAGGGAGCAATTCAGCGCGGCGCAGTCCCGTTCGAGAGCTTCCAGCTCGTCTAGCGCCTGGGAGCGCTTTTCGGCCAGGCTCTGGCGGTGCAGGAGTTTTTCTTTCTGCGTGTCCAGGGTGTCCGCTGCCTGCAGCGCTTCACGCCCGGCGCGGATCTTCTGGGAAAGTGCCTCTGCCTGTACAGCCTTTTCCTCCTTTTGACCTTTCAGCGCCTCCTGCCGGGCGGTTGTATCCGAGAGAGAGCGGCGCAGCGCATCCAGCTGGGCGGCGTCCCGGGCCAGGGAGTCCAGCTCCGCGCCCACGCGCTCCAGCTGGGACTGCTGGTGCAGGATGCGCTCCCGCTCTGTTTCGGCGCCGGAGAGACCGCGCAGGGACTCCTCCAGAGCTTCCAGTGCCGCTGCCTGCCCGCTTTGACGCTGCAAAGCATCCTCCAGCGCAGATTGCTGCTCCGCAATGCTGCGCTCCAGTGCGTCGTGGGATCGCTGGGTCTGTTCCAGCTCTTTGTACCGGGGCATCTGCGCATCCAGCGCCGCGATTTTCTGGCGAAGGGACTCCTGCCGGGGAAGGGTGTCCCGCTGTCGTTCCAGATCTTTTGCTGCGGCCTGCTCCGCTGCGGCTATGGTCTCCCGGCGCTCCTGGGCCTGGGTCAGCTCCTGCCGGGCACGCTGGACCTCCTGGGCCTTGCCCAAAAGCGTATGGACCTGGGCCAGCGCCGCATTCCCATCGGCGATGGCCCGGTCCGTCTCCTCAGCATCGGACTGGTCCTGGGCCAAAAGACGCTCGATGAGCGCCATGGTCTCCGCAAGGGGAAGATTTCCCGCCTTGGCCTGCTGCAGCGCGTCTTCCAGCGGGTCCTCCGGCTGGGAGAGAACGCCCTGGATGTACTGCTGCACGCTGGAGCGCGCGGCGGCACAGGCGTCCCGCAGAGCACTGGATTCCGCTTTCAGCCGCTCCTGCAGGATCATGTAGCAGCGGGTGTGGAACAGCTCCCGGAAGATCTCCTGGCGGGTCTTGGTGTCTGCCAGCAGCAGCTTGAGAAAATCGCCCTGGGCGATCATGGCCACCTGGGAAAACTGGCTGCGGCTCAGGCCCAGGATCTGGGTAATGGCGGCAGTGACCTCCCGGGCTTTGGTGATGATGCGGCCGTCCGGCAGATGCAGCTCCGCCTCCGCTTTCTGGATGGTGGTGCCGCCTCCGCGCCGGGCAGGGCGCTCATACTCCGGGCTGCGCCGGACGGTGTAGCACGCCGCGCCGCAGGAGAATACCAGCTCCACGGCGGTGGGCGTTTCCGGGGCGGCGTATTTGGAGCGGAACATGGACGGGTCCCGGACATCGCCGCTGGGCTCGCCGTAGAGCGCATAGGTGATGGCGTCGAACAAGGTGGTCTTGCCGGCGCCGGTATCGCCGGTGATGAGGTAAAGGCCGCTGCTGCCCAGCGTTTCCAGCGGGATCTCCGTCTTGTCGGCGTAAGGGCCAAAGGCCCACATGGTCAGTTTCAGCGGTCTCATACTTCCTCCTCCCAGATCCGTTCCATCAGCCCCCGCAAAAATTCCCGTTGGGCGTCGCTCATGGGCTGCCCGTTCTGCCCCTCATAAAAGATCTCCGCCAGCTCCAGGGGAGATTTCTGGGCCGTCTGCTCCGTGGGAGCGGCCAGGGCACCGGACCGGGTACGGGCGTTGTCGTAGCTCAGCTGCATCAAATTGGGGTAGATGACCCGGAGCTTGCTGATGGCGTCCGGGATGTCCTCCTCGTCGGTCAGGGTGATGTGCAGATAGTCCCGGGGGTAGGAGGTGCCCTCGTAGAAGCCCCGGAAGGTCAAAGATTCATAGGTGCCCCGCAGCTCCGCCATGTCCCGCAGGGGCCTGAGGGGGATGGTGCGGATGTCCACGTCTCCTTTTTCCCGCAGCTCTACCACGGTGACGGACTTTTCGTGGGCCGCCTCGGAAAAGGAGTACTTCAGCGGCGTGCCGCAGTATCGGATATGGGGAGCCCCTGCGCTTTGGGGATTATGGATGTGCCCCAGGGCCACATAGTCAAAGGGAGCGAACACGGCTGCGTCCACATTGTCGCTCCCGCCTACGGAAAGGTCCTCCGAGTCGCAGCGGGACGCGCCGGTGACAAACTGGTGGGTCACCAGCACGGTGCGCTTGTCGGCGGGAACGGCTGCGTGGGAGAGGACCGTGCGCAGGGCATCGGTGTAGGAGTCGATGGGATCGTCCGGGAAGAAGCGGCGCACATGGGCGGGCTTGAGGAAGGGGAGCAGGAAGATCTCCACGCTGCCGTATTGGTCCTGCTGGGTGAACGAGGCGATCCGGCCATCGTAGACCGGCGCCACATGCACGCCGCTTTGGTCCATGAGGCGGCCGCCGAAGGCCAGCCGCTCCGGGGAGTCGTGGTTGCCGCTGATGAGATACACCTGCAGCTGCCGCTGGGAAAGCTCCACCAGGAACTCGTCCAGCAGGGACACTGCCTCCGCCGGCGGTACGGATTTGTCGTAAACGTCCCCGGCGATGAGCACCCCGTCCGGCGCCTCCCGGTCGATGATCTTCAAGATCTCATGGAGGATATAGTGCTGATCTTCCAGCATGGAAAAACCGTTGACCCGCTTGCCTAAGTGCAGGTCGGAAAGATGAATGAGCTTCATGGATGCGCTCCTTTGCAAATCGGCATTCAAAATCGGTCTCTATGGGTCTGATTATAGCGGAACAGAGAAAAATAGGCAATCACCCGGAACAGGAAGCGGTGCTTGCCAGAAGAGCCGGGAACAGATATAATGGAAAAAATATTTGCGCCCGGTCAGGTGCCGGGAGAGGGAGGCAGGCCATGGGCCAAATCGTGGAGATCACAGACCTTGCTGCGCCGGAGCTGGATGTATTTGCCCGGCTCACAGAGACGCAGCTGCGCAGCCGGATGGAGCCGGAAAAGGGGATCTTCATCGCCGAGAGCCCCAAGGTGATCGGACGGGCCCTGGACGCAGGCTATACGCCCATCTCCCTTTTGATGGAGCGCAAACACATCACCGGCCAGGGAGCGGAGATCATTGCCCGGTGCCCCAATATCCCCGTTTATACGGCGGATGAGGCGCTGCTTGCCGGACTGACCGGGTACCCTCTGACCCGGGGCGTGCTGTGTGCCATGCGGCGAAAGCCGCTGCCGCCGCTGGAGGAGCTGTGTGCCGCGTCCCACCGGCTGGCGGTGCTGGAGGGCATTGTGGACGCCACAAACGTGGGCGCCATTTTCCGCTCCGCCGCGGCGCTGGGCGTGGACGGCGTGCTGGTGACGCCCACCTGCGGCGATCCCCTCTATCGGCGAGCGGTGCGGGTGAGCATGGGCACGGTATTTCAGATCCCCTGGACCAGGATCGGCTCTGAGCCGTCCCAGTGGCCCGGATGGGGCATGGAGCAGCTGCATGCACTGGGCTTCCGTACTGCCGCCATGGCGCTGCGGGACGATTCCCTCAGCGTGGAGGACCCCAGGCTCTGTGCGGAGGACCGCCTTGCCATCGTGCTGGGCACGGAGGGGGACGGCCTGGCGGCGGAGACCATTGCCCGGTGTGATTATACGGTGCGCATCCCCATGGCCCACGGCGTGGACTCTTTGAATGTGGCGGCAGCCAGCGCGGTGGCGTTCTGGCAGCTGCGGCGGCGGTGAACGGAGGGCGCATGGAGCACGCAGAATACTACGAGGCGGATGTGCTGGCCTACTTTTCCGGAAAGCCGGAGGAGCTTGCCCTGTACGAGACGGTGTATGCGCAGCTGTGCCGGGCGTTTCCGGAGGCCTCTGTCAAGGTGCAGAAAAGCCAGATCAGTTTTTATAACCGCCACCTGTTCGCGGCGGTATCGCTGCCAGTGCGGCGGAAGAAGGACTGGCCGAAAACATGTATCCTGGTGACCTTCGGCCTGTTCCGCCGGGTGGAGGACCCGCGGATTGCCGTGGCGGTGGAGCCCTATCCTGATCGCTGGACCCATCATGTGGTGCTTTCCGACCCCGCCCAGGCGGATGGGCAGCTGATGGCATGGCTGGAGGAGGCGTATCATTGCGCCATGTCCAAACGGTAAAAGAAAAAGCACGGCTCTCATAGAGCCGTGCTTTTTTGATGTCAGGGGCAGAGCAGAGCGGCAACGGTGCGGCGGTAGATCTCCGCGCAGTTTTTCACCTGCCAGGGGTGGCCGTACTCGTTGTCGGCGTGCATGCCGCCGCCGGAGGGGCCAAAGGTGACGGTGGGGATGCCCAGAGAAACCGCCAGGATATTGGAGTCGCACACCGAGGGATCGTAGGCAACAGGGAGATCCTTGCCGGTGACCTCCCGGAACTTTTCCCGCAGCGTGGTCACCAGAGGATGAGACTTATCCAGGGCAAAGGACTGCATGTAGGGAGAGGAGCGGGGCTTGAGCCGCACGTCCACCTTGTCCGCAAGGCCCAGGGAAGCGGCAGCCTCCATGATCTGGGCGATGCAGCTCTGGTCGTCTTCACCGGGCACTACATACCGGTCCACGAACAGATAGCAGCTGTCCGGCACCACCAGCGTGCCTGCGTTGCCGCCCTCCATGTACCGCACGCACCAGGTGCCGTGCTTGAGGTCGGGGTGGGTCAGGGTAGGCAGGGCCTCGATGGCCGCCGCCAGCTTGCCGCCGGTGATGAGGGCGTTTTCGCCCACGGCCGGATAGTGGCTTGCGTGGGCGGCTACGCCGTGGACGGTGACTTCAAAGCTGTACCGGCCCCGGAAGCCGATGGCCACGTTGTCATAGCGGCACTCGCCCATGATGGCGTAGTCCGCGGCCAGGCCCTCTTTCACCAGCTGATAGGTGCCCTTGCTGAGGCCCTCCTCATCGGAGACGAAGCAGGCTAAAATCTTGCCGCAGATCTCGTCCGTGTGGGCAGCGTAATATTCCAGCGTCTCCAGAATGGCAGCCAGGCCGCCCTTCATATCCATGGCGCCCCGGCCGTAGACCCGGTCGCCTACCTCCGTAGGGGTGAAAGGATCGGTATTCCAGCCGTCGGTCACATCCACGGTGTCGATGTGGCCGATGAGCATCACCGTTTTGCCGGGGCGGCCGCTGTCCAGCTCCGTCCAGAGAGAGGGGCGCTCCTTTGCCTCGGCGTCCTCGGGAAAGTAGCTGAAGTGGGGTGTAAGGCCCATGCCCTCGAGCGCGGCGGCGATATAGTCCGCCATGGGGGCCTCGTGGCCGTTGACGGAGTTGATGCGGATCATGTCATACCAGCGTTGGATGATGGGTTCCATGGGGCGCCTCCCTTATCGGTTTTCGGCCTTCCGGCCGGAGAGCTTCGCCATCCCGATACCGGTGACGGCGTAGATGACGGAAAAGACGATGGACAGCCACAGCATGGGGGCAAAGGGCAAAAACGCCATGTTGCTCACGCCCAGGGTAGTGGCGGTATAGGAGCCGGTAGTGGACCAGGGCACCAGAGGTGCAAAACCGGTGCCGGTGTCCAGCATAATGCGCATGAGGTTCTTCTTCTCCAGGCCGTACTCGGGGAACAGGTCCTTCACCATGCCGCCCACCACCGGATAGCTCACATAGTAAGCGCCGGTGATGGTGAAAAAGAGGGTGTGGAGGATCAGGACGCCCAGGGCCATGGAACGGGAGGTCTTGGCGATCTTCTTCACGAACTCCAGCAGCACGTCCACCACACCCGCGGTACGCAGCGGCGCACCGAAGATGCCGGCGGCCATCAGGAGGCCGATGGTGCTGAGCATGCTGGTAAAGCCGCCCCGGTTGAGCATGGAGTCCACTACCTCAGAGCCGGACTGGCCGGCGTAGCCGCTGTACATCACGTTCATGACGTCCGTGAGCGTGGCGCCCTGAAATACCATGGCAAGCACGCCGCCTGCGGCGATACCGGCGACGAAGGTGGGCAGGGTGGGCTTTTTCATGACGATCAGCACGATGACCACCAGCACCGGCAGCAGCAGTGCGGGATTGAGGGAGAACGTGGAGGAGACGGTGGAGAGAATGTCGTCGTAGACCTCGCCGCCCACGGTGCCGTCGCCAAAGCGCAGACCGTAGATGAGGAAGAATATCAGGGAGATGAGGTAGGCCGGGCCGGTGGAGATCAGGGCGTGCTTGATGCCCTCCATCAGCGGGACCTCGGAAACAGTGGCGGTGATGACGGGAGAGTCTGACAAGGGAGAAACCTTGTCACCGAAGAAGGCGCCAACGCACACGGCACCAGCCGCGGCGGGCAGGGGAACGCCAAGACCCTGGGCCACACCCATGCAGGCGATGCCCACGGTGGCCAGCGTGCCCCAGGAGGTGCCGGCCATCACGGACATGAGCGTGCACAGTACACAGACGATAGGCAGGAACAGGCCCGGCGTCAGAACCTTCATGCCGTAATAGATCATGACGGGGACCGTGCCGGAGAGCATCCAGGTGCCCACCAGAACGCCCACGGACAGCAGGATCAAAATGGCTACGATCATGGAAGTGATGGTATCCCGGATACCGTTTTGCAGATCACTGTAGGAAATACCGAAGCACCATGCCATCAGGCACATGATGACGCCATCCACCGCAAGAACGATCCGGTTGTTCAGCTTCATGACCATCAGTCCCACGATGATGATGGCAATACCCACCACCAGCATGGCAAGGGCTTGCCATGGCTTTACGATCTTTCTCTCTGTTTGCATGAGGACCTCCTGAAACGACACACAAAATTTTTGCTGGATCTTGCATAAAATTAACGTATAATATACATTATTATGAATATAAATTCAATAGTCAGCTTGTATAAATTTTGTGTGAGTCAGAGGAAAAAAACGGACAGGCCAGAAAAAACCGCCGGCTGCTCTAGGCAGCCGGCGGTCCAGCATAGGAAAGTTTTTACAGGAGGATGTACTTCAGGACGAACAGCACTGCCAGAATATACATGACGGGGCTGATGGTCTTGCGGCGCTCGGCACCGCCGAAGATGTTGATGACCACATAGGAGATAACGCCCATGGCGATGCCCTCGGAGATGGAGTACATGAAGGGCATGGCGATCATGGCGATGTAGGCGGGAATAGCGTCAAACAGGTTGTCGAAGTCCACCTTCAGGATGGAGCCCATCATGAGGAAGCCCACCACCACCAGAGCGGGGGCGGTGGCGAAGGAGGGGATGGCCAGAAAGATGGGGGAGAGGAAGAGGGACAGGCCGAAGAGGGCGGCGGAGAAGAGACTGGTGAGGCCGGTGCGGCCACCCTCGGCCATACCGGCGGCGCTCTCGGCGAAGGTGGTGACGGTGGAGGTGCCCAGCACGGCGCCGGCGGCGGTGCCCACGGCGTCGGAGAGAAGGGCGCCCTTCAGCCGGGGCAGTCTCCCCTTTTCGTCCAGCAGGTCGGACTGGGCGGCCATGCCCATGATGCCGCCCAGAGTGTCAAAGAGGTCCACAAAGAGGAAGGCAAAGACCACCAGGGCGAAGTCGGGGGTGAGCAGCTGGGAGAAATCCATCTGCCCCAGGGTGGGCATCAGGCTGGGCACGCCGAAGCCGCCGGAGAAGTCGGGGATGAGGCTCCCCTTCACCGACGGATCGTAGAGCCCCACGAGCTGGCAGAGGATGCCCAGGGCCCAGGTGGCCAGCATGCCCCAGAGGATGTGGCGCTTCACCTTCCGCACCATGAGCACGG
>URKI01000014.1 GCA_900548505.1 uncultured Oscillibacter sp. | reverse complement strand
ACGAGATAGGCTCCGGTCTCGTGGGCTCGGAGATGTGTATAAGAGACAGGCACGTCCCCGTGCTCGGCTGCCTGAGCGGCCAGCTCCAGGGCGCGGGCCATATAGTCCTTGTGGTCCATGGTATTTAGCCCTCCCGGCGGTTATTTTGCTCCCCCATCAGGCGGATGGTCTGGGAAATGAGTTCCCGCTGCTCCCGGGAGAGGGAGCGGTAGGTCTCAATCAGGCCTCGCTCCGTCCGGCTCAGGGCAATGGGCGGTTTGGGATCTTCCGTCAGTCCATAGAGATAGTCAGTGGTGATCTCCAATTCTTTTGCAATCTTCTTCACCATTTCGTGCGGAAATTGCCGTTTTCCTGTCATATAACCGCTCAATGTAGTCTTTGGGATTTGAAGTGCCGCGGCCAGTTCCTTTTGGTGGATATCCCGGTCCCCCAAATATTCCCGCAGGCGCTCATGGATACTCATATCCATCACCTCAGAACTATTTTCTTCATTCTGAGGATTTTTGTTTGAAATATGCTCAAATTGAAATTTTATTTTTAGTTTTCGACCGCTTTTGACAAAACAATCTTCAATGTGAGTATATTATAGCGCCATACTTCCTTTTCCGCAAGCGAAGGTACTCAAATAGAGCTTGTACCTTTCTGAGCGATCAGAAAGGTACGAAAGAATCGCCGGGGGACGGCTCCGATGAGCGCCTTCGCGCAGCGGGCGCTCATAGGCGGCTTGCCCCGGACCCCAATTACGGGGGACGCGCTCCTGAGAATTTGGCACTTGCGTCCGGCGGCTCCGAACACAAGACCTTGCGTTCTTCTTGCCTCGGCCCACTGGGGCCTGCAAAGTGGAAATTTAGAAGATGTGCGGTTGAAATGACACCGCCTACCCTGGCATAGCCGTGGCAGCTGGGCAATGGGATGGATGCGTCAGTGCTTTGCGCTAAATTTCCTATTCCCTTGTCAAGGTACAGCTGCCCTCTCTGCAAAGTGAGAGCCTATGGTCCTTCCGACCACCGCCGCACCCAACAGGTAGGGAAGCAGGAGGCGGTGTGGGATCGGAGCAGCGGCTTGCAAATTTTGATGGCAGCAGGCCCCAGTGGGCCGAGAGGAGAGGGCTGCACGGTCAAAACTTAGGCCGCCGGGGATTACAAAACAACCGAAGGGGCACACCCCCGTAATGGGGGTCTGGGGAAAAGGCGACTATGAGCGTCCGCTCCGCGAAGGCGCTCATCGGAGCCGTTCCCCGGCGGCGTTTTGCCTACTTTGCCGCCGCGGGCAAAGTAGGACGCCCCGCAGGGCGGAACCCTTTCTCATTTAAATAAGCCTCACAACAGCAGCTCCACACAGAAGGTCACCGCCATGGCCACTACGCCCAAACTGGCCACCGCATCCCAGTAGAGCCCCCAGCGGTTGCGCCGCTGGCTGGACCGGACCCGGGGCTGCACGTCCGGCTCTTCCCACTCCGTCTGCTGCTCCCGCTCCAGCTTCCGGCGGTACTGGGCCAGATCAATGATCTTTTCCTCCGCCCGGGGAGCCTCCCACCGGGGTCGGATGGAGATGGTCTGATATACGGTCTGCATGGCGTTCCCTCCCTGTATCCTCCAGTTCCTGCTCCATGGGAGTCAAGAACAGATGTTCTATTCGTAAGATACAACATATGTTCGAGTTTGTCAAGGGCTGTCGAACATCTTTTCGGTTTTACACACTTTCCACACACTTTTCCACATCTCTTTCCACCGCCCTGCCGTCTTTTTTTCTGGAAGAGAGGGGTGGTTTTGAGTCAAATTTGTGTGAGATTTTTTCACGGACCGTTGCTTTTTCCGCCATCTGGCGGTATAATGTTTCGTCAAAGCGTATTGTGCTGCTTCGCAGGGGAGCGGCTGACGGCATACAGGAGGAATTTGCAGATGAAGAATGAGAAGCTGAGAAATATCGCCATTATTGCTCACGTCGACCACGGCAAGACCACCCTGGTAGACCAGATGCTCAAGCAGTCCGGCGTCTACCGTGAGAACCAGACTGTGGTGGAGCGCGTGATGGACTCCAACGATCTGGAGCGTGAGCGCGGCATCACCATTACCGCCAAGAACACCGCCGTGCAGTACGGCGATGTGAAGATCAACATCGTGGACACCCCGGGCCACGCCGACTTCGGCGGCGAGGTGGAGCGTATTTTGAAGATGGTCAACGGCGTCATCCTGCTGGTGGACGCCGCCGAGGGCCCCATGCCCCAGACCCGCTTCGTGCTCTCCAAGGCCCTGGAGCTGGGCCACCGGGTCATCGTGGTGGTCAACAAGATCGACCGGCCCGACCAGCGCATCCACGAGGTGGTGGACGAGGTGCTGGAGCTTCTGATGGACCTGGACGCCACCCCCGAGCAGCTGGATTCCCCCATGCTGTTCTGCTCCGGCCGCAACGGCACCGCCTCCTACTCTCCCGATGTGGCGGGCGAGGATCTGACGCCGCTGTTTGAGACCATCCTGGAGTATATCCCCGCTCCCGAGGCGGACACGGATCAGCCTTTCCAGATGCTGGTCAGCTCCATCGACTATAATGAGTTCGTGGGCCGGATCGCCATTGGCCGCATCGAGCGGGGCACCTTGAAGCAGAACCAGGAGATCGCCGTTTGCAACTACCACGACCCCGAGGCCGTGCTGCGCAAGGCCAAGGCCACGGCCATCTATGAGTTCGACGGCCTGGCCCGCAAGGCGGTCACCGAGTCCACCGCCGGCAACATCATCGCCATGAGCGGCATCGGCGACATCACCATCGGCGATACCATCTGCGCGGTGGACTGCGTGGAGGCGCTGCCCTTCGTGCAGATCAGCGCGCCCACCATGGAGATGACCTTCTCCGTCAACGACTCTCCCTTTGCCGGCAAGGAGGGCAAGTTCGTCACCTCCCGTCAGCTGCGTGAGCGTCTGTACCGTGAGATGCTCAAGGACGTTTCCCTGAAGGTCACCGATACCGACAAGGAGACCGCCTTCAACGTGGCCGGCCGCGGCGAGATGAGCCTCTCCATCCTCATCGAGACCATGCGCCGGGAGGGCTATGAGTTCCAGGTGTCTCCCGCCCGTGTGCTGTACAAGGAGATCGACGGCGTCAAGTGCGAGCCCATCGAGCGGCTGGTGGTGGACGTGCCCGGCGACTGCGTGGGCTCCGTCATCGAAAAGCTGGGCCAGCGCAAGGCGGACATGCTGGAGATGACTCCCGTGGGTGACCGGATGAAGATCGAGTTCCTGATCCCGGCCCGTGGCCTCTTCGGCTACCGCAACGAGTTCCTCACCGACACCAAGGGCGAGGGCATCATGGCCTCCGTGTTCGACTCCTACGCTCCCTACAAGGGCGAGATCTCCCGCCGCGGCAACGGCTCCATGATCTCCTTCGAGACCGGCGAGTCCATCACCTACGGTCTGTACAATGCCCAGGAGCGCGGCACGCTGTTCATCGGCGCCGGTGTGCCTGTCTACGGCGGCATGATCATCGGCGTCAATCCCCGCAGCGAGGATATGACTGTCAACGTCTGCAAGAAGAAGCAGCTGACCAACACCCGCGCCTCCGGCTCCGACGACGCCCTGCGTCTGACGCCGCCCCGGCAGATGAGCCTGGAGCAGTGCCTGGAGTTCCTGGCGGACGACGAGCTGCTGGAAGTGACCCCCAAGAGCCTGCGGATGCGCAAGGCCATTTTGGATCACGAAAAGCGCATGAAGGCGCTCCACGGCAAGAAGTAAAAAATCAAGCGTCCGGGCTAACTGCCCGGGCGCTTTTTTTGCAGCAAAAAATTTCCTGAGAAGCAGGAACTTTTTCGTGCCGCCTCCGTCCAAAGAAGCAAAGAGCAGAGAACAAGCTGCTTCACACGAGTTTGGAAAGGATGAGAGCCTATGAAGAAGAGACTTTTGCAATGCGTATCCCTGCTGCTGTGCGCGGCGCTGCTGACACTGCCTGCCCTGGCTGCCCAGAGTGAGTCCGCTCCGGCTGCCAACCAGGGTCCCGTCCGGGTGTGGGGCACACTGACCTGGCTGGAGGACGGCGGCATGCTGGTGCAGAACTCCAACGAAAATGATCCGCTCCATGAGGTGATCCTCCATGGCGAGTCCATCCTCTGCCTGGACGCCGTCACCGGCGAGCCCATGGACATTACCAGCCTGAAAGACGGCGACACCATCTACGCCTGGGTGGGCAACGCCATGACCATGAGCCTGCCGCCCCAGGCCACGGCGATTCTGGTGCTGGGCAACATCCCCGCCGATTACGGCGTGCCCCAGTTCTATGAGATCTCCTCTGTGACGCCTCAGGCCATGATCGCCATCTATCCCGCTCCGGCCCTGACCTGGACGGAGGTCACCGCCACCGACGGCACGGTGCTGAAGATCACCGACGAGGCGGAGCTGACGCCCTATCTCACCAAGAACATCGTCCGTCTGGAGGATCTGATCCCCGGCACCCGCATCCTGGTGTGGAAGGATATGGACGGCGCGGTTTCCCGTGTGATGGTATTCCCCTATGACTATGCTGGCTACGTTTCCTGGACGGAGGACGGCACGGTGTCCGTTAACGGCGCCGTGGTGAACCAGAAGGCCAAGACCACCGACTCTGACGGCACGCTTCTGCCCATCCGGGCCGTGGCGGAGGCGCTGGGCTGCACCGTTCAGTGGAATGCCGAGAAGGGAGCCGTGGTCACCCAGGGTGAGCGCACGGTGTTCACCGCCATGCCCGGCGGCGCCATCCAGGGCGTGGACGCGGACGGCCAGACCTATGCGGTTTACGGCACCTGCCTCAAGGAAGCGGGCGTCACCTACCTCTCTTCTGCCGCACTGCTGAGCCTGCTGGATCTCTATCACGCCGCGTAAATCAGAATCAAACCGGGACGCATCAGCGTCCCGGTTTTTTCTTGACAAAGTCGGTCTAGTGTTATAGACTCAAAGCGAAGAGAGGTCTATAGTGATAGACCAACAGGGGGCATGGATATGGAGCAGTATCATCTCAGCGACAGTGAATACCGTTTTTTGCAGGTGGTGTGGGCAGCGGAGCCGGTGGGCTCCGGGGAGCTGGTGCGCCTTTGCGCTGGGGAACTGGGGTGGAAGAAATCCACCACCTATACGGTGTTGAAAAAGCTCTGTGAAAAGGGCGTTTTGAAAAATGAAAGCAGTATGGTCTCCTCCGCTGTGCCCCGGGAGACAGTGGCGGGGGATGCGGCGGAGGCCTTTGTGGAAAAGGCCTTCGGCGGTTCTCTGCCGGGGTTCCTCACTGCCTTTATGGGCGGGCGGAAGCTGACGGGGCAGGAGGCGGAGGCTTTGCGGCGGCTCATCGACCAATACGAGGAGGGGTGAACATGGCAGCTCTCGCGGTGGTTTTTTCCCGGCTTTTGTCTATGGCGGTGGCGGCACTGCCGGTGATGGCGCTGGTGCTGGCCGTCCGGGCGGCGCTGGGCCGGGCGCCGGCCCGGTATCGCTATGGCCTGTGGCTGGCGGTAGGGTTCCGGCTTGCCTGCCCGGTGAGCGTGGAGAGGCTTTGGAGCCTTTATAACCTGCCCGGCATTCGTGCGGTGGCGGAGACCACCGGCACGGCAGGAAGCGGCGTCGTGCGCTCTTTGGTGGACACGGCTCCTTCTGCGCCTGCGGTGCCGCCGGCTTCCATGAGCGGCGCCGCTGTAGTGTCGGAGGCAGCGGAGCCTTCTTTCTGGGCGGCGGCGCTTCCCTGGTGTACCGTGCTGTGGGTGCTGGGCATGCTGGCGGTGCTGATCTGGGGCATGGTCAGCGCGGTGCGCCTGCGGCGGACGGTGCGCGAGGCCGTCTCGGAGGGCGGAGAGGTCTGGACCTGCGGCGCCGTGCCCACGCCGTTCGTGCTGGGACTGCTGCGGCCCCGGATCTATCTGCCGCCGCACCTGGATGACACCACCCGGACGTATGTGCTGGCCCATGAGCGCCATCATATCCGCCGCCATGATCCCTGGTGGAAGCTTCTGGGGTGGTGCTTGCTGGCGGTGTACTGGTGGAACCCGGCGGTGTGGCTTTGCTGGGTGCTGTTCTGCCGGGATATGGAGATGAGCTGTGACGAGGCGGTGCTGGACGCTTTGGGCAGCGAGGCCAAGCGGGGCTACAGCCTGTCCCTGGTGGCCCATGCCGCCGCGGCGCCCATGCCCGCGGCCCTGGCTTTCGGGGAGCACGATGCCACCCGGCGGGTGAAAAATGTGCTTGCGTGGAAAAAGGCCACGCCCCGGGTGGCGTTTCTGGCGGCGGCTGCGGCAGTGCTGGCGGTGATGGCGTGCCTTGGCAACGGCATGACCGGCAGCAGCTGGGTGCGGCTGGAAACCCCGGGCCCCAGGATCCAGGTGTCCTGGGATCTGAAAGAACCCATCCGGGCCTGGGCCCTGTACGCCGATGTCTACGCCTACGGTACCCGGACGGAGAGCCGGCTGCTCACCTGCGGGGAATTGACACAGCAGAGTGAGCGGAAGTTCTCCGGCACCCTCTACTGGGACGTTCCGTTTGACGAAGCAGGGGGCTTTTCCAATACGCTGGTGGGCTCCTTCCGGGGGGAGAGCTGGAATCTGACGCTGCCCCAGCCCCACTATACGGGGGTGGGTTCCATGACCGGGCAGACAAGACAGAGGCTCAGCCTGGATGAGACTGGCGGGACCACCCTGGTGACCATCTACCTCTCCGACAAAGAGGGCGGCGGCACCGCCGTCCCGGCGTCGGGCGATCCTATCCTCACCAGCGGCGGCGTGCGGCTGCGGCTGGCCACCTCCCAGCAGGGGGTGGAGGCCTTTGCAAAAACGGACCTGGCCGCCTCCCTCCACGCGCTCCATACGCCCGCCCTGGGGGATGACGACGCGGCAGTGCTGCTGGAGGCGCTGGAGACCGATATGCTGGATCGCTATACGTTTACCCGCCTTTCCCAGGAGCGGGCACTGGAGGTGGAGTTCGAGTCGGGACCCTACGATGAAAACGCCCTGGATGCGTCCATGCTGACCCGGGGCGCGCTGCTCATGGCCCTGGCGGACGATCTCCAGGAGGTGCGCTGGTCCTATCCTGTCTGGGCGACGGGGGATGGCGGAAGAACAGAGAGAACAACTGTGTTTATGGAGCGCAGCCAGGCCGACGCCTGGGCCCGGAACATGGGCTATGAGGACCTGCGGGACCTGGGGCAGACACCGGAGGGCATCCGGGACCTTCTGGCGTACCTGGGGACCTCGGAACAGTAAATGGACAGACACGGGAGGACGGGAACACCGTCCTCCCGCTGCGTATCCGGCGGGAAGATTTGTCCAAAGCGTTGCGAAAGGCGGAAAACTTTTCTATAATGAAGCCATCTTACATCGGATGGGGGACTTTGCCATGAATACCCGGATGGAACACGACACCATGGGGCCCATCGCCGTTCCGGCGGAGCATCACTGGGGCGCCCAGACCCAGCGCAGCATCGAGCATTTCAGAATCGGCGGTCAGCGCCAGCCCAAGGAGATCATCACCGCTTTTGCCTATTTGAAGGAGGCCTGCGCCCGGGCCAATGCCGAATCCGGCAAGCTGACGGCGGAGCAGGCGGAGACCATCGCCCAGATCTGCACGGAGATCCGCGCCGGGCAGTGGGATGCGGAGTTCCCCCTGGTGGTCTGGCAGACCGGCAGCGGCACCCAGACCAATATGAACGTCAACGAGGTCATTGCCCATCTGGCCACGGAGCGGGGCGTGCCCCTGCACCCCAACGACCAGGTGAACGCATCCCAGTCCAGCAACGATACCTATCCCTCCGCGCTGCACATCGCCGCCGTCATGGCCGTGGCAGAGCAGGTGCTGCCGGCGGCGGAGCGGCTGGCGGCGGCGTTCCAGGCGCTGGAGGAGTCCTACCCGGACCTGATCCGCATTGGCCGCACCCATTTGCAGGATGCCACGCCCCTGCGCTTTTCCCAGGAGGTCTCTGGCTGGCGGGAGGGCGTGGAGGCCCCCTGCCGGATGCTGCGCCTGGCGCTGACGGAGCTGAGCGCCCTGGCCATCGGCGGCACGGCGGTGGGCACGGGTCTCAATGCCCCCAAGGGCTATGATGAGATGGTCTGTCGCCACCTGCGCCGTCTGACGGGGGTGGAGTTCCGGCCGGACGAGAACAAGTTCCACGCCCTCACCAGCAAGGACGCCCTGGTGTTTGCCCACGGGGCCCTAAAGGCCCTGGCGGCCAACCTCATGAAGATCGCCAACGACATCCGCTTTGAAGCCAGCGGTCCCCGCTGCGGCATGGGAGAGCTACGTATCCCGGAAAACGAGCCGGGCAGCTCCATCATGCCCGGCAAGGTCAACCCCACCCAGTGCGAGGCGGTGACCATGGTGGCGGTGCAGGTGATGGCCAATGACACCGCCATCGGTCTGGCCGCCAGCCAGGGAAACTTCCAGCTCAACGTGTTTTTGCCGGTGTCGGCCTATAACTTCCTGCTGTCCACCCGGCTGCTGGCAGACGTGTGCGACTCCTTCCGGGTCTACTGCGTGGAGGGCATCGTGCCCAACCGGGAGAAGATGGAGGAGAACCTGCGCAATTCGCTGATGCTGGTCACCTGCCTGACGCCCAAGATCGGCTATGAGGCGGCGGCCCGGTGCGCCAAAAAGGCGCTGGAGGAGGGCACCACCCTCAAAGAGGCGGTGCTCAGTCTGGACCTTTTGTCGGCAGAGGAATTTGACCGGATCGTCCGTCCGGAAAATATGGTATGAGCCTGAAATAAAAATGCCCGGTGCGCTTTAGCGCACCGGGCATTTTTATTGGTTCAGAAGCCGTTTTGGCTGCAGCAGTTTGGATTGCAGCAGCTCTGGTTGCAGCAGTAGGCCGCGGCCTCCTGCTGCAAAAAGCACACGGTGCTGCCCAGCAGCAGCGTCAGGAAAAACAGGCACAGCGCAGCGCCCACATTCACCAGTACCGCAGAGGAGGCCACCAAAGAGGCTGCCAGCGCGGTCAGTACGCCGCCCAGGGCACCGAGCCCCGCGCAGCGGGCGGAGCACAGCCAGGCGCAGATCAGCGCCGGAGAGCAGTCACAGCGCAGGGCGCGGCAGGCAAGTGCCAGGCCGCCCAGGGCCGAAATGGCCGCCGCAGTGGTGAAAAACACCTTGGAAGCGGTGGAGCCCGCCTCCAAGGTCAGTACGCCGGTGGACAGCAGGGCAAACACCAGCACGCCGATGGCCAGTGCGCCCAGCACCAGATACAGGGTTTGCTGAAAACAGGATTTCATAGAAGCCGCCTTTCTGCAGGCATCGCATCCACCTCCTGAGAGATGGGGAAACGACCCTCGCCTGGTATTCTATGAAGCAGGGAGCGGTTTTGTGCGGCTCAATGCAGCACTATATGAATACTTATCCCTAAAACGCGGATAAAATGCATATTATTGTGAAAATATTTGCTATATTGTGGTATATATGTAAAAACATGCAAAATTACTTAAAAGCCAAACGCAAAGTTGTGCAGGATGACACTTGAATATTTATTCACGGAAGACGTATAATTCGTACATCAACAAACAACGCAACGGAGGGACACACCATGAAGAGCAAGAAAGATATTAAGAAGATCGTCCTGGCCTATTCCGGCGGACTGGATACATCCATCATCATCCCCTGGCTGAAAGAGAACTACGGCAACCCCGAGATCATCGCTGTGGCCGGTGACGTGGGTCAGAACGACGAGCTGGACGGCCTGGAGGAAAAGGCCATCAAGACCGGCGCTTCCAAGCTGTACATCGCGGACCTGACCGACGAGATGGTGGACGAGGTCATCATCCCCTCCATGAAGATGGGCGCCAGCTATGAGCAGTATCTGCTGGGCACTGCCTTTGCCCGGCCCATCATCGCCAAGAAGCTGGTGGAGATCGCCAAGGCCGAGGGCGCCGACGCCATCGCCCACGGCTGCACCGGCAAGGGCAACGATCAGGTGCGTTTCGAGCTGGCCATCAAGCGCTTTGCTCCCGAGATGACCATCATCGCTCCCTGGAGAGAGTGGAGCATCAAGGGCCGTGACGAGGAGATCGACTACGCCGAGGCTCACAACGTGCCCCTGAAGATCTCCCGGGAGACCAACTACTCCAAGGATAAGAACCTCTGGCACCTGAGCCACGAGGGCCTGGATCTGGAGGACCCCGCCAACGAGCCCCAGTACGAAAAGCCCGGCTTCCTGGAGATGGGCGTGAGCCCCATCGCCGCCCCCGACAAGGCCACTTACGTGACGCTGGACTTTGAAAAGGGCGTGCCCGTGGCCATCGACGGCGAGAAGATGAAAGCCAGCGACATCATCCGCAAGCTCAACAAGCTGGGCGGTGAGAACGGCATCGGCCTGCTGGATATCGTAGAAAACCGGCTGGTGGGCATGAAGGACCGCGGCGTCTATGAGACGCCCGGCGGCACCATCCTCTACAAGGCCCATCAGTGCCTGGAGATGATCACCATCGACAAGGACACCGCCCACATGAAGGCAAAGCTGGCGGTGGACTTCGCGGATCTGGTGTACAACGGCAAGTGGTTCACCCCCCTGCGGGAGGCCCTGAGCGCCTTTGCCGACAAGACCCAGGAGCATGTGACCGGCTCTGTGAAGCTCAAGCTCTACAAGGGCAACATGATCACCGCATCCATCACCTCTCCCTGCTCTCTCTACTCCGAGCAGCTGGTGACGTTCAACGAAAGCGACTACAACCAGGCCGACGCCACGGGCTTCATCAACCTCTGGGGCCTGCCTGACACGGTGCTGGCACTGCGGGAGCAGGGCAAGCTGTAAATGAAAACAGATTGGGAGGGGAGAGAACTCCCCTCCCAACTGGCAACTTTGCCGCGCGGCGGCGTGTAAAGGAGAAACACTATGAAATTATGGGGCGGACGGTTTCAAAAGGAGACCGATGATCTGGTCAACGACTTCAATGCCTCCATCCACTTTGACCAGCGGCTCTACAAGGAGGATATCACCGGCTCCATGGCCCACGCCAAGATGCTGGGCGCGTGCGGCATCATCTCCGGGGAGGATACGGAGGCCATCGTCAAGGGCCTTGCGGACATCCTGGCGGACGTGGAGGCGGGCAAGGTGGAATTCACCGCCGACAACGAGGATATCCACATGAACGTGGAGTCGCTGCTGACGGCGCGCATCGGCCAGGCGGGCAAGCGCCTGCACACCGCCCGCAGCCGCAACGACCAGGTGGCACTGGACTTCCGCATGTACGTCCGCACCCAGATCGGCGTCATCGTGGAGCAGCTTTTAGAGCTGGAGACGGTGCTCTGCCGCCAGGCGGCAAAATACCAGACGGCGGTCATGCCCGGCTATACCCATCTCCAGCGGGCCCAGCCCATCTCCTTTGCACAGCATCTCATGGCCTACGGCGCCATGTTCAAAAGAGACGTGCAGCGCCTGGAGGACTGTGCCGCCCGGCTCAACGAGTGTCCCTTGGGCTGCGGCGCCCTGGCGGGCACCACCTATCCCATCGACCGCTTCATGACCGCCCAGGCCCTGGGCTTCGACGGCCCTATGGGCAACTCTCTTGACGGCGTCTCCGACCGGGACTATGCTCTGGAATTTTTGAGCGCCCTCTCCATTTTGATGATGCACCTGAGCCGCTTTTCCGAGGAGGTCATCCTCTGGTGCAGCTGGGAGTTCAAGTTCATCGAGCTGGACGATGCCTACGCCACCGGCTCTTCCATCATGCCCCAGAAGAAAAACCCGGACGTTGCCGAGCTGGTGCGGGGCAAGACGGGCCGGGTGTACGGCGACCTGATGGGCCTTCTGACGGTGATGAAAGGACTGCCCCTTGCATACAACAAGGATATGCAGGAGGACAAGGAGCCGGTATTCGACGCCGTGGACACGGTGGAGCAGTGCCTGCCGGTGTTCGCCGCCATGCTGGACACCATGACTGTCCGCACGGACAACATGCGTGCCGCGGCGGGAAAGGGCTTCATCAACGCTACGGACTGCGCCGACTATCTCACCAAAAAGGGTATGCCCTTCCGGGACGCCTACACCGTCACCGGCCATCTGGTGGCCCTCTGTACCGCCCAGGGCAAGACGCTGGAAGAACTGTCCCTTTCGGAGCTTCAGTCCATCTCCACCCTTTTTGAAGAGGACGTCTACGAGGCGCTGAAGCTGGAAAACTGCATGGCCCTGCGCAATAGCTTCGGCGGCCCCGCCGTGGCGGAGACTACCCGGCAGATCGAATCTCTCGAAGCGTTTGTAGAGAGCCGGAAGTAAGGAGGACGCCATGAAACCCATTGTCTATATCGACGGCAAGGACGGCACCACCGGATTGCAGATCTACGACCGGCTCAGTGCCAGAGACGACATCCAGCTGCTGCTCATCGACGAGGAAAAGCGCAAGGACCCGAAGGCGCGGAAAGCCTGCATCAACCAGGCAGATATCGTGTTTTTGTGCCTGCCGGACGCGGCGGCCCGGGAGGCGGTTGCCATGGTGGAAAATCCCGCCACCCGCGTCATCGACGCCTCCACCGCCCACCGCACAGCCCCCGGCTGGGTGTACGGCTTTCCTGAGCTGAAAGCTGGCCAGAAAGAGGCCGTCGCAAATGCGAAATGGGTAGCCAATCCCGGCTGTCATGCCACCGGCTTCATCAGCGTGGTCTATCCCCTGATCGCGGCGGGGGTGCTTCCCGCCGATGCGGACCTTACCTGCTTTTCCCTGACCGGCTACTCCGGCGGCGGAAAGAAGATGATCGCCCAGTATGAGGCGGCAGACCGGGGCGCGGAGCTCTCCAGCCCCTGCCCCTACGGCCTGGGCCAGGGCCACAAGCACCTGCCGGAAATGCAGACCATCTGCGGCCTTGCAAAGCCGCCGGTGTTCGTCCCGGTGGTGGATGACTACTACAAGGGCATGGCTACCACGGTGATGCTCCATATGAGCCAGCTGACGGGCGTCTCTTCTTTGCAGCAGGTGCAGGAGATCTACCAGGCCCACTACGCAGGGCAAAAGCTGGTGCAGGTGGCGCCGGACACGGACACCGCCAAGCTCTACGCCAATGCCAAGGCCGGCAGCAACAGCCTTTCCATCGTGGCGGCGGGCAACGACGGCCAGTTCACCGTCACGGCCCTGTTCGACAATCTGGGTAAGGGTGCCTCCGGCGCCGCCGTCCAGAACATGAATCTGATGCTGGGCCTGGAGGAAACCACGGGCTTGATTTGATCCCGGCGAAAGGGCCGGGTGGAACATAGAAGGAGGAACTCCCAATGAAATTTGTGGAAAACGGCGTGTGCGCCCCCCAGGGCTTTCAGGCCTCCGGCATCCATGTAGGCGTCAAGACCCACGCCACGTGGAAAAAGGACGTGGCGCTGATCGTCTCCGACGTGGAGTGCGCCGCGGCCGGTATCTTTACGAAAAACGTGGTGAAGGCGGCCCCCATCCTGGTGGACCTTGCTCACCTTGCTGACGGCAAGGCACGTGCCATCCTGGCCAACAGCGGCAACGCCAACGCCTGCGCCCCACAGGGGGAGGAGAACGCGGCGCGCATGTGCGCGGCGGCGGCCAAGGCTATCGGCTGCGATGCCGAAGATGTGCTGGTGTCCTCCACCGGTGTCATCGGCCAGACGTTGAACATCTCCGTCATTGAGGAGGGTGTCCCTGCGCTGCACGCGGCGCTGGAGTCCTCCGCCGCAGCCAGCGACGCCGCGGCCCACGCCATCATGACCACGGACACGGTGAAAAAAGAGGCGGCGGTGGAGACGGTCATCGGCGGCAAGACCTGCCGCATCGGCGGCATCGCCAAGGGCAGTGGCATGATCCACCCCAACATGGGCACCATGCTCTGTTTCCTCACCACCGACTGTGCCATCGCCGCGCCCATGCTGAAAAAGGCCCTGCTGGCGACGGCCAACAGAAGCTTCAACCGCATCAGCGTGGATGGCGACACCTCTACCAATGACTCCTGCATGATCCTGGCCAACGGCCTGGCCGGCAACGCCCCCATCACCGATGAGGGAGCAGACTACCAGGCGTTTTTGGAGGCCCTGCAGGCCCTGTGCATCCACATGGCCCGGTCCATGGCCTCCGACGGCGAGGGCGCCAAGCACCTCATCACCTGCACGGTCACCGGCGCCAAGAGCGAGGAGAGCGCCGAGACCATCGCCAAGTCCGTCATCTCCTCCACCCTCACCAAGGCGGCCATCTTCGGCGCCGACGCCAACTGGGGCAGAGTGCTCTGCGCCATGGGCTACTCCGGCGAGGTCTTTGACCCGGACAAGGTGGACGTGTCCTTTGCCAGCGCGGCAGGCGAGATCGCCGTGTGCGCGGCGGGCCGGGGACTTCCCTTTGACGAGGACCAGGCCAAGAAGATCCTCACCGAGCACGACGTGGAGATCCGCGTGGCCATGGGCGAGGGCGAGAGCAGCTGCACCTGCTGGGGCTGCGACATTACCTACGATTACATCAAGATCAACGGGGACTACCGGACGTGATACCCGCAGGATCGGAAGGAGAGAACACCATGACCTCACATGCACAGCAGGCCCAGACGCTGGTGGAGGCCCTGCCTTACATTCAAAAATTCACCGGAAAGACCATCGTCATCAAGTACGGCGGCAACGCCATGATCTCCGAGGAGCTGCGCCGAGCCGTCATGAGCGACATCGTGCTTTTGAGCCTGGTGGGCATCCGGGTGGTGGTGGTCCACGGCGGCGGGCCGGAGATCTCCGACATGCTCCGCCGTCTGGGACACGAGTCCCGGTTTGTGGACGGCCTGCGCTATACGGACGAGGTCACGATGGACGTGGTGCAGTCGGTGCTGTGCGGCAAGGTCAATAAGAACCTGGTGGCCCAGCTGGGCCGCCTGGGCGGCCAGGCCATCGGCCTTTGCGGCATGGACGGGCAGCTTTTTCAGGCGGAGTGCCTGGATGAAAAGTACGGCCTGGTGGGCAAGATCACCGGCGTGAACCCGGAGCCGGTGGAAAACGCCCTCATGAGCGGCTACATCCCGGTGGTGTCCACCGTGGCTCAGGGCGTGGATGCCGACACCGCCTACAATATCAATGCCGATACCGCTGCCGCCGAGCTTGCCAAGGCACTTGGCGCGGAAAAGCTCATTTTGCTGACCGACGTCCGGGGCCTTTTAAAGGACCCCCACGACGAGGAGACCCTCATCCATGAGCTGCATACCTACGAGGTGCCGCAGCTGGTGGAACAGGGCATCATCTCCGGGGGCATGATCCCCAAAATGCAGTGCTGTGTGGACGCCATCGCCGGCGGCGTGGAGCGGGTACACATCCTGGACGGCCGCATCCCCCACTCCATCCTCATTGAGCTTCTAAGTGACCGGGGCATCGGCACCATGCTGAAAAGGGAGGAATAAACCCATGACTTCCAATGAGATCAAGGCCCTAACGGGCCAGTACATCATGCAGACCTACGGCCGCTTCCCGGTGGCCATCGACCACGGACAGGGAGCCACCCTCTATGATCCCGAGGGCAACGCCTACATCGACTTTACCAGCGGCATCGGCGTCACGTCCCTGGGCTACGGCAACGAGCCCTGGGCGGAGGCCATCGCCGCCCAGAGTAAGAAGCTGGGCCATGTGTCCAACCTCTTCTATACGGAGCCGCCGGCCCTGCTGGCCCAGAAGCTCTGCCAGCGCACGGGAGAGAGCTGCGTGTTCTTCGCCAACGGCGGCGGTGAGGCCAACGAGGGCATGATCAAGCTGGCGAGAAAGTACAGCTTCGATAAGTACGGCACCGGCCGCGCTACCATCATCACCCTGAAAAACTCCTTCCACGGCCGCACCATCACCACCCTGACCGCCACGGGCCAGGACGTGTTCCACAACTATTTCTTCCCCTTTACCGAGGGCTTCCGCTACGCCGCGGCCAATGACCTTGCCTCCCTGGAGGCGGCCGCCGGAGACGACGTGTGCGCCGTCATGGTGGAGCTGGTCCAGGGCGAGGGCGGCGTGCTGCCCCTGGAGCAGGACTATGTCCAGGCGGTAGCGGCGCTGTGCCGCGAGAAGGACTGGCTGCTGCTGGTGGACGAGGTGCAGACCGGCGTGGGCCGGACGGGCAGCCTGTTCGCTTTCCAGCAGTATGGCATCTTGCCGGACGTGGTGTCCTTTGCCAAGGGCATCGCCGGAGGCCTCCCCATGAGCGGCATCCTGGCCAATGAAAAGTGCCGGGACGTGCTGGGCCCCGGCATGCATGCCACCACCTTCGGTGCAAACCCCGTCTGCGCGGCGGCGGCCCTGGCGGTGCAGGACGTGCTCACTGACGAGTTTTTGCAGCAGGTCAAGGAAAAGGGCGACTACCTCCGCGCCGCCATCGAGGATCTGCACCTGCCCTGCTTCGGCAAGACCCGGGGCCTTGGCCTCATGATCGGCATCGCCGTGGCCGACGGCTACACCAACAAGGACATCGCCCAGAAGCTCATTGCCAACGGACTGCTGGTGCTCACCGCAGGCCCGGGCATGCGGCTGCTGCCGCCCCTGACCATCACCAAAGAGGAGATGGACCAGGGCATCGCCATCATGAAAAAGACGCTGGGCTGAGCCAGTACCGAAAGAAAGAGAGGAACACCCATGGAAAACCAGATGCACTTTTTGAAGCTGCTGGACTTTACCCCCGCCCAGATCCAGCAGTTTTTGGATACCGCCGCGGACCTGAAGGCCAAGAAGAAGGCCGGCGTGCCCCACCGCTACCTGGAGGGCAAGAACGTGGCGCTGATCTTTGAAAAGACCTCCACCCGTACCCGCTGCGCCTTTGAGGTGGCCGCCCAGGATCTGGGCATGGGCTCCACCTACCTGGGCCCCACCGGCTCCCAGATCGGCGTGAAGGAGTCCATCGCCGACACCGCCCGGGTGCTGGGCCGCATGTATGACGGCATCGAGTACCGGGGCTTCGGCCAGAGCATCGTGGAGGAGCTGGCTCATTACGCCGGTGTGCCCGTGTTCAACGGCCTTACCGACGAGTTTCACCCCACTCAGATCCTGGCGGACTTTTTGACCATCCAGGAGCACTTCGGCTCCCTGAAGGGCATCAAGCTGGTGTACCTGGGCGACGCCCGGTTCAACATGGGCAACAGCCTCATGGTGGGCTGCGCCAAGATGGGCATGCACTTTGTGGCCTGCGCCCCCAAGGCGTACATGCCCAATGCCGAACTCATCAAGACCTGCCAGGCCATTGCCGCCGAAACCGGCGCCGTGCTGGAGTTCATCGAGGACCCCATGGAAGCCACCAAGGGCGCCCACGTGCTCTATACGGACGTGTGGGTCTCCATGGGCGAGCCGGTGGAGGTCTGGAAAGAGCGCATCGACGCACTCTCTCCCTATCAGGTGACCAAGGCGCTCATGGACAACGCTGGTCCCCAGTGCAAGTTCATGCACTGCCTGCCTGCCTACCACGACCACAAGACCAAGGTGGGTAAGGAAATGGGCGAGAAGTTCGGCCGCGATGCCATGGAGGTCACCGACGAGGTGTTCGAGTCCGAGGCCTCCATCGTCTTTGACGAAGCGGAAAACCGTATGCACACCATCAAAGCCGTCATGTACGAGCTGATGAAGTGATCCCCCCTCTTTAAAACGGGAAGCGCCCCGGAGCAAAAGCTCCGGGGCGCTTCCCGTTTCGCTTTTTTGTGCCCGGTCATCGGAGGCTCACGTGGCCGCCCGGCTGCCAGTTGGGGCAGGCGGATTTCAGAGCCAGGGCGTCTGTGGTCCGCAGGTCACCGTCATCATTGCGGGCGCCCCCCAGAAGATACCAGAAGGACTGGCCGTGGTCATCGGTGATCTTGGCTGCGGCCAGGATCTCATCCCCTTTGCCAAGGGGGATGGCGGGCATATAGTCTTTTGCCGTCAGATATGCCTGCACATAGCCGTGCCTGCGCCACAGCTCCACTGCCTCCGGCAGCGGGGATGACCACAGCGGCTCCGCCGATCCGTTGGGAAAGACCGCCAGCTCCACCTGCTCCAGTTCCAGGGGCACACTGGGATGGGGGTCAATGTGCAGGGTCAGGCCGCTGAAGTAGACGGTTCCGGCGTTCCAGCTGGTCTCCCAGCCACCCTCTGCCGCAAGACGATAGTCTGCCGGGTCGGCGGACAGTGTCTCCAGGGCCTCCGACCGGCTGACGCCGCCGGCGGTGATCGTCGCGGTCAAGTCCGCATAGCCGTCCATGGGCACTGCCCAGTGCTCTATCTGAAAGTACCCGTCCTCCGTCCGTACGGCCTCCGCGGAGCGCCGCTCTCCCGAGGCAGTGCAGGCGGTGAACACGGCCTGGGTATCGGCGGAAAAGGCGGCGGGCCGGACGCGGACGGTCAGGGTCATGGTCCCGGCGGCCGAATCGTAATCCTCCACAAAAGCAGTGTAATCGTCTATTATATTGTTTTGTTCGGCCAAAATACTGGTGATTTGGCCGGTGATGGACTGGATCTGCTGCCCAGTGGTAGCCTCTACTGCCTGCAGCTCCTGCCGGATCTGCTGCAGCTGGTTCCACAGGGCGCTGCCTGCCAGGAGGACCAAAGCCATCCCTGCGGCCAGGAGGACCAGAGGCCATTTCCGGCTGCTCCGGGCCTGCTGGGCCGCCAGATACTTTTCCGCGATGGCCTCCACGGCGGCCAGCTCCCGGTCCGTTAGCTCGTGGGCGGGAGCCTCGGCTTCCGGCGCCGTATCCGGGTCTTTGTCCTCCGCTGCGTTCTGGTTGGATGTACTCGGATCCTCGGCGGGGGGCTCCACCCCCAGCAGCACCCCCACAGTGACGCCGAACAGGCGGCTCATGGCGATGAGCTTTTCCAGCTCCGGCACGGCGGCATCAGATTCCCACCGGCTCACTGCCTGCCGGGAGACGCCCAGCTGTTCTCCCAGGGCCTCCTGGCTGAGCCCGGCGGCCTTCCGGAACGCCTGGATGCGGCCGCCCAGAGTTTTTGTATGTTCCATGGGGACACCTCCTTCGTGCTCTCAGCATACCAGAGCAAGGATGAGATCGCCACCACCGGCGGATTTCTTTTTGTCAACCAGCGGTTGCGGAGCGTTTTTTATCAGTATAGCACAGAGTTTCAGGGAGAAAAAGTGCTGCAAAAGGCGTAAAGCAGCAGCACATGACAGGAGAACATGGAAAATAGACAAAAACAAACTGAAACAGCGGTGCTGTTTTGTGCGGCTTGACAAATTCCGGCGGGGCGCATACAATAGAGCAATCCTTAGTAAAAAAGAGAGTGATCTGGATATGGAACGTTCTGCCGGCATTTTACTGCCGATCTTCTCCCTGCCGTCTCCCTACGGCATCGGGACGCTGGGTCGTGAGGCCCGTGCTTTTGCGGATTTTTTGGCTGCCGCCGGCCAGCGCTGGTGGCAGATTTTGCCCGTAGGCCCCACCGGGGCAGGGGACTCCCCCTATACCAGTGAGTCCACCTTTGCGGGAAACGCCTTGTTTCTGGATCTGGAGCAGCTGGCAGCGGAGGGGCTTTTGACCCAGGCCGAGCTGGAGGGCGCCCGGGTGGCGCCGTCGGACACCATTGACTATGCCGCGCTGCACCGTGACAGGGATGCGCTGCTGCGTCTGGTGTTCTCCCGGGTCAGCGGACAGGCCGCCCAGGTGGTGCGGGAGTTTACAGACAGGAATCCATGGGTGAAAAATTACGCTCTGTATCGAGCAATCAAGACCCATTTCGACCAAACCGCCTGGTTCCAATGGCCGGATGAGGCTCTGCGGCGCCATGAGACGGCGGCGGTGGAGCAGTGGGCGGTGCGTCTTGCGGAGGATGTGGCGTTCCACACCTGGGTGCAGTACTGGTTCTTCCGCCAGTGGGAATCCCTCAAGGCCTATGTCAACGACCGGGGCGTAAAGCTCATCGGAGACCTGCCCATCTACGTGTCGCTGGACAGCGCGGACGTCTGGTCGGAGCGGCGGGAGTTTTTGCTGGACGCCGAGGGCCGTCCCACCAAGGTGGCGGGCGTGCCGCCGGACTACTTCTCCGCCGACGGGCAGCTGTGGGGCAATCCCCTCTATGACTGGAACGCCCAGAAGACCGACGGCTTTGGCTGGTGGATCCGCCGGGTGGAGGGTGCCTCCCGGCTGTTTGACGCCATTCGGCTGGACCATTTCCGGGCCTTTGCCAGCTACTGGGCCGTGCCGGCCGGGGCCGAGACGGCCAAGATGGGCCACTGGGAAGTGGGCCCCGGCATGGATTTGCTGCGGGTGCTGACGGGCTGGTTCCCCCACATCACCTACATTGCCGAGGACCTTGGCATCCTCACCGACGATGTGCACCGGCTGCGAGAGGAATCGGGCCTGCCGGGCATGAAGGTGCTGGAGTTTGCCTTCTCCGGCCCGGACAACGCCTATCTGCCCCACAACCAGCAGGCGGGCTGCGTGTGCTATACCGGCACCCACGACAACGATACCGCCGCCGGGTGGTATGCTGGCGCCGGCGAGGCCGAGCAGGCCTTTGCCCGGCAGTACCTGGGCGCGGAGGATGCTGAGGGCGTGCGGAAGGCGCTGCTGCGGGCAGGACAGGGCAGCGTGGCAGCGCTGTTCGTGGCCCAGCTGCAGGACTATCTGGGCCTTGGCAGCGAGGCGCGGATCAACGTGCCCGGCGTAGCGGAGGGCAACTGGCGCTGGCGCCTTACGGAACTGCCGCCCATGGCCCTGGCCTCCGAGATCCGGCAGCTGACCTACACCTACGGCCGCTGCGGGGCTTGACCCCGGGAGCGGGCATATGCTATCATGCTCTTGTCCGCGGGAAGCATTCTGACCGCAGGACCCTAACAGCATCCTGTCGTTCTGCCGGCAAGGTTTTTCCGCGCCGAAAGAGAAGGGGAAAGGCCGCCCTATGAGGCGGCCCGGACGGAGTCTATCCATCGCCTCCTCTGCCGAACGGCGGAGGAGGCGATTTTTTGCGGGAAGGAGGGATGGCGGATGGAGACGAGAGTGGCGGTGCTGGCCGTGATCGTGAAGAACACGGCGGCGGTGGGAGAACTCAATGCGCTGCTGCACCAGTACGGGCAGCACATCATCGGGCGCATGGGCGTGCCCTACCACCAGCGGGGCGTGAGCATCATCAGCGTGGCCATGGACGCGCCCCAGGACGTGATCTCCGCCCTGTCCGGCAAGATCGGGCGGCTGGACGGCGTCACTGCCAAGACCGTGTACGCCCCGGAAGAGGCGCTGCGCTGAGAGCGCAATGAAAATTTTAAAGAAATGAGGAATGAAGCATGAAGAACATGAGACGGATGGCGGCGCTGTGCCTGGCGCTGGTGCTGACGCTGACGGCGGCCGCCTGCGGCAAAAAAGAGGAGGAGCAGCCTCAGGAGGTCACCGGGGAGAGCTATTCCGTGGCGGCGCTGAAGGGTCCCACGGCCATGGGCTTGGTGAAGCTCATGCACGACGCGGAGCAGGAGGACGCCTCCTTTGTCAATGACTATACATTTACCCTGGCGGCCTCTGCCGACGAGGTGGCGCCCCTGCTGATCAAGGGCGAGCTGGACATGGCCTGCGTGCCTGCCAACCTGGCGGCGACCCTCTATCAGAAGACGGAGGGTGAGATCGTGACCCTGGGCATCAACACCCTGGGCGTACTGTATATCGTGGAAAACGGCAACGCCGTGCGCTCCATGGCGGACCTGGCCGGCAAGACCATCGTGGCCTCCGGCAAGGGCTCCACGCCGGAGTATGCCCTAAACTATCTGCTGGAGCAGAACGGCGTCAAGCCCATGGACGATGTGATCGTGGACTGGAAGAGCGAGCACTCTGAGTGCGTCAGCGCCCTGGCGACCGGCGCCGCCACCATCGCCATGCTGCCCCAGCCCTTTGTGACCGTGGCCCAGAGCAAGCTTCCCGATCTGCGGGTGGCCCTGGACCTGACGGAGGAGTGGGACGCCCTGGACAACGGCTCCGCGCTGCTCACCGGCGTGGTGGTGGCCCGCCGGGAGGTGGTGGAGTCCAACCCCGCTGCGGTGGACGCCTTCCTGGCCGATTACGCCGCCAGCGTGGAGTGGGTGAACGCCAATACGGCGGATGCCGCCGCCCTCATCGGGGACTACGGTATCGTGGAGGCAGCCGTGGCGGAGAAGGCCCTGCCTTACTGCAACATTGTGTGCATCACCGGCACGGAGATGAAGGATAAGCTCTCCGGCTATCTCCAGGTGCTCTGTGACGCCGACAGTGCCTCCGTGGGCGGCGCCATGCCCGGCGACGATTTCTATTACGGCGTGTGAGACGCCGAACGGGGAGGACGGGATCGTGAATAAAGGCAAGCGTCCCGTCCGGCTCTGGGCGGTGTGCTTTTGGATCTTGTGCTGGCAGGGGGCGGCCATGGCCATGGCCGCCGCCTACCCGGCGGGGCATCTGCTGCTGGCCTCGCCTCTTTCTGCCCTGCTGCGGCTGACGGAGCTGGCCCGCACCGGAGATTTCTGGACTGCTGTGGCCACGTCTGCCATCCATATCTTCGGGGGCTTTGCCGTCTCCTGCGTGCTGGCGGTGGCCCTGGCGGCACTTTCCGCCCGGTTTGCGCCGGTGCGGGAACTGATCGCACCTCTGGCAGCGGCGGTCAAGGCCGTGCCGGTGGTGTCATTCATCATTCTGGCGCTGGTGTGGGTGGACGGCGGCTCTCTCTCGCTGCTGATCTCCGGCCTGATGGCATTCCCACCGATTTACGGCAACGTACTGGAGGGCATCGCCCAGACGGACCGGCAGCTTTTGGAGATGGCCCGGGTGTTCCGGGTGCCCTGGCGGCGGCAGCTGTGGGGCGTGTGGGCCCCGGCGGTGCTGCCGTACTTCCGCTCCGCCGTGTCCCTGGCCATCGGCCTTTGCTGGAAGTCCGGCGTGGCGGCGGAGGTGATCGGCCTGCGGAGCGGCACCGTGGGTGAGCGGCTGTACGCGGCCAAGGTGTATTTTCAGACGGCGGACCTGTTCGCCTGGACGGCGGTGATCGTAGCGCTGTCCGTGGTGATGGAGCGGCTGGTGCTGCGCGGGGTGGACGCTCTTGCGGGAAAGGTGGGGATCCGGTGAAGGAGATCACGGTGTCCAATGTGTGCAAGTCCTATGAGGGCCGGCCGGTTTTGCAGCATGTGAGCTTTACCGCCAGGGAGAACCGGCCCACCTGCCTGCGCGCCCCCTCCGGAACGGGAAAAACAACCTTGCTGCGGCTGCTGCTGGGTCTGGAGCAGCCGGACAGCGGCACCATCACATACCCCACGCCCTGCCGCTGGGGCGTAGTGTTTCAGGAAAATCGGCTTTTGGAGCATCTGGATGCCATGGCCAACCTGCGCTTTGCGGCGGGACCGGCCCTGGAGGAAGAACGCGCCCGGGGGCTTCTTAAGGAGCTGGGCTTGGAGGAGGCCGGGGACAGGATCGTCCGGGCCTACTCCGGCGGCATGAAGCGGCGTCTGGCGCTGGCCAGGGCGCTGCTGGTGCCCTGTGATGCGCTGGTTCTGGACGAGCCCTTCGCCGGACTGGACGCGGAAAACCGCCGCCAGGCCTGGGCGTGCGTGGAGCGGGAGGCGGCGGGAAAGATCG
The DNA here is from genome assembly GCA_900548505.1 of uncultured Oscillibacter sp. GTDB lineage: Bacteria > Bacillota > Clostridia > Oscillospirales > Oscillospiraceae > Oscillibacter. Next base: position 22,380 of record URKI01000014.1, on the reverse strand, counting down.
TGCTGATCGCCTCCCATGAGGACCTGGAGGGAGAGGCGTCGGTGGTCCGGCTTTGAAATTTCCCAGGGGGCTGGAAATTGAAAAAGAAGTGTGGTAAAATAAACTGCTTTCGTAGCGGCCTTCCAGTGACGGCCGGACAAAGACCGGAGAAGGAGAACACACTGTATGATCAAAATTACCACTGACAGCACCTGCGACCTGCCGGTGGAGCTGCTGGAGCAGCACCATATTTCTGTTATCCCCCTGGGCATCGTCAAGGGCGACCGGCTGTTTCACGACGGCGTGGACATCCGCACCGCGGATATCGCTGCCCATGTGGATGCCGGCGGCGACATCACTACCACCAACGCGGTGAACATTGCCGATTATGAGGCCCTGTTCCGCCGGGAGATGGAGCAGCATGAGGCGGTCATCCATATCAACATCGGCATGGGCTTTTCCAGCTGCTATCAAAATGCCAAGCTGGCGGCGGAGGAGGTGCCGGAGGTCTACGTGGTAGACTCCGCCAACCTGACCGTGGGCCACGGATTTTTGGTGCTTGCCGCCGCACAGGCGGCAGAAGAGGGCCGCTCCGTGACGGAGATCCTGGGCATGCTGGAGGAGATGACCGGCCGGGTGGAGACCAGCTTCGTGCTGGACCGGCTGGACTATATGAAAAAGGGCGGACGCTGCTCCGCTGTGACGCTGCTGGGCGCCAACCTTTTGAAGCTGCATCCCTGCGTGGAAGTCATCGACGGCAAGATGTCCGTCACCAAGAAGTACCGGGGCTCCATCGAAAAGGTGGTGGGGGACTATGTGCGTGACCGCCTGGAGGGCCGCACGGACATCGACACCTCTATGGTATTTTTGGTGGATACCTGCGCCGACGATCACCTGGCCTCCATCGCCCGGGAGGCTTTGCAGCAGGATGGGCGCTTTGGGAAGATCGTGGAGGCCAAGGCCGGCTGCACCATCTTCTGCCACTGCGGCCCCGGCACCCTGGGCATCATTTTCCTGCGCAAGTAATAAAAAAAGCTGACCCGAACGGGTCAGCTTTTTTTTATACAGGAATTTGCTTCGCTTACTTAACAGCGATAGCCTCAACCTCGCACAGAACGCCCTTGGGCAGATCCTTCACGGCCACGCAGGAACGAGCGGGCTTGGAGGTGAAGTACTTGGCGTAAACCTCGTTGAAAGCGGCGAAGTCAGCGATGTCGGCCAGGAAGCAGGTGGTCTTGACCACGTTGTCCATGGTCAGACCGGCGGCCTCCATGATGGCGGCAACGTTCTTGCAGCTCTGCTCAGTCTGAGCAGCGATGCCGGCGGGGATCTCGCCGGTAGCGGGGTTCACGGGGATCTGGCCGGAGGCAAACACCATGTCGCCCACAGCCCAAGCCTGAGAATAGGGGCCGATGGCGCCGGGAGCGTTAGTGGTAGCAATAACTTTCTTGTCCATTGGAAGAATCCTCCTTTGAATTGATACTATCATCATAGCACAGGCGGACAAAAAGTCAATGATCGTTGCTTGTGAAATAGACAAAAATATGGTATACTTCTAAACTATCGTCGGAAAATGGAAATCATTTTGAAGGAAGGCGTCAGAAATTTGGAAGCATTTGAGCAAAAACTAGAAGAAAACGGATATTTCCGTCAAGAGGAATTCATCTTTGCCGACTGTGACCGGAACAAGCGCGTGCGCGTGTCGTCTCTGCTGAGCCGGGCGGCGGCCTATGCCGGATATGACTATGATGCCAGAGGGCTGACCCATGAGAAGCTCTACGAGATGCGGGAGGTGTTTCTCCTGTCACGGGTGGCCATGCGCATCCACGACTGCCCCCGCTACCGGGAGCGCATGGACATCTCCACCTGGGAAAACGGCACCAAGGGCGCCCACATGCAGCGCTTTTACGAGATGCGGGATCCGGCCGGAACGGTGCGGGTCGCCATCAAGAGCGACTGGATCCTGGTGGACCCCCAGACCCGGCACATTCTGCGGCCCGCCTCCTTTACGGCCCGGCCCATCCACACCAGCGACCGACCCATCGACTGCCCGGACACCCGGAAGATCCTGCTGCCGGCCCAGGGCGCGGAGGAGCTGGGACAGCGCCGGATCGTGTGGTCCGATCTGGACGGCAACGGCCATGTGTACAGCGGCAACTACGGCGACATCGTCTGGGATGCCCTGCCGGCGGACCTGCAGGACCGTGCGCCCCGGGAGTTTTTCATCAACTACAGCAAGGAGGCCACCCTGGGCGAGGAGCTGCGGCTGCTGGGCGTCCGGGAGCAGGATGCCTATTATATGGAGGGCGTCGGCCCTCAGGGCACATGCTTTACGGCATTGTGCAGATTTTAAAAATCAAACGGTCATGTAAAGGGGAGACGCCCGGCGGGGCGTCTCCCCTTTACATTTGGAAAAGCAATTTTACAAACACTTTACAATCTCCTGGTGTCGGATTTTACGCGGCGGACTCTATACTGTGACCATGCACCAAGCAACAGACATATGCAAAAAAAGGAGATCATTTGGAATGAAAAAGCTGTTTTCTATTTTGCTGACCCTGAGCCTGAGCGCCGCCCTGCTGGCCGGCTGCGGCTCCAAGGAGGAGACCCCTGCCGAGACTCCGGCAGAGGAGACCCCCGCCCAGGAGGAGACCCTCAGCGGCTCCGTTTCCACCAACGGCTCCACCTCTATGGAAAAGGTGATCGGCGTGCTCAGCGAGCAGTTCATGGCCGATAACAGCGGCGTCAGCGTGACATATGACCCCACCGGTTCCGGTACCGGCATCGAGGCTGCCAAGAACGGCACCTGCGACATCGGCCTTTCCTCCCGCGCTCTGAAGGATGAGGAGACCTCCGCCGGCCTGGTGGGTACCACCGTGGCTCTGGACGGCATCGCCGTTATCGTCAACGCCGACAGCAAGGTTTCTGACCTGACTGTGGAGCAGATTGCCCAGATCTTCACCGGTGCTGTCACCGACTGGAGCGAGGTGGGCGGCGACGCCGGCACCATCTCCTGCATCGGCCGTGAGGCTGGTTCCGGTACCCGCGACGGCTTCGAGACCATCACCGACACCAAGGACACCTGCGTGCTGGCCCAGGAGCTGACCTCCACCGGCGCTGTCATCGAGGCGGTCAAGGGCAACCCCAACGCCATCGGCTATGCTTCTCTCTCCGCTGTGGAAGGCCAGGAGGGCATCAAGGCCCTGACGGTTGGCGGCGTGGCTTGCTCTGAGGAGACCGTCCTGGACGGCACCTACGCCATCCAGCGTCCCTTCGTGCTGGTGACCAAGGACGGTACCGCCCTCTCCGCCCAGGCCCAGGCCTTCTTCGACTTCGCTACCTCTTCTGCCGCCAACGATCTGATCCGCGCCGCCGGTGCGGTTCCCGTGGCGGAATAAGCAGACAAATCCCCTGGGGATCAGCCTCCACCCACACACTTGGCGGGTGGGGGCTATTCCCGTAACCGGGGCGTACAGGAAAGGAGAAAGTTGTGGAACGTGAGATTTTGGAAGCGGTGGGCGACGCCGTTTTGACCGGGGCGGTCCTTACGCCCAAAAAGGCAGATCCCCCGCGGCACAGCGGCGCCCGTAAGGGCATGGAGCTGTTCGTGCATACCGTGTTTTTGCTCTGCGGCATCGTGGCCGTGGCATTTGTTCTGTTTATCAGCATTTATCTGATCATCTCCGGCCTGCCGGCCATCCGCACCATCGGCCTCAAGGACTTCCTGCTGGGTGAGGTCTGGGCCCCCACTGCCACCACGGTGGAGCCCTCCTACGGCATTTTGCCCTTCATCCTCACGTCTGTGTACGGCACAGCGGGCGCCGTGGTCATCGGCGTGCCGGTGGGTATGATGACCGCCATGTTCCTGGCCAAGGTGGCGCCGCCCAAGGCTGCCGCTGTGATCCGCACGGCAGTGGAGCTGCTGGCGGGCATCCCCTCTGTGGTTTACGGCCTGGTGGGCATGATCGTGCTGGTGCCCGCGGTGCAGAATGCCTTCGGCCTCAGCTCCGGCGCGTGCCTGCTCTCTGCCATCATCGTGCTGGCCATCATGATCCTGCCCTCCATCATCAATGTGTCCGAGACGGCACTGCGGGCTGTGCCCAAGGAATATGAGGAGGCGTCGCTGGCCCTGGGCGCCACGGAGATGGAGACCAACTTCCGGGTGATCCTGCCTGCCGCCCGCAGCGGTGTGGCCACCGCGGTGGTGCTGGGCGTGGGCCGTGCCATCGGCGAGGCCATGGCCATCATCATGGTGGCGGGCAACGTGGCCAACATGCCGGGCCTTTTCACCTCCGTGCGCTTTTTGACCACGGCCATCGCCTCGGAGATGTCCTATGCCTCTTACGGCAGCCTCCAGCGCAATGCCCTGTACTCCATCGGCCTGGTGCTGTTTTTGTTCATCATGCTCATCAACGTGCTGCTCAACGTGTTCATCAAGCGGAAGAAGGAGGCCTGAGTCATGGAACATAAGCTCTCTGCACGCCGGCAGGTCTACGACCGGGGCCTTCGGGCGCTGGTGTGGCTCTGCGCCGGCATCACCTGCGCGCTGCTGGTGTTTCTGATCGGCTATATTTTCTACCGGGGCGTGGGCAACCTCTCCTGGACGCTGCTCACCAGCCAGACCAGCTACATTCAGGATACCATCGGCATCCTGCCCAACATCCTCAACACCCTTTATATCATCCTGGTGGCCATGGTCATCGTGCTGCCCCTGGGCGTGGGCGCCGCCATCTATCTGACGGAGTACGCATCCAACCGCCGGGTGGTGGAGCTCATCGAGTTTGCCACCGAGACCCTCACGGGCATCCCCTCCATCATCTTCGGTCTGGTGGGCATGCTGTTCTTCATCCAGAAGCTGGGTCTCAACCCCGGCATCCTGGCCGGCGGACTGACGCTGGTCATCATGATCCTGCCCACCATCGTCCGCACCACCCAGGAAAGCCTCAAGACCGTGCCCCAGTCCTACCGGGAGGGCGCGCTGGGCCTGGGCGCCGGCAAGTGGCACATGGTGCGCACCGTGGTGCTGCCCAACGCCGTGGACGGCATCGTCACCGGCTGCATCCTGGCCGTGGGCCGTATCGTAGGTGAGAGCGCGGCGCTGCTGTTCACCGCGGGTTTCGGCCTGGTGCTCAACGACTTTGTCACCTCGCTCCAGTCCTCCTCCGCCACGCTGACCGTGGCGCTGTACGTGTACGCCAACGAGCGGGGCGAGACCGGCGTGGCCTTTGCCATCGCCGCGATCCTGATGATCTTGACCTTTGCCATCAACCTGTCCGCCAATCTGGTGGGCCGGAAACTGAAGAAATAACGGAGGCCCACTATGTCAGCGATTATGCAAGCGACCGACCTGAATCTGTGGTATGGCCAGAACCATGCCCTGCACGATATCAACATCTCCATCCCCGCCCACGAGATCACCGCCTTCATCGGCCCCTCCGGCTGCGGCAAATCCACGTTTTTGCGCACCCTCAACCGTATGAACGACCTGATCCCCTCCGTGCGCATCACCGGAACGGTGGAGTTCCAGGGACAGGATATCTACGCCCCCAGCGTGGATACCACCTGGCTGCGCAAACAGGTGGGCATGGTGTTCCAGAAGGCCAATCCCTTCCCCATGAGCATCTACGATAACGTGGCCTACGGTCCCCGCACCCACGGCATCCGCTCCCGGGTGCAGCTGGACGAGATCGTGGAAAACTCCCTGCGTGCCGCCGCCATCTGGGACGAGGTGAAGGACCGGCTGAAAAAGAGCGCCCTGGGCCTCTCCGGCGGCCAGCAGCAGCGGCTGTGCATCGCCCGGGCCCTGGCCGTGGAGCCGGAGGTGCTGCTGATGGACGAGTCCACCAGCGCCCTGGACCCTATCTCCACGTCCAAAATCGAAGACCTTGCGGTGGAGCTGAAAAGCAAGTATACTGTCATTATGGTCACCCACAACATGCAGCAGGCCGCCCGTGTGTCCGACAACACGGCGTTTTTCCTGCTGGGCGAGCTGGTGGAGTTCGGCAAGACAGAGCAGCTTTTCTCCACGCCTAAGGACAAGCGCACGGAAGACTACATCACGGGCCGGTTCGGCTGAGGAGGAACAAGGGTGAGAAACAAATTTGACGAGCAGCTGGAGCGGCTGCATGTGGAACTGATCCAAATGGGCGCCGCCTGCGAGGACGCCATTTCCGCCGCGGCGGAGGCGCTGCTGAAAGGGGACGAATCCCTGGCCGCTGCCGCCGAGGAGGCGGAGCGGGACATCGACCAGCGGGAGCGGGAGGTGGAGAACCTGTGCCTGAAGCTGCTTTTGCAGCAGCAGCCCGTGGCCAAGGATCTGCGGGAGATCTCCGCTGCGCTGAAGATGATCTCCGACCTGGAGCGCATCGGCGACCAGGCGGCGGACATCGCGGAGCTGACCCGCTATATCCGTATGCCTGAAAGAGCCAAGCGCATGCACATCGCCGAGATGGCCCAGGCGGTCATCGGCATGGTCACCGACAGCGTGGACTCCTTTGTCAAGCGGGACCTGGACCTGGCCCGCAGCGTTTATACGTCCGACGACAAGGTGGACGCGTTGTTTGAAAAGGTGAAGCAGGAGCTCATCGAGCTCATCGCCGCCGACCCCAAGTGCGGCGAGACCAGCCTGGATCTTCTGATGGTGGCCAAGTATCTCGAGCGCATTGGCGACCACGCCACCAATGTGGCCGAGTGGGTGGAATACTCCCTCACCGGCCAGCATCCCTCCGGCAACTGAGAGATCGCCGGACCCGGTCCGGACGGCAGGAAAACGAGGTGGTATGATGCTCACATACGAGCAAGTCAAGAACAACGAAGCCATCCGCACCTATATCCAGCGGGCGGATGAGTCCCTGGTGGCCCTGGGCTTCACGGAGCACAGCTTTGCCCATGTGACCCATGTGGCGGAGACGGCAGGTTACATCCTGGAGACACTGGGATATCCCGCGCGCACGGTGGAGCTGGTGAAGATCGCCGGATATCTCCACGATATCGGCAACCTGGTCAACCGCATTGACCACTCTCAGTCCGGCGCGGTCATGGCGTTCCGTATTCTGGACAATCTGGACTGCGATCCGGGGGAGATCGCTACCATCGTCACGGCCATCGGCAATCACGACGAGGGTACCGGCCTTCCCGTGAATGCGGTGGCGGCGGCGCTGATCCTGGCGGACAAATCCGACGTGCGCCGCAGCCGGGTGCGCAATCAGGATATGACCACCTTTGATATCCACGACCGGGTGAACTACTCGGTGAAAAAATCCCAGCTGAAGATCAACGAGGAGCACAGCCTTATCAAGCTCAAGCTGTCCGTGGACACCAAGTACGGCTCCATCATGGACTATTTCGAGATCTTCATGCAGCGGATGATCCTCTGCCGCAAGGCGGCGGAGAAACTGGGACTGCAGTTCAAGCTGATGATCAACGAGCAGCAGCTCATTTGAATCCGGGACGCCTGCACCGCGGCCGGAACATAGGAGGAAACGTGATGATCTATTTACTGGAAGACGACGACAGCATCCGGGACTTTGTGATCTATACCCTGGTGAGTCAGGGCATGGAGGCCCGGGGATTTGACCGCCCCTCCGCGTTCTGGGCGGGGATGGAGGAATCCGTGCCCTCGCTGGTGCTGCTGGATATCATGCTGCCGGAAGAGGACGGCATGAGCGTTTTGAAAAAGCTCCGGGAGAATCCCCATACCCGGAAAATGCCGGTCATCATGCTGACGGCCAAGAGCACCGAGTACGACAAGGTCATGGGCCTGGACGCCGGCGCCGACGACTATATCGCCAAGCCCTTCGGCATGATGGAGCTGCTCTCCCGCATCCGGGCGCTGCTGCGGCGTACGGAGGCAGAGGACGGCGTGTACCGCTGCGGTGAGCTGACGGTGGACCCGGGCCGGCACACGGTCACGGTGGCGGGGCAGAGCGTGGCGCTGACGCAAAAGGAGTTCGAGGTGCTGTGCCTGCTGCTGAAAAACCGGGGACAGGTGCTCTCCCGGGAGCAGCTGATCGAAAACGTGTGGGGCTACGCCTTCACCGGCGAGAGCCGCACGGTGGATGTCCACGTGCGTACCCTGCGCCAGAAGCTGGGAACGGCGGGTGCCTATGTGGAGACCGTCCGGGGCTACGGCTATAAAATTTCCGGGGAATAAGAGGCGGCGGACATGACGAAACGAATTTTCCGCTCCATCCTGGCGGTGTCCGTGGCGGTGCTGCTGGGGTGCCTGGTGCTCATTGTGGGCGTGCTCCACGGATACTTCCAGAGCCGGGTCATGGCGGAGCTGGAATCCCGCACGGCGTATGTGGCCCACGGCGTGGAAATGGACGGCATGCGGTATTTGACGGAGGGACTGCCTGCGGGCAGCCGCGTCACCTGGGTGGACGGCCAGGGAAACGTGCTTTTTGACAACTGGGAGAGCGCCGGGGAGCTGGAAAATCACGCCCAGCGCCAGGAGATCCGCCAGGCGCTGGAGACGGGCCGGGGCAGTGCCGCCCGCTATTCCGATACCCTGGCCCAAAAGACCTTGTATTATGCTGTGCGGCTGTCGGACGGGACAGTGGTGCGGGTGTCGGACACCCAGTATTCCGTGTGGGTGCTGGTGCTGCAGGCCATGCAGCCGGTGGCGTTCGTCATGCTGCTGGCGCTGCTTCTGGCACTGTGGCTGGCAGGCAGAGTTTCCCGCCAGCTGGTGCAGCCCATCAATGCCATCGACCTGAGCGCTCCAGACGCGGACAGCACCTATGAAGAGCTGGCCCCGCTGCTGCGCAAGATCCGCAGCCAGAACCGGCAGATCCAGCGCCAGATGCTGGATCTCAAGCGCAGCCGGGAGGAGTTCACCGCCATCACGGAGAACATGAGCGAGGGCTTTTTGGTCATCGATCAGCAGACCCGGGTGCTCACTTACAATTCCAGTGCCCTGCGGCTGCTGTACACCAATGCGCCGGCCCAGGAGGGGGAGAGCATCTATGCCCTCAACCGGGAGAGCGGCTTCCGCCATTGCGTGGAGGGCGCCCTGGCCGGGCGGCGCACGGAGCAGTTGATGGAAAAGGACGACAGCTGCCGACAGGTCATCGCCAGCCCCGTGGAGCGGGACGGCGCCGTCGCCGGCGCGGTGGTGGTGATCCTGGACGTGACGGAAAAGGAGCAGCGGGAGCAGCTGCGGCGGGAGTTCACCGCCAATGTGTCCCACGAGCTGAAAACGCCCCTGACCTCCATTCTGGGCACGGCGGAGATCATGGCGGGCGGATTGGTGAAGCCCGCGGACATCCCCCATTTTGCGGGCAATATCCACCGGGAGGCCCAGCGGCTCATCGGCCTGGTCAACGACATCATCAAGCTCTCCCGCCTGGACGAGGGTGGAAACGTCGGCGCCTGGGAGACGGTGGACCTCTACAGCCAGGCCCAGGCCATTTCGGGCCAGCTGCAGCAGGCGGCGGAGAAAAAGAACGTCACCATGGAGCTGCGGGGCGGCCCTGCCATGGTGCGGGGCGTGCCGCAGATCGTGGAAGAGATCCTCTACAACCTCTGGGACAACGCCATTGCCTACAATCGCCCCGGCGGCAGCGTGACGGTCACCGTCACGGATACGCCTCAGGGCGCCCAGGTCGCCGTGGCCGATACGGGCATCGGCATCGCGCCGGAGGCCCGGGAGCGGGTGTTCGAGCGGTTTTACCGGGTGGACAAGAGCCACTCCGCCGGCGGCACGGGACTGGGCCTTTCCATCGTCAAGCACGGCGCTGCCTATCTGGGCGCCAGCGTCACCCTGGAGAGCGAAATGGGGAAGGGCTCGACCTTTACGGTCACGTTCCCCCCAGTGTCCGGGACAGATACGCCATCCTGAAAAGAGAAGAGACCGGCCGGGAGAATGTTTCTCCCGGCCGGCTTTTTTGCGCCGCCCAAGCCAAACCATGGATATAATGTCGCCCCGGAACGCATACTAGCGGTGCATTTTTGGAGGTGGCCTATGGAATTGCTTGGAACACAATACATGGAGAATGTCCGCTGGTTTGACCGGGAGCTGGGCGTGGGCCGCAGCTGCGACGTGGTGAGCCGGGATTTTCTCATCGGCGGGCGGCGGGGCCGCATCTGGGTGATCGACGGCTATGGCCGGGACGCCATTCTGGAGCGGATGGGGGCCTTCTGGCTGTCCCTGCGGGAGCAGGACCTGGCGGGACTGACCCAGATGCAGGAGTTCGCGGATCGGTTCATCACCTTCTCCGAGACGGGCGTGACCATGGACCGCCAGCAGATCGTGACCTCCGTCCTGCTGGGCAAGACGCTGCTTTTGATGGAGGGGCTGCAGGGAGCGGCGCTCATGGACGCCAAGGACTACCCGGGCCGCGGCGTGTCGGAGCCGGCGGACGGCAAGGTGCTCCGGGGCTCCCATGACGGCTTTATCGAGGCGGTGGTGCCCAACATGGCGCTGCTGCGGCGGCGCATCCGGGACCCCAAGCTCACCATGGAGAGCGTGCAGGTGGGCACCCGGTCTCATACGGACACGGTGCTTTGCTATCTGGAGGACAAGGTGGACCAGAGCCTTTTGAGCGAGCTGCGGGAGAAGCTCACCTCCATCCAGGTCCACTCCCTTTCCATGGGGCAGGAGAGTGTGGCGGAGTCCATCCGGCCCAAGCAGTGGTACAATCCCTTTCCCAAGGTGCGCTATACGGAGCGGCCGGACGCGGCTGCCGCCAGCATCATGGAGGGCAACATTGTGGTGCTGGTGGACAACTCCCCCTCCGTCATGATCTTCCCCACCACATTTTTCGATTTCACCCAGGAGGCTAACGAGTTCTACTTCCCGCCGCTGGTGGGCACCTATCTGCGGCTTCTGCGCATCATCGTGTTTGTGATCTCTCTGCTCATCACTCCTGCCTGGTATCTCATGGTCAGCGAGCCGGGGCGCCTGCCGGGCTGGCTGGACTTTCTCTCCTCCCCGGAACCGGCGGATCTGGGCCTTTTGTGGCAGCTTTTGGTGGTGGAGTTTTTGGTGGACGTTTTGAAGCTGGCGTCCCTCAACACGCCGGACTCCCTGTCCAACTCCTTTTCCATGCTGGGCGCGCTGATTTTGGGAGACTTCGCCGTGCAGGCGGGGTGGCTGGGGCCGGAGGTGCTGGTGTATATGTCCTTCGTGTCCGTGGCCAGCTTTGCCCAGCCCAGCCATGAGATGGGCTATGCCTTCAAACTGCTGCGGGTGGCGCTGCTGCTGGTGACGGCCGCCTTTGACGTGTGGGGCTTCGTGCTGGGCGTCGCGGGCATTTTGGTGCTGCTGGCCACTACGAAGCCCCTGGTGGGCAAGGGGTATCTCTATCCCCTCATTCCGTTCAACGGCAAGGCATTGCGCCGCCTGCTGACCCGGGAGCCCATCAGTCCTGACAACACCTGAACACTACTCCCTGCTCCATATACTTGCCTTTTCCTGAATATGGCAGTATAATAAAAAACACCCTGCGGCCTGTTTCGCCCGGGGAACGACTCCGGCCAAAGGGGAGGGACACTGTATGGAGCAGCAAAACCGCTATTGCGCGCAGGATATGGAGTGGATGCTTCAGTGTCTTGCACCGATTTTCGACGTGGTCCGTCTGGTGGACCCGGCACGTACGACCGTGCTGCGGCTGTGTGACGGCCGCGTGACCGAGGAGTCATATACCTGCTTTTCCGTCTGGAACAAGGACTGCCGCTGCAAAAACTGCACCAGTCTGCAGGCGGCGGCAGGCAACTGCCGGCGGACAAAATATGAGTTTATCCACAATGACGTTTTCTATGTGGTCTCCCAGCCGCTGACGCTGGTGCTGGCGCAGGAGGAGCGGCAGGTGGTGCTGGAGATCGTCAGCCATGTGTCGGACCAGCTGCTGGTGGAAAAGGAAAACGGAAAGACTGTGGCCGAGCGGCTGGAGGAGCTGCAAAGCAAGCTCTACCGGGATGAGCTGACCCGGGCGTTCAACCGGCGCTACCTCAACGAATTTTCTTTCCTGCACCGCAGCGCCGAGCAGGCGCCCTTGCGGGTGGGCCTCATCTTGCTGGATCTGCGGCAGTTCAAGAAAATCAACGATACCCGGGGGCATCTGGCCGGGGATCAGGTGCTGGAGGAGGTAGCGGCCGTGCTGCGCAGCCATGTGCGCGCCCAGGACTCGGTGATCCGTTTCGGCGGCGATGAGTTCGTGGTGATCCTGACGGACTGCGAGGAGTCTGTGGTGCGGCGGAAGGTGGAGGACCTGCGCCAGGCCCTTATGCCGGTGCTGCCGGCAGATTTCGGCTATGCCTACACCAATCAGTTCCTGGCAGAGCAGTCTTTCCTCATGGCCATGCTGGACCAGGCGGACTGCCGGATGTATGAGGAAAAGCGCCGCAGCGGACAGACGGAGAATCGGAACATGCCCGTTACTGTGTGAGGAACATTTAAAAATAAAGAGATCCGGCCGGAGACCCTACAGGGTCCCCGGCCGGATTTTTTTGCTTGGAGGATCAGTCCTCCAAAGAGATGGCGCTCACCGGGCAGCCCTCCTGGGCCTCCCGGGCCATGTCCTCCTGATTGGCGGGTACTTCGCCGCCGTGGGCCAGGCCGTCGTCTCCCATGGTGAATACCAGGGGGCAGGTGCCCGCGCACAGGCCGCAGCCGATGCAGGCGTCATTTACGATCGCTTTCATAAAAAGTCTCCTTTTCCTAAAAATGGATCAGTCCAAAATATTTCCATCCCGGCCCAGTGTCACCACCTGCCAGGGGATGAACTTCCCGCTTCTTTGCAGAGCCGTCTCCGCAGCCCGCTGGATGCCGCCGCAGCAGGGTACTTCCATGCGTACCACCAGCACCTCCCGGATGTCGTTGCGCCGCAGGATCTCCGTGAGCTTTTCGGCGTAGTCGCCCTCGTCCAGCTTGGGACAGCCGATGACGGTGATGCGTCCGCGCATGAACCGCTCGTGGAAGTCCGCACGGGAAAAAGCGGTGCAGTCCGCGGCGATCAGCAGCTTGGCCCCCTGGTAGAAGGGCGCCTCCACCGGCAGCAGCTTCAGCTGTACCGGCCACTGCATCAGTCGGGACACGGGGCCGGACTGGCTGACGGGCGCCTGGGCAGCTGTGGGCGCCGTGTGCAGGGAACGGGCGGCGCTGCCGGGGCAGCCGCCGGAGCAGGCGGCAGCCTTCCGGGCTTGGACGGCGGCCTCGTCGTAGGCGGCAGCTTCCCGCTCCACAAAGGTGATGGCGCCGGTGGGGCAGGTGGGCAGGCAGTCGCCCAGGCCGTCGCAGTAGTCGTCCCGCAGCAGCTGGGCTTTCCCGTTCACCATGCCGATGGCACCCTCATGGCACGCCGCGGCGCAGGCCCCGCAGCCGTTGCATTTTTCCTGGTCGATCTGGATGATACGTCTTACCATAGTAGTGTGTCTCCTTTTTCCTCTGTTCAAACAGGCAGCTTGTTTTTGTAAGTTAAGTATCGTACAATATTAAAAAATTGTATGTTGTTTTAACAACATACGCTCCGATGACCCGGAGCGGAAGGGAGCAGAGTATGCGAAACCGAGCGGCCGATTATTTCCATGACTTTCATTGCCTGGCGGGGGCGTGTCCCCACACCTGCTGCGCCGGGTGGGAGGTCGTGCTGGATGAGGAGACGGCGCTGCGGTATTTTCAGGTGCCCGGCGCCCTGGGGGAGAAGCTGCGCTCCGTCATCCAGGCGGACGCGGACGGGGACTTCTGCTTTCCCCTGCGGGGCGGACGGTGCCCGTTCCTCAATGAGGAGAACCTGTGTGAGATCCATCTGCAGCTGGGGGAGGCGGCCACCTCCGTCACCTGCCGGTCCCACCCCCGCTTCATCGAGGACTACGGCGCTTTCCGGGAGATCACCCTCTCCGCCGCCTGCCCGGAAGCCAACGACTTGCTGCTGGGCAGCCGGGAAACGCTCACCTTTCCCTCCTGGGAGGACGAGGAGCAATCAGAGGCGGCAGACCCCTGGCTGGAGGGGCTGGCGGCTCTGCGGACGAGGATGCTCTCCATCCTCACGGACCGCAAAATGCCCCTGCGCCGCCGGCTGACGGACTTTCTGCTTTTGGCCTGGCAGGCCCAGGGACTGCTGGATGAGGAGCAGGGGGAGGCACTGGGAGACCTTGCCCAAACGTGGGAGCCCCAGGCGCTGGACTGCGGAGCGGGGCCGGGCCTTTTTCCCGAGGCGCTCAGGGCTTTGGAAGAGCTGGAAGTGCTGGAAGAGGACTGGCGGACGCTGCTGTGCCGGGGCGAGGAGACGGCGCCGGTGCGGGGAGACGAGGTGCTTTTGGAGCGCATCGCCTGCTATTTTGCCTTCCGCCACCTGCTCAAAGCCATCAATGACGGAGATCTGCTGGGTCGGGCGCAGCTGTGCGTGCTGGCGGTGCTGACTGTGGAGCGCTTGACGCCGGTGTGCGGCGGACTGGGGGAGGCGCTTCGCCGCTTCTGCCGGGAGGTGGAGCACAGCGAGGAGAACCTGGCAGCGCTGCTGGAGATGTTCTGGCAGCGGGAGGAGCTGTCTCTGGCGTGCTTTTTCCGGGAATTAAGTCTTTGATTCAAGGACAATTGTCCATAATGACAAAGCGAAACGTTTTACATTTATGCAAAATGTAAAATTGCACAAAACGCATTGACAAAACTGAAAAAGTATTGTACATTATAGACACAGGAAGGGAGTGAGTCCCATGGGCTAGAAAGCTCAGAGATTCCAAGAGAATCCTAAATCCTCAAATGCCGTTCGACTTTCAGAAGAAAATTTCAAACTGCGTACTCCGGAAGGACCCAAAAACGAAACACACCTCACTATGATGAGCCACACGAGCAAAATGTTTTGGTAATAACCAGAGCGGTGACTGCGTGTAAGCGATGTTTTATGGATTGGCAAAAAACCTGAGTTCAGCGTTTTCATTACCCCTTTAGCGTCGGGCGGTAAATCCGAAAGAAAGCATGAGGTACCAGCCATTGGACAATCCAATCAATGAGTGAGCCCCCCATTCGTCGTTGGAGCGAATGGGGGGTTGTGCTATGTTTGGGAATATGGCTGGCTGCCTTGAGTCGATATAAAAAATACCTGCCCGGGATTTCCCGGGCAGGTATTTCACTGCAATACAGGGGTGGAAAGATTACTTGTGATCCACAGAGGACATGTAGCGGATCAGGTCCACCATCTTGTTGGAGTAGCCGCACTCGTTGTCGTACCAGGAGACGACCTTCACGAAGGTGTCGGTCAGAGCGATACCGGCCTTGGCATCGAAGATGGAGGTGCGGGAATCGCCCAGGAAGTCGGAGGAGACAACGTCCTCGTCGGTGTAACCCAGAACGCCCTTCAGCTCGCCCTCAGAGGCCTCCTTCATGGCCTTGCAGATCTCCTCATAGGAGGCGGGCTTGGCCAGCTTGGCAGTCAGATCCACCACGGACACGTCCAGGGTGGGAACGCGCATGGACATACCGGTCAGCTTGCCGTTGAGCTCGGGGATGACCTTGCCCACAGCCTTGGCGGCGCCGGTGGAGGAGGGGATGATGTTGCCGGTAGCAGCACGGCCGCCGCGCCAATCCTTCAGGGAAGCGCCGTCCAGCAGCTTCTGGGTGGGGGTGACGGAGTGCACGGTGGTCATCAGGCCTTCCACGATGCCGAACTTCTCATGCAGGACCTTGGCGATGGGAGCCAGGCAGTTGGTGGTGCAGGAGGCGTTGGACACGAAAGTCATGTCAGAGGTGTACTTGGTGTTGTTGACGCCCATAACGAACATGGGGGTGTCATCCTTGGAAGGAGCGCCCATGACGACGTGCTTGGCGCCGGCGTCGATGTGGCCCTGGCACAGCTCCTTGGTCAGGTGCTTGCCGGTGCACTCGCAGATATACTCAGCGCCCACGCTGGCCCAGGGAATGTCCTTGACCTCCATGGCGGTGAACACGGGATACTTCTTGCCGTTGACCACCAGCATGCCGTCCTCAGCGGAGACCTCACCGGGGAACTTGCCGTGCACGCTGTCGTACTTGAGCATGTACGCCATGTACTCGGGGTTCATGAAGGGGTCGTTCAGGCCGACAACCTCAACATCGTCACGGTTGAGAGCGGCGCGGAACACGAGGCGGCCGATACGGCCAAAGCCATTGATACCAATCTGGGTTTTCATAGTCAAATTGACTCCTTTCATAACCGGCGGAACAGAGGTATACCGCCGAAACGTTTGCGTAATCGTTTTGGTTAATCGTTTTACAGAAGTATACTATCACACGGGCATTGGTTTGGCAACTGTCATTTCAGATAACAATCGGATATGTAAATTGTGATTTATGATAAAAAGATTTGACTTTTCCCCAAAGAAATGACGAAATCTGGTGAAAAGTGCTTGACGTACCGGGGGCGCTGGCATATACTGTGGGGGAAAATTGATTACGCAATGTTGAAACCGATTACGCAATGAGGAAAACGCCAATGAAAGTGACCATCAGTGACGTGGCAAAGCTGGCGGGGGTCTCCACTGCCACCGTGTCTCACACCATCAATAATACCCGCTATGTCTCGGAGGAGACCAAGGAGAAGGTTTACCAGGCCATCGCCGAGCTGGGCTATACGCCGGACGCCTCCGCCCGCAGCTTCCGCACGGGAAAGAAAAAGACCGTGGGCTTCATCGTGCCGGATATCGCCAACAAGTTTTTCGCCACCATGATCGAGTCGGTGGAAACGTGTCTTGCCCAGCACGGATACCATCTCATCATCGCCAATACCAAAGAGGATATGGAGCGGGAGGAGACCAATATCCGCCTGCTCTCCGCCGGCCTTGTGGACGGATTGCTCATCGCCAGCACCATGGAGGATTTCTCCCGGCTGGATGCCCTGATCCCCGCGGGCTTCCCGGTGGTGCTGGTGGACCGTACCTTTGATGTGAAGAAGTACTCTTCCGTGTGCGTGTCCAACTTCCGGCCCATTTACCGCAGCGTCTGCCGTCTGGCCGGCAAGGGTGCCCGCCGCATCGGCATCATCGGCGGCCTGCCCCGTCTGTCCACCACCCGGGAGCGTATCTCCGCCTATCAGCAGGCGGTGGCGGACTGCGGACTGCCGGAGGATGAGACCCTCATTCGCTACGGCAACTCCATGGAGGACAGCGCCCACACCTGCCTGGACGAGCTGCTGGAGCGCCAGTGCGACGCCATCATCGTCTGCCAGGGCCTGATGGGTGCCGAGACCATCGTGCATCTGCATAAAAAGGGCATCCGCCTGGCCCAGGACATCGACCTGGTGAGCTTTGTGGACTATGATTCCAGCATTTACCAGCTCTACGATAACCAGATGGACTCCATCATCCAGCCGGTGGAAGAGCTGGGACAGGCTGCCGGCGAGCAGATCCTGCGGCGGATCGAGGACCCGGAGGCCCGGATCTTTGAAAAGGTCCTCACCTCCACCTATAAACCCTATCAGACGCCCCAGTCCTGGGCACATTCCGACCGATAAAAAAACGAGGCACGTTTTGCGTGCCTCGTTTTTTTACGGTTCAGCGGGTAAAGGAGAGATGGAACCGGCTGCCTGCGTCTCCGGCGAATACCACCAGTCCGCCCTCCTCCAGGGGAGCCTTGGTGTCGCCCCACAGAACAGAGGAAGTGGTGAGATACCCCTCGGGATTGTAGACCCAGAAGCCGCCCTCTCCCTCCACCTGAACGGACATGGCGGTCCAGGCGGCGTCTTCCCCGATCCGATACCAGCGGGCGTAGCCGTCCGGCTGGATGGTGCTGTAGGACCAGCCGGAGCCGGTGAACAGCTCCGGCGCGTCCTCCTGGGCAAGATAAAGCGTGGCGCCTGCGGTCATGTAGGTGTCGCCGTTTTCCTCCCGGATGGAGATGTCGTAGCCGTCCCGGCCGCCGGTGCCCGGCAGCTGCAGCTCATAGCGGGCGGAGGCGGCGTCCACGATCCGGTCAGAGCCCATGTAGCCCGGCACGGACTGGGGGGCCTGGACGGCCTGTCCGGCGCTCTCGGACAAAGCAAGATAGACCTGGGAGGTATAGGGCTCTGTCAGAGGCAGGAAACTGGTGGCGGCAAGGGTGTCCCAGCTGCTTTGCACCTCCGGCGGGACCTGGTTTTCCGGCATCCGCACGGCGGCGTAGTTGCTCATGGGCAGCACGCCCAGTCCCGGCAGCGCACCCAGGGCCTTCTGATAGAGATAGGTCTCGCCGTTGGATTCCGTCACAAAGGACAAAAGAGACAGGTTGTGTTCATCCCGGAAGGTCCCGTCAGAGTAGTAGGAAAACACCTGCGCGGGCATCTGGGGGAGATTGAGATAAGCCAGCGTCAGCTTCCCGTCGGCGGAGACGTCCACCCGGTACTGGGCGGTGGTGGAGCCGTAATAGCCGGTCAGGGCGGTCAGCTCTGCGGGCATGGCAGCGGCCTGGGCGTCAGACAGGGCGGGGACGGTCTCGTCCACGGTGACGCCGTCCAGCCGGAGGGCCTCAGTCAGCAGGCGGGCGGCGGCCAGCTCGTTGTAGGCGGAGGAGCCGCCGGAGGAGAGCACGGCGGCGGCCATGTGGTGCTGGGGCAGGACGATGAGCCCCGCGTGGTAGCGCAGGGTGTCGCCGCCTTTCACCAGGGCCTGGATGCCGTTCTGGGAGAAGGGGAAGAAGGACACGCAGTCCCAGCCAAGGCCGTAGCTGAGAAGATCCAGCGTGTCATCCGGCCAGATGCCCCGGTCGTACTCCGGCGCCGCCATGGCCTCGCGGGAGGAGGCGGAGAGCAGGGTGCTGTCCGTCAGTGCGCCGCCGAAGGCCGCCAGGTCCGAGGCGGAGGCGTACAGCCCACCGGCGCCCACGGCGTTCAGACAGTCCTGGGGAAGGGGACGGGGATCACTTCCGGAGTAGGTCTTGGCCAGAAGATCGGGATCGAAGTCGTCGCCGGGGGCGAAGGTGTGCTCCAGGCCGGCGGGAGTAAGGATGTTCTCACGGACGTACTCCATGAAGTCCTGGCCGCTGACAGCCTCCACGATCAGCTGGGCCAGGGTGAAGCCGTCGTTGCAGTAGACGCTGTATGCGCCGGGATCGGCCACCAAACGCTGGGTGGAGAGCGTCTCCAGCAGCTCGTCCACGGCGGAGTCATCTGCGTCATCAAACAAAATGGCGCCGGCAAGGCCGCTGCCCATGAGGCCGGAGGAGTGGTTGAGCAGCATCCGCACGGTGATGTCCCGGTAGCGGGGGTCTGCCATGCGGAATTGGGGCAGATAGCGGGTGACGGGGACGTCCAGGGACACGTCGCCCTGCTGGGCCAGCTGTAAGATGGCCACGGTGGTGTAGATCTTGCTGACGGAGCCGATGCCGTAGAGGATGTCGTCTGTAAGGGCCCGGTCCTCCGACTTGGAGTAGACGCCGCTGCTGCCGGAGAGGAGGATCTTCCCGTCCTTCCAGAGGGCGTATTGTACGCTGGTAGCGCCGCCGTATTCCAGGGCTGCCAGTGCGGCAGAGACGGCGGTATCCTCCAAAGAGGGAGCTGAGTCGTCGGTCTGGGCAGCCAGAGCCGGGACGGACAGGCTCAGGGACAGCACCAGTGCCATCAGCAGCGCCGCGCAGCGTTTTTTCAGTGCGATCATGCAGGACCTTCCTTTCGTTTCACGTGTGGGATATGTCTCGTAAGGAGAGAATACACCATCCACCCGGGGGAAGGTCAAGCGTTTTTTCAAAAGGGAAGTTCGGAATCGACGCAAGTTGTGGTTGTGCCGCAGAGGGGAATGTGGTATACTGCTAGCTGTGGTTTTGCGGCTGTTTATATGCACTGGATTCAGGTGCTGTCACCTCAGTGAAGGATTTTGAAAACAATTTTAATAGGGAGGTAATCTTAACTTATGGGAAAGAACAAATTACCAACACTGCCTGGAGGCCAACCCAATAAAATAGAAACTTGGGCCGGAAAACATACCGCACGTGTAACTAAAACCTTTGAGCAACCAGACGGATCTACTGTTAGGGCAACCAGAAAGATTAATAAAGACGGAAGCATATCAGATAAAATCGAACACAGGCACAAGTAATAGCACTTTTGTATTCTATACAACTGCGGATTCAGCGTAACGCTCCGCCTCGGGTATCCCCTCCCCGAGTAAAAATAGAGGGAAAATTGAATATGCGCCTGTGATGGAATTGGTAGACATGCGAGATTTAGGTTCTCGTGCTTTCAGCGTGTGGGTTCGAGTCCCTTCAGGCGCACCATTATCGGAGCAAGCGATCAATCGCTTGCTCCGGCTTTTTTATAGGCGGGAACATGATGGATCTGCGCGTTTTTCTGACTGCGCCTCGCAGTATCGCACCATAGCAGAGCAGACCGTCGGACGGGGTTTTTCTGGACAAGGGCAGTGGTTTTTGATACAATCGATCCATATCATTTATGTAGAATTTTGATGGATGCAGAGGGAAAACGCTATGCCCATGGACATGAAAGCCAAAATCGGAGAGACGCTCAGCCAGCTGCTGTGCCGCAAACCGCTGGATAAGATCACCGTCAAGGAGCTGGTGGACACCTGCGGGATCAGCCGTCAGACGTTTTATTACCACTTTCAGGACATCATGGACGTGGTGGAGTGGAACCAGCGCCAGTCTCTCCGGCAGGCCATCGAGGCAAGTCTGGCTGCGCCCACCGGGCGGGACGCCATCCGGGGGATCGTGGCGGAGACTGTGGAGCGTCGGGAACAGATCCGGCAGATGCTGTCCTCCCAGCGGGGCCGGGAGATTGAGCAGATGCTGGTCAAAGCCGTGAGCACCTATCTAAGAGAGATGCTGCTGGTGAAAGCGCCGGGCTTTACCATGCCGCCTGCGGATGTGGAGGCGGCGCTGTGCTTTTATGCCTGGGGCATGGTGGGCATGATGCTGGCAGGCCTGGAAAACAAGCATCTGGATCAAGACCTGCTGGCAGATCAGATGCTGCGTCTTTTATCGGGAGAGATCTCCCTGCGGGCGGCAGAGCCCGGTGCGGACTGAGTCTGCGGCTTTGTAAAAAATCATGGACAAAGGTCCGGAAGTGTCAAAATTTTTGACACTTCCGGACCTTTGTCTATACAGGGAAGCAAAACTGACAGTGGTCAAACAGGGCCTCGCCTGCTATAAAAGAAGCCATGGACCGCGGAAAGTGAGGCGTCTATCATGGAAGGAACGAGCGGACTGTTTTCCGCAAAGCTGCGGGAGATGGAACGGGAATATGGGACCATGCAAATGGAGCTGCGGCAGCTGGAAGCAGGACAGGAGGACGGCTCCCGGGAGCTGGAGCGGATCTGGCGGGCGTACCAGGCGCAGCTGACGCATCTGGAGCAGACAGCCCGCAGCTGCCGGACGCCTGCCATGGCGCAGATGGCGGACCTGCAGCGGGAGTATGAGCAGAAAATGGAGCAGATGCTGCGCCGGAGCCTGACGCAGGCCGGGGCAGAGGGGCGGGCGGAGTCCGCGGCGCTCTATGCGGAATATGCCATGGATTTTGCCATCCAGGCCATGCGCTACGCGCTGATGGCGGCGCTGAGTGCCGCGCAGCTGGAAAAAAGCGCCTATCCATCTGAGGCGGAAGGAGAAGAAGTACGATGAATGAAGTGAAAAGGCCCAAAAAGCCGCTGCTTTACTATTACGGGATCATTCTTTTGATCCTGTTGCTGTTCAATCTGCTGGCGCTGCCCCGCTTTGCGGAGGGGCAGGTGATCGAGGTGGACTACGGCACGTTCATGTCCATGACGGAAAGCGGCCAGATCGGCCGGGTGGAGCTCCAGGAGCAGGAAAACCGCATCCTCTTCACCAATCAGGAGGAGACGGCCATCTATAAGACGGCCATGGTGGACGACCCGGAGCTGACGCAGCGGCTCCACGATGCCGGCATCCCGTTTTACGGCCAGGAGATCCGGCAGGAATCTCCCATTTTGTCCTTCCTGCTCACGTGGATCTTCCCGCTGGCGATCTTCATTGCCATCGGGCAGTTCATGTCCAAGAAGCTCATGGACCGGGCCGGCGGCGCCAACGCCATGTCCTTCGGCCTGGGCAAGTCCAACGCCAAGATCTATGTGAAGTCCTCCGAGGGCATCAAGTTTTCCGATGTGGCCGGGGAGGACGAGGCCAAGGAGAGCCTCAAGGAGATTGTGGACTACCTGCACGATCCCCAGAAGTACCGGGAGATCGGCGCGGCCATGCCCAAGGGCATTTTGCTGGTGGGTCCTCCGGGCACCGGCAAGACCATGCTGGCCAAGGCGGTGGCCGGCGAGGCCAATGTGCCGTTCTTTTCCATGTCCGGCTCGGAGTTTGTGGAGATGTTCGTAGGCATGGGCGCCTCCAAGGTGCGGGATCTTTTCAAGCAGGCCAAGGAGAAAGCCCCGTGCATCGTCTTTATCGACGAGATCGACGCCATCGGCAAAAAACGGGACGGCCAGATGGGCGGCAACGACGAGCGGGAGCAGACCCTCAACCTGTCTCTTATACACATC
>URKI01000013.1 GCA_900548505.1 uncultured Oscillibacter sp. | reverse complement strand
CGTCGGAAAGGGCGGTGGCGCAGTGGGGACACCAGTTGATGATGCGGCTGCCCTTGTAGATGAGGCCCTTGTCGTAGAGCTCGCAGAACGTCTCACGGACGGCCTTGGAGCAGCCCTCATCCATAGTGAAGCGGGCGCGGTCCCAGTCGCAGGAGACGCCCATCTTCTTCTGCTGTTCCACGATGCGGCTGCCGTACTGCTCCTTCCACTGCCAGACCCGCTGGAGGAACTTCTCGCGGCCCAGGTCATAACGGGTCTTGCCCTCCTTGACCCGGAGCTCTTCCTCCACCTTGATCTGGGTGGCAATGCCGGCGTGGTCGGTGCCGGGCACCCACAAGGCGGCGTAGCCCTGCATCCGCTTGAAGCGGGTGAGAATGTCCTGCAGCGTGCAGTCCAGGGCGTGGCCCATGTGCAGCTGGCCGGTGACGTTGGGCGGGGGCATCACAATGGAAAAGGGCTTTTTCTTGGGATCGGGGCTGGCGCTGAAGCAGCAGGCGTTCTCCCACATTTCATAGATGCGGGACTCCACCTGCTGGGGTTCATACACCTTCGGCAGTTCTTTTTTCATACACTGATTCTCCTATTCTTCAAACCTGAGGTTCTTATGATCATTTGATGGTCCTGACCGGCATGCCGGTCTTTTCCTCCAGAAACCGCCGGAGGTCCGGACTGCTGATGCCTGTGCGGCTCCGCTCCGGCAGAAGCAGGGCGCGCTTTCCCGGCAGAAACAGCAGGTATACATCCCGGCAGTAGAATATCCCGGTAAAAGCACCGTATGCATATTGGGTGGTCACCGGCCCGGTCTGGTCGGTCACACCGCTGTCTGCGATGGTGATCGTCATCCGCTCCTGTGCGCCGGGGGTATGTTTGCGGCTGGTCCAGAGGATCAGGCGGCGAAAGCCCACTGCATACGCCAGGGTAACGAGGCACAGTGCGGCCGGGAGAACGGCGGATGCTGGGGTGCTGTCTTCGGAAATCAGCAGACCTACGGTCAGGAAAAAGTTCAAAACGCCCACGGCAGCAGACAGCAGGCGAATTACGGCGTGCCGGAGCCGGACGCCTGGATAGACGCGATAGAATACCCGGAAAAAGGTCTCCCAGTCTGTCCTGGAATAGCCGTCCGGCAGGTCAAAGCGAAATTCCATCCAGCACCTCCTGCAATAAAAAACGCCCCGGGCCGAAAGGCCCAGGGCGGACAAGTTCCGTGGTACCACCTGGATTCCGCATCCGTAGACGCGGCGCTCTTTGCACTGTAACGGGCGCACCCGGCCGGCTTACTGCTCTTTCAGCACGGCGGCTCCAAGGCGACTTCCACACACGCCGCACGAAAGCTCCCACCTGCCGCTTTCTCTCTTTGCTTTGGCGTATCTGTACTGCTCCTCTTCCCTGCATTTGAACAGCAAATATTATACGTTACGGCTTATCGTTTGTCAAGACAGGCGCAATATCTCCTTTTTCAGATGCTGGATGATCCGCTTTTCCAGCCGGGAGATGTAGCTTTGGGAGATGCCCAGCCGGTCGGCCACCTCTTTTTGGGTCTGCTCCCGGCGGCCTCCCAGGCCAAAGCGCAGCGTGATGATCTCCCGCTCCCGGGGAGAGAGCACCCGCAGGGCCGAGGCCAGCAGGCTCCGGTCCACATCCTCTTCGATGGGCCGCATGACCGTGTCCTCCTCCGTACCCAGCACGTCGCTCAAGAGAAGCTCGTTGCCGTCCCAGTCCGTGTTCAGCGGCTCGTCAATGGAGACTTCACCCCGCCGGGCGGCGTTTTTTCGCAGGAACATCAGGATCTCGTTTTCGATGCACCGGGAGGCGTAGGTGGCCAGCTTGATATTTTTGTCGCCCCGGTAGGTACCCACCGCCTTGATAAGGCCGATGGTGCCGATGGAGATGAGATCCTCAATGCCCACGCCGGTGTTTTCAAAGCGCCGGGCGATATAGACTACCAGACGCAGGTTATGTTCGATCAGCTCCTGCCGGGCGGATTCCTCCCCGATGCGCTCGATGAGTTCTGCCTCCCGTTCCCGCTTCAGCGGAGGAGGCAGCGTATCACTTCCGCCGATGTAATGGATGCTCTCTGGGGACAAAAGCCCCAGACGCAGCCAGATCCTCCCCAGCCACATCCCGATCATTTTCTTCATAACGGCCTCCTCTCACCTGCCCGCCCCACAGGGCCTGATATCCATCTCCCAGCGGCGACGGTGCCAGCGCCGCCAGAACACTGCGGTACCGCACACCGCCGATCTCCAGCCAGCGGCAGCGGACCGCCAGCAGCAGTCCACTCTGCATGCCAACAGATCTGTACGGCAGCAGCGAAACATGCAGCTGCGGCGCCACGCGGCACAGATGCTCCAACACATCGGCCGGCCGCGTCAGCGCCTCCCGCGTCAAGAGCTTTCGAACCTTCTCGGGAAGTGCCCGGTCCAAAGCACCTGGTGCCGTCACCAACACGGCCTCGCCTGTGACCGGATCGCTCAGGGCGCTGCCCGTATCCAGCAGCACGATCAGCGGGACGACTGCATCCCCCAGACAGACTTTGGCGGCCAGCAGCTCCTGCCGTACCCGGTGCCGGGCCGCCGCGCGGAAGATCCAGGCCAGCACGGCGTAGGCGGCAGTGGCACCCAGCAGCAGGGTTCGGGCGTCGGCGTCCGTATAGAAAATGCCGTTTACCACCGGCACGCCGCCGGTCAGCAGCCCCAGTCCCAGCACGCAGCCTGCCATGGCACAGGAGACGGCGAACAGCAGCACCGTCAGCCGCAGCAGGTGCGCCTGTCCGCCGAACACCGCCACGGACAAAAGCACGCCGGCTGCCACCTTTACCGGCCCCGCCGCCAGAAACCCAAGCCCCGGCAGAAAGACCGCCACCGCGTAGGCACCGCCCAGGATGGCGCCCAGCAGGCACCGGCGGCGTCGAAGAGGGACGCCTGCAAGACGCGCCGTGCCCAGCAGCATCAGGTAATCCATGATGGAATTGAGCACGAATACACTGTCTACATACACCACCGTCATGGACCGCCCCCCTCTTCTGGAAAGTATTATAGGGCAGGCCCGGCGGAAAAATCGTCGCAAAAGGGACAAAGAAAAGGCGGGCGCATTTGCGCCCGCCTTTCGGCAATTCATTATATGTAGGGGAACAGCACAGAGGCCAGCAGCGCGACGATCATCACGCCTACCAGCGCCAGTGCCACGACTCTGGTCATTTTGTTCATTTGGTTCCCTCCCCGCTGGATAAAATCTTTTTGATGCTCTTTTCTGCCTTGCTTCTGGGGATCATCAGCTCGTGGCCGCAGCCAAGGCAGCGGAGCTTGATGTCCATTCCCACCCGCAGGATCTCCCACTGGGTACTTCCGCAGGGATGGGGCTTTTTCAGCTCTACGCGGTCATGAAGATGCAGTTCCATCTTTGTCCTCCTGTCAAACCCGGCTTTCCCGCCGCATAGAATAGAATCAAAACGCCGTCAAAACGGCAGATAGGATGCGTGGCATATGCCGGAAAACATTTTATTTCCCCCGGAGGGGCTGACACCCCAACCGGCCTTTTCCTTTTCTGTTTCATCCCTGCGCGACGCCATGGAACGTGGTGATGTTCTGGAGGCGGTGGCGCAGCGGTGCGACCCTCAGCAAAACCTTCACTTTACGCTGGGCCCGGTGACCGGGATCTTGCCCAGGGCGGAGGCTCTCTCCCCCTGGATCAGCGGCGCGGAACGGGAAATATCTGTGATATCAAAAGTTGGAAAGCAGATTTGCTTTACAGTAACTTCGCTGGAAAGCGATGAGAAAGGCGCGCCGGTGGCCCGTCTCTCCCGGAAAATCCCTCAGGAACAGGCGCTGGATGCACTGCTGAAGCTTCCGCCGGGGGCGGTCGTGGCGGCCAGAGTGACGCATCTTGCCCCCTTCGGCGCGTTTTTGGATGTGGGCCGCGGCGTGGTGGCCATGCTGCCCATTGAACAGATTTCGGTGGCTCGGATCTCCCACCCGAAAGACCGCTTTCAGGTGGGACAGAAAATCCTGGCCGCAGTGCTCTCCATCGATCAGAAGAAACATCGCCTGACTATGACCCACAAGGAGCTGCTGGGAACCTGGATGGAAAACGCCAGCTGGTTCACGCCCGGTGAGACGGTGCGGGGCATCGTCCGCAGCGTGAAAGAATATGGCAGTTTTGTCGAGCTGACACCCAACCTGTCGGGTCTTGCGGACGCCCGGGAGGGGCTTTCTCCGGGAGATCACGTGTCCGTGTACGTCAAAAGCATTCGCCCCGAGCGCATGAAGATCAAGCTGCAGATCATTGAGCGCCTTCCGCCGGACCCTACGCCTCCGCCGCTTAGGTATCAGATCACCGACGGCGTACTGGAGCACTGGGTCTATTCCCCGCCCAACTACACGGGCGCGCCGGTGGAGACGGTATTCAAAGCGGCTCTCCCTTGATCTTCTCCCAATAGGCTTTGGCTGCCTGCTCGGTCTTATTGTCGCCCCACTCGTAGTATTTCACGTTTTTCAGGGCATCCGGCAGATACTGCTGGCGCACCCAGCGGTGGGGGAAATCGTGGGGATAGAGATAGTGCTGCTGGTTGTCAAAGCCGGTGGTGTCCGCATGGACGTTTTGCAGCTGCCGGGGAATGTCTCCGGTCCGGCCCTTTTTCAGGTCCGACATGGCTGCGATGATGGCGTTGTGAGCCGTGTTGGACTTGGGGGCCGTGGCCAGCAATATGGCGGCCTCCGCCAGGGGGAGCCGGGCCTCCGGCAGTCCCACCTGGACCGCCGCGTCCACGCAGGCCTTGGTGATGGCCATGGCCATGGGATAGGCAAGGCCGATGTCCTCTGCGGCGATGACCAAAAGACGGCGGCAGGGCGAGAGAAGGTCCCCGGCTTCCAGCAGTCGGCCCAGATAATGCACGGCTGCATCCGGGTCGCTGCCCCGGATGGATTTTTGCAGTGCCGAGAGGATATCGTAGTGGGCGTCTCCGTCCCGGTCGTACCGCATGGCACTGCGCTGCGTGAGCTGTGAAGCGTCATCACTTGTCAGCAAAAGCTGGCCGTTCACCGGGCGGGCCGCCTGGCACAAAAGCTCCACGGCGTTGATGGCCTTGCGCACATCGCCGCCGCAGGACGTGGCAATCTGGAGGGGCACCCCTTCTTCCCAGGTGAGGGGCAGCGGGCTTTGCTGCTGCTCCAGCCGCAGCGCCCGCAGCACCGCCGGCTGGGCCTCCTCGGGAGAGATGGCCTTGAACTCAAACACCGTGCTGCGGGAGAGCAGCGCGCTGTACACATAAAAATAGGGGTTTTCCGTGGTGGAGGCGATCAGTGTCAGCGAGCCGTTCTCCATAAATTCCAGGAGGCTTTGCTGCTGCTTTTTATTGAAGTACTGGATCTCGTCCAGATACAGCAAAATGCCGCCCGGCGCCAGCAGTGTGCCCACGTCGGCAATGATGTCCTTGATGTCCTGCAGGGACGCCGTGGTGGCGTTGAGCCGGTAGAGCTTTTTCTGGGTTCGCTGGGCGATGATGTTGGCCACGGTGGTTTTTCCTGTGCCGGAGGGGCCGTAGAACACCATATTGGCTTCCGTACCGTTTTCGATCAGACGGCGCAGGACGCCGCCCGGGCAGAGAAGATGCTGCTGTCCCACCACTTCGTCCAGCGTGGTGGGGCGGATGGCATCCGCCAGCGGCTGTCGCATGGCGCTCCCTCCTTTTCGATAATTTGGTAATCTATCATACCACACTCCCGGAAAGATTTCCATGGTTTTTTCCCTGGCCTTTTGCCGGAAGGTATGCTATGCTGTCGGATAAGAGGTGATCGCCATGAAATCCAAGGCCGCAGTCAAGCGGATCATTGACAAGCTCAAGGAGCGATATCCGGACGCGCTTTGCTCTTTGCAGTACGAAAAAGACTACGAGCTGCTGTTTGCCGTCCGCCTGTCCGCCCAGTGCACGGACGAGCGGGTCAATCAGGTGACCCCGGCTCTTTATGCCCGCTTCCCTACCCTGGAGAGCTTTGCCGAGGCTGACCCGGCAGAGGTGGGCCAGTACATCCACTCCTGCGGCTTTTATAACGGCAAGGCCCGGGACATCGTGGCCTGCGCCCAGAAGCTGCTTTCTGAGTACGGCGGCAAAGTGCCCGGCACCATGGAGGAGCTGACCGGCCTGCCCGGCGTGGGCAGAAAAACGGCCAATCTGATCCTGGGAGATGTGTTCGGCCAGGAGGCCTATGTGTGCGATACCCACTGCATCCGCATCACGGGGCGTCTGGGCCTGACGGACGGGACCAAGGACCCGCTGCAGGCGGAGCGTCAGCTGCGGCAGGTGATCCCGCCCAAGGAATCCTCGGACTTCTGCCACCGGATGGTGCTCTTCGGCCGGGACGTCTGCACCGCCCGCTCCCCCAAGTGCGAGGGCTGCCCCCTGGCGTCTGACTGTGATACATACAAGAAAAACAAAAAAGAGAGCCGTTGAGGTTTGGTGCCTGCGCAAAAGCGCAGGCACTTTTTTTGCCCCCGATGCATATACTGCTATGGAACACAGCCAATGGATCAAATCGTTAGGAGGAACTATGAACGATCATACCGCACGGCTGGTGGAGCAGCTGAAAAGCAACCCCGCAATGCTCCAGCGGCTGATGGGCTCCCGGGACGGGCAGGCCCTTTTACAGATGCTGACCCAGGGAGACCGCGGCGCATCGCTGCAGCGGGCGGCGCAGGCAGCAGCCCGGGGAAATCCGGGGGAAATGATGCAGATGATGCGCCAGGTCATGAGCACGGCGGAGGGCGCCGCCCTGGTGGAGCGCATCAATCAGGCGATGCAGAAATAACGCTCTGAGCGGGAAAGGCGGCGCGGCCCATGGCCGAATTTGATGAAAAGCTCAATCAGATCCTCTCCGACCCGGGCGCCATGGCGCAGATCATGCAGCTGGCACAGTCCTTGGGCGGCGACGCTTCCGCGCCGCCTTCCCCGCCCCCGGCTTCTTCCAAGCAGCCGTCCGGGGACAATGGCGCTTCCCTGCTGTCCTCCCTGGCCGGCGGGATCGATCCGGCCATGCTTACCAAGCTTTTGCCGCTGGTGCGGGAAATAGGCGGCAAGCAGGACAGCAACGCCCGGGCGCTGCTGTACGCCCTGCGTCCCTATCTGAAAGAGGAGCGGCAGGAGAAAGTGGAACGGGCGCTGCAGCTGGCCCGGCTGTTTCATCTGGGCAAGACGCTGCTGGCCCAGTGGGAGGGATGATGGATGTACAACCGCTATATCCGAAACGACAACGGTACATACACCCGCGTCCCCCAGGAGGACGCGCCGCCTGCGGCGGATGCTGCCCAGGCCCGGCATGATGAGAACGGAGCGTCCGAGCCGCGTCCCTCTTTTGAGCGGGCCCGGGAGGAAAGCAGCCGGGAATCGCGGCACGAGCCGCACGCACAGGCTGCCTCCTCGCCGTTTGGCGGCCGCGTTACGGACGCGCTGTCCGACACCCTGCGCCACGCACTGGACCATCTGCACCTGGAGCATGTGGACACCGGGGATCTTCTGATCCTGGTGCTGCTGTTTTTGCTGTTCCGGGAGGACGCGGACGAGGAGCTGCTGGTGGCCCTTGGGTTGCTTTTGATCTTGTAATGCCGCTTCGCGCTTTTGGGCGCGAGGCGGCTCCTTTTTGTGGTAAGAGGGAATTGCACTTTCCAGATGTCCATGCTATACTATATGAGTTAAATTGCCGTTTTGCGCCTACAGGGTGAGACGGCATTGATTTTGAGGTGAAATACAATGGAAAACGAAGTGCGCAAAAAGCGGATTTTGAGCGGCATCCAGCCCTCCGGCGACCTGACCCTGGGCTCCTACCTGGGCGCCATCAAAAACTGGGCTGCCCTGGCCGATGAATATGATTGCTATTATATGCTGGCAGACCTGCACACCATCACGGTGCGCCAGGTACCGGCTGACCTGCGCCGGCATACGCTGACCCAGGTGGCCGCGTACATCGCCAGCGGACTGGACCCGGAGAAGAACACGCTGTTTGTCCAGTCCCATGTTCCGGCACATGCGCAGCTGGGTTGGGTGCTGGACTGCTACACCATGTTCGGCGAGCTCTCCCGCATGACCCAGTTCAAGGATAAATCTGCCAAAAATGCGGACAATATCAACGCGGGCCTCTTTACCTATCCTGCCCTGATGGCGGCGGACATCCTGCTCTATCAGGCAGACTTGGTGCCCGTGGGCGGCGACCAGAAGCAGCACGTGGAGATCTGCCGGGACATCGCCACCCGCTTCAACGGCATCTACGGCGATGTGTTCAACATCCCAGAGCCTTACATTCCCCCTGTGGGCGCCCGCGTCATGAGCCTGACCAGCCCGGAAAACAAGATGAGCAAGTCCGACAAGGACCCCAATGGCTGCGTGTACATGCTGGATAAGCCCGAGGACATCATGCGCAAGTTCAAAAAGGCCGTTACGGACTCCGACGCCTGCGTGCGCTACGACAAGGAGCAAAAGCCCGGCGTGTCCAACCTGATGCAGATCTACTCTGTGGCTGCGGGCAAGAGCTTCCAGGAAATCGAGCAGGAGTTCGAAGGCCGGGGCTACGGCGATTTCAAAAAGGCCGTGGGCGAGTCCGTGGTGGAGCTGCTGCGCCCCATCCGGGAGGAGACGGAACGCCTCCTGGCAGACAAGGCCTATCTGGAGAGCGTCTATCGCGCCGGTGCCGAAAAGGCCAGCCGGGTGGCTGACCGCACCTTGTCCAAGGTGTACAAGAAAGTCGGCTTCCTGGCCCGCTGAGGAGGTCCTCCATGAATATCGGAAATCAGCTGGTGGTCTATGTGATCCTGGCCATGGCGGTGGCGCTGGTGGTCAGCTTCCTCATGACCCCTGTGGTCAAGACCTTTGCATATAAGGTGGGCGCCATCGACGTGCCCAAGGACGCCCGGCGTATGCATAAGGTACCCATCCCCCGCTTGGGCGGCCTGGCCATCTTCATCGGTTTTATGGTGAGCATCCTGCTCTTTGTCCCCATCACGCCGGAGATCAAGAGCATTTTGCTGGGCGCGGTGATCATCGTGGTGCTGGGCGTGGTGGATGATATCATGGCCCTGCCCGCCATGCTCAAGTTCGTGGTGCAGATCATTGCAGCAGCGATCCCCGCCACCCACGGCGTCACCATCCAGGCATTTTCCAACCCCAATATTTTTTCCGAAAATCTCTATTGGGTCCTGGGCAGTCTCTCCATCCCCTTTACGGTCCTCTGGATCGTGGCCATCACCAACTCCGTCAACCTGATCGACGGCCTGGACGGCCTTGCAAACGGCGTGTCCGCCATCTCCGCCACCACCATGCTGGTCATTGCCATGCTGGGTTCGGAGGCACAGGTGGCTGTGGTCATGGCGGCGCTGGTGGGTGCGTGCGTGGGCTTCATGCCCTATAACCTCAACCCTGCCAAGATGTTCATGGGCGACACCGGAGCCACGTTCCTGGGCTATATTCTGGCGACCATGTCCATCCAGGGCCTGTTCAAGTACTACGCAGTCATCTCCTTTGTGGTGCCCTTCTTGATCCTGGGTCTGCCCATTTTTGACACGACCTTTGCGTTTATCCGCCGGATCGCCCACGGGCAAAGCCCCATGCACGCAGACCGCAGCCACATCCATCACCGGCTGATCGACATGGGCCTCAACCAGAAGCAGGCGGTGGCCACCCTGTATGTGATCTCTGCCATCCTGGGCCTTTCCGCCGTGGTGCTGACCACCGGCGGCGAGGGCAAGGCCATGCTGCTGTTCGCGGCGCTTTGCATCGTGGCAGTGGTGGCCGCCCGGGTGGTGTTCCCCAAGGAGGTCAAGGAAGAGCTGCGTGAGGAGCTCCACGAGGAGCTGGAGGAGATCAAAGAGCACGGGCACCGGAAGGAACCCGGGAAAGATGAGGAATCATAACATGGACAAGCTTCGTATCATGAGCGTATTCGGCACGCGGCCGGAAGCCATTAAGATGTGCCCGCTGGTCAAGGAACTGGCCTCCCGCCCGGAGGTGGAGAGCCTGTGCTGCGTCACTGCCCAGCACAGGCAGATGCTGGATTCCGTGCTGGAGGTCTTTTCCCTGAAGCCCGATTACGACCTGAACATCATGACCCCTCGTCAGACCCTTTCCACCATCACCAGCAAGTGCCTTACCGGTATGGATGAGGCCATCGAGGAACTGAAGCCGGACATGATCCTGGTCCACGGCGACACCTCCACCACCTTTGCAGGCGCCCTGTCCGCTTTTTACCATCAGGTGAAGGTGGGCCATGTGGAGGCCGGTCTCCGGACTTACGACAAATATTCTCCCTTCCCCGAGGAGATGAACCGCAAGATGGTGTCCGCCATTGCGGACCTCTACTTCTGCCCTACCATCAACAATAAAAATAACCTCATCAAAGAGGGCATCACCGACGGACTGTTCGTCACGGGAAACACGGTCATCGATGCGCTGAAGACCACGGTGCGGCCGGATTACCGCTTTGCCACGGAAGAGCTGAACCGTCTGCCCTACGGGGAGAAGAAGATCATCCTCGTCACCTGCCATCGCCGTGAAAATTACGGCGAGCCTATGAAGAATATCATGCTGGCCCTGCGGCAGGTAGCCGAGGAGAATCCGGACGTGGAGTTGGTGTACCCGGTCCACCTGAGCCCTGTTGTGCAGGAGGCAGTCAACACCTACCTGCGGGGCGCGCCCCGGGTTCACCTGATCGATCCCCTGCCCGCCGACGAGATGCACAATCTCATGGCCCGGTCCTATCTGGTCATGACCGACTCCGGCGGACTGCAGGAGGAGGCTCCCGCACTGGGCAAGCCGGTTCTGGTCATGCGCCGGGAGACGGAGCGGCCCGAGGCCGTGGATGCCGGCACCGTACAGCTGTGCGGTGTGGTGCAGGACGATATCGTCACCATGGCTACCCGCCTGATCCGGGACAAGGCCGCATATGAGAAAATGGCTCATGCAGTGAACCCCTACGGTGACGGACAGGCCTGCCGCCGGATTGCCGACGCCATTTTGTGGTACTTCGGCCGGGGCGAGCGTCCTGCGGATTACCAGGCCTGACGCGCTGACCGGAAAGAAAGGAGGGCGGAGATGGACAGACGCAAGCTCAACCATATCACAGCTGTTTTTCTGACAGTGGTGGTCTTGGTGGTGGCTTTCATGCTCTTTCACAGCTTCCGAAGCCCCCCTTCCCTGGTTTTACCGGAAGAGCAGGATGACTCACAGCTTCCGCCGGACAGTGGTGATCAGCAGGAGGCGCTGGGAACGGTGTCCGTAACGCCCGAGACAGTGCAGACGGCCATTGCCACTCTGGAGCGTCCGGAACAATATCGCCGCAGCATCTGCGTGGAGCAGTACTGGGATGATGGAAGCGGCTCCTGGGACACTTCCATCAGCACCAACGGCACCTGGATCCGGATGGACCGTACGCTGGCCAGCGGCCGTGTACGCCACTCTATTACGGATGGCAGCAGCACCTATATCTGGTATGACAGCGAGACGCGGGTCTTTACCTCCGTAGCAGACGATATCACGCCGGATATGGAGCAGAGCATCCCCACCTATGAAGATGTTTTGTCACTGGATGCAGAGCAGATCGCCCAGGCGGACTATCAGGTCACAGATGACTACGGCGGCTGTATTTATGTAGAGACAGCACCGGATGAAAACGGCTATGCCCTGCGTTACTGGGTCAGCCTCGACAGCGGCCTGCTGGCCGCAGCCGAGAAGCTGCAAAACGGCGAGCTGATCTATCACATGTGGGAGACCGCACTGGATCTGGCCCCTGTATTTGACGGGGAATTTACCCTTCCGAACGGGCAGACGCTCGCAAACTGATCCATGAGAAGAAGCAGCCGCGCACACAGCCGTGCGCGGCTTTCTTTATGGCGGTATTTTTGTTGGAAAATGCCGGAATCATCACGGATTCCAGCCTTGACAAGTCCACGAAGAAAAGCGATAATGTATGTTGCTCTTTTATAAAAAAATTCTGGCATGGAGGTACTTTCATGACTCTGGATAAAGCTTTTTTTGATGAATTGGAAGCCCGCATCCCCAAGGGGAAGGTTCGCACCCGTTTTGCTCCCTCCCCCACCGGCTATATGCATGTGGGCAATCTGCGCACGGCACTGTACACCTGGCTCATCGCCCGTCACGCAGGCGGCACCTTCATTCTGCGGATCGAGGATACCGACCAGGTTCGGCAGGTTGAGGGCGCTACGGAGGTCATCTACCGTACTATGGCGGAGTGCGGTCTGACCCATGACGAAGGTCCCGATGTGGGCGGTCCTGTGGGCCCCTATATCCAGTCCGAGCGCCGGGATCTGTATCTGCCCTTCGCTCAGCTGCTGGTGGAAAAGGGTGCCGCCTACTACTGCTTCTGCGAAAAGACCGAGTCCGAGGAGGACAGCGGCGACTTTGACCGGGGCGATGATCCCTGCCGCAACCTGAGCCCCGAAGAGGTTCAGGCCAATCTGGCTGCCGGAAAGCCCTATGTCATCCGTCAGCGGATCCCCCATGAGGGTACCACCACGTTCCATGACGTCTCTTTCGGTGACATCACCGTGGAGAACAAGACCCTGGACGACCAGGTGCTTTTGAAGCGGGACGGTCTGCCCACCTATAACTTTGCCAACGTGGTGGACGATCACCTGATGGGCATCACCCACGTGGTGCGCGGCAGCGAGTACCTCTCCTCCGCCCCCAAGTACAACCTGCTCTATGAGGCTTTCGGCTGGGACGTTCCCACCTATGTCCACTGCTCCCCCGTTATGCGGGATCAGCACAACAAGATGTCCAAGCGCCACGGCGACCCCTCCTATGAGGATCTGATCGCCCAGGGCTATCTGACGCCTGCCGTGCTGAACTATGTGGCGCTGCTGGGCTGGGCGCCTAAGGGCGAGCTTTCCGAAAAGGAAGTGTTCTCTCTGGATGAGCTGGTGGAGGCCTTTGATATCGCCGGCATCTCCAAGTCCCCTGCGATCTTCGACATCGATAAGCTCACCTATTTCAACGCTCTTTATCTGCGTGCGCTGCCGGCAGAGGAATTTGCCCGGGTGGCGGAGCCCTATATCCGCCGGAGCGTCAAGAACCCCGCCATCGATACGGCGGCTGTGGCGGCGCTGCTGCAGGCCCGCTGCGAAAAGCTGACGGACATCCCGGAGAAGGTGGACTTCTTCGATGCACTGCCGACATACAGCGTGGACTTCTACACCAACAAGAAGTCCAAGACCAACGCGGAGATCTCCCGGGCCATGCTGGAAGCTGCCATCCCCGTTTTGGAGCAGCTGCCCGAGTGGACGCAGAACGCCATCCATGACAACCTCATTGACCTGGCTGCCAAGCTGGAAGTCAAGAACGCCACCCTCATGTGGCCCGTGCGCATTGCGGCAGCCGGCAAGCTGGTGACGCCCGGCGGCGCCGTGGAGATCTGCCAGATCCTGGGTAAGGAGGAGACGCTGCGCCGTCTGCGGGCCGGGCTGGAGATGCTGGCACAATGAGGTATCTCCAAGGGCAGTTTTCCCTTCTGGACAAGTCCTGGCAAAAGGGCTACAGCCAGGAGGTCAAACGGTCTGCCATCGCGTTTTTGATTCTGACGGGGCTGTTTTTTGCCCTGTGTCTGGCGATCCCCTCCCTGCGCACCATGCTGGTGCAGCAGGTATACGGCCTGGTAAGCGGCATGGATGTGACGGATGAAAGCGGCGCACTGTCTGTGGGCGGCCTGTTCGTGAACAATCTGGAGGCCTGTTTGATGATCATGCTCTATGGCCTGATCCCCTATGTGCACCTGCCGGCGCTGGCCATGGGCCTCAATGCCATGCTGCTGGGCGTCCTGGGAGCGCAGATGGTGGCCTCCGGGCAGTCTTTGGCACTCTATTTTCTGGCAATTTTGCCCCATGGGATCTTTGAGATCCCGGCACTGGTGCTGTCTTTCGCCATGGGTCTCTACTTGTGCGGCCAGCTGACAAACCGGGTCCGCGGTCGTGAAGGTGCGCTGTCGTTCTGGGACTGCATGGAGCAGATCAGTGCGCTGTGTATTTCCGTGGTGATCCCGCTTTTGGCGGTAGCCGCGACGGTGGAGGCCTATGTAACGCCCACGCTTGTGGGGCTGTTTTCTTGAGAATTACTGAAAAGGATTGATGATGATACATGAGTAAACTGACCATTCCCGCCGGGTATAAGATGCCGCTGACCAACAACGAGCTGCAGCGGGCCATCGAGCTGATCCACGAGGAGTTCCAGCACAGCCTGACGGTGCGGCTGAACCTGCATCGCGTGTCCGCTCCGCTGTTCGTGGATGGAAATACCGGCTTGAACGACGACCTCAACGGCGTGGAGCGTCCCGTGACCTTCGATATCCCCGACGTGGGCACCGACGGCCAGGTGGTGCACTCCCTGGCCAAGTGGAAGCGCCTGGCCCTCAAGCGCTATGAGTTCAAGCTGGGCACCGGCCTCTACACGGACATGAACGCCATCCGCCGGGATGAAGAGGTGGACAACCTCCACTCCATCTACGTGGACCAGTGGGACTGGGAGAAGCACATCGACGCAAAGAACCGGAACGTGCAGTATCTGAAGGATACGGTGCTGGACATCGTGGGCGCCATCTGCGACACCTCTGCCGCCCTGCGCAACGTCTTCCCTGCCCTGACCTTCAAGCCCGACCGGGAGGTCTACTTCATCACTACCCAGGAGCTGGAGGACCGCTATCCCGACCTGACGCCCAATGAGCGGGAGACGGAGATCTGCCGGGAGCACCACACGGTATTCCTCATGCAGATTGGCAAAACCCTGCGCTCCGGTGAAAAGCACGACGGCCGTGCCCCCGACTATGACGACTGGGAGCTCAACGGCGATATCCTCATGTGGAACCCGGTGCTGGAGCGGCGTTTTGAGCTCTCCTCCATGGGCATCCGCGTGGACGCTGCCGCCCTGGACCGTCAGCTGACGGAGGCGCACTGCGATCACCGCCGCAAGCTGCCCTTCCACCAGATGCTGCTGCGGGGCGAGCTGCCCCAGTCCATCGGCGGCGGCATCGGCCAGTCCCGTCTGTGTATGCTGCTGATCGGCACCTGCCACATCGGCGAGGTGCAGGTGAGCCTGTGGGACAAGGAGACGGTGGAGGCCTGCGAGAAGGCCGGAATCACCCTGCTGTAACTTGCAGCGATTCATAAAAAACAAAAAAGGAAGCAGCCAAATGGCTGCTTCCTTTTTTTATGCCTTTTGCGGTGTATCCTTTTGTGCAAATGTCTCCATGGCCTGCTGGTCCGCGGCCCGCTTCTCCTCGATTGCTTCTTTCAAAAGCATATCCTTCACCTTCATCAGTCGGGTGGTGGTCGCGCGGTCGTTCTCGTCCAGCTTCATGGTGATATAGCGGATGGCCTCCTGGGTATTGGGGATCATCACATACTCCAGCGCGTTGACGCGACGCCGGGTCTTTTCGATCTCCTCCGCCATCAGCTGGGCGGATTTTTCGATCTCCGCCAGCTTCAGCATTTTCATAAAGACTTTGCCCAGAGCGTCCACCGCTGTATCCAGCTCGCCGGATGTGGACGCAAAGCCGTAGGGATAGATATCCGCATCGGACTTGGTCTTGGTCTGGAAGTGATACACCGGGACATTGACAGACATGATGTTCTGGAATGTCTGGGTCAGCTCCACGCTCTGCTTGGGGTAGAGCAGCGATTGCTCCAGGGCCTCGGAGCTCATGATGGCAGAAGCAACGGTAAAGGACTTATGCACCGTCATCAGCTCTTCTTCCACCTCGGCGCGGAGAGAGCGCACCTCCCGCACCGTATCCAAAAACTGCTTCATCAGCTCATCCCGCTTGTCCTTAAGCAGCTTGTGGCCCCGCTGAGCGGTGCGCAGCTTGCCCTTGAGGCGGGTGAGCTCCATACGGGTGGGGCTTACCGTGATATTTGCCATTGGTTACCCCCTCCTCTTATTCCGCGTCTTTCTTCGGCAGATATTTCTCAATATACTCCGGCTTGATACGCTTGAGCTCGCTCTTGGGCAGGATGCTCAAAAGCTCCCAGCCAAGGTTCAGCGTCTCCTCAATGGAGCGGTTCTCCTCGTAGCCCTGGTTCACGTACCGCTTTTCAAATTCATCGGCGAATTTGGCGTACAGCAAATCTGTGGGCGTCAGGGCGGCCTCGCCCAGAATGCTCATCAGCTCCTTGTTGTCCTTGCCGGTGGCGTAGGCGGCAAAGAGCTGGTTCATGGTGCCGGCGTGGTCCTCCCGGGTCTTGCCCTCGCCGATGCCCTTGTCTTTCAGACGGGACAAAGACGGCAGCACGTCCACCGGCGGATGGATGCCCTGGCGGTACAGCGCACGGGAGAGGATGATCTGACCCTCGGTGATATAGCCCGTCAGGTCGGGGATGGGGTGGGTCTTGTCATCCTCGGGCATGGTCAGGATGGGGATCAGGGTAATGGAGCCGGGGTTGCCCAGACGGCGGCCGGCGCGCTCATAGAGCGTGGCCAGGTCCGTGTACAGGTAGCCGGGGAAGCCGCGGCGGCCGGGGACCTCTTTCTTGGCCGCGGAGACCTCGCGCAGGGCCTCGGCGTAGTTGGTGATATCGGTCATGATGACCAGCACGTGCATTCCCTTTTCAAAGGCCAGATACTCCGCGGCGGTCAGGGCCATACGGGGCGTGGAGATACGCTCTACTGCCGGGTCGTTGGCCAGGTTGGAAAACAGCACCGTACGATCAATGGCGCCGGTGCGGCGGAACTCGCTGACGAAGAACTCGGACTCCTCGAAGGTGATGCCGATGGCGGCGAACACCACGGCGAAGTTGGCGCTCTCGTCCCCCAGCACCTTGGCCTGACGGGCGATCTGAGCCGCCAGGTTGGCGTGAGGCAGGCCCGAGCCGGAGAAAATAGGCAGCTTCTGGCCGCGGACCAGGGTGTTCAGACCGTCGATGGTAGAGACGCCGGTCTGGATGAACTCGTTGGGGTAGTCACGGGCTGCCGGGTTCATGGGCAGGCCATTGATGTCCCGGTATTCCTCGGGCAGGATGTCCGGGCCGCCGTCGATGGGCTGGCCCATGCCGTTGAACACGCGGCCCAGCATATCGCCGGACACGCCCAGCTGCAGCGGGTGGCCCAGGAAGCGGACCTTGGCGTCGGCCAGATTGATGCCGGCGGCAGACTCGAACAGCTGCACAACGGCGGTGTCGCCGTTGACCTCCAGCACCTTGCCGCGGCGGATGGAGCCGTCATGCAGCTCCACCTCCACCAGCTCATCATAGGTGACGTTTTCTACCATGCGGACCATCATCAGCGGGCTGACGATCTCCTCCACGGTTCTGTATTCTCGAATCATGCCTGCTCACCTCCCTGGGCGGCCACCTGGTCGATCTGCTCGGCCATTTCCTTACGGATGTCTTCGTAGACGGCCGCATATGTCTCTTCGGGTACGCTCTTGGCGCGGCCGATCTTCTCTCTTGCGTCAATGGAGAACAATGCCATGACGTCGGCACCCTTGGCAATGGCAGCCCGGCACAGCGTCTCATACTCCAAGATCATAGCCAGGAGCTTTTCCTGACGGTCATAGCTGGAGTAGCCGTCCACATCCATAAACGCGTTTTGCTGCAGGAAGTCCTCACGGACCATTCTGGCTACTTCCAGCGTCAGCTGGTCGGCGGGAGACAGGGCGTCCTTGCCCACCAGCTGCACGATCTCGTTCAGGCTGGACTCGTTTTGCAGGATGCTCATGGCCCGGGTGCGGTTTTTCATGAAGTCCGCGCCGAAGTTCTCGTCGAACCAGGGCTTGAGGGTATCCAGATACAAAGAATAGGAGTTCAGCCAGTTGATGGCCGGGAAGTGACGCTTATAGGCCAGGGACGAATCCAGCGCCCAGAACACCTTGACGATACGCATGGTGGCCTGAGAGACGGGCTCGGAGAGGTCGCCGCCGGGAGGCGACACGGCGCCCACGGCGGTCAGGCTGCCGCGGCGCTCGTCGGAGCCGAGGCACTCCACGCTGCCGGCACGCTCGTAGAACTGGGCCAGACGGGAGGCCAGGTACGCGGGGTAGCCTTCCTCGCCGGGCATCTCTTCCAGACGGCCGGACATCTCACGCAGGGCCTCTGCCCAGCGGGAGGTGGAGTCTGCGATGACGGCCACATCGTAGCCCATGTCGCGGAAGTACTCGGCGATGGTGATGCCGGTATACACGGACGCCTCACGGGCGGCCACAGGCATATCGGAGGTGTTGGCGATCAGCACCGTCCGCTTCATCAAGGACTCGCCGGTACGGGGGTCTTTCAACTCCGGGAACTCCCGCAGAACGTCGGTCATCTCGTTGCCGCGCTCGCCGCAGCCGATGTAGACCACGATGTCCACGTCGGACCACTTGGCCAGCTGGTGCTGCACCACGGTCTTGCCGGAACCAAAAGGACCGGGGACAGCGGCGGTACCGCCCTTGGCGATGGGGAACATGGTATCGATGATCCGCTGGCCAGAGCACAGAGGACGCTTGGGGGGATACTTGTGCTGATAGGGACGGCCCACGCGGACAGGCCACTTCTGGGACATGGTCAGGGGCACTTCCCTGCCGTCCTCGGTTTTCAGCGTGGCGATGGTCTCGGTCACGTTGAAAGAGCCGCTCTGGATGCTGGTGATGGTGCCCTTCAGAGTGGGCGGCACCATGATCTTATGAAGCACTACCGCCGTCTCCGGCACGGTGCCCAGAATGTCGCCGCCGGTGACCACGTCGCCAACCTTGGCCACCGCGGTGAACTCCCACTTCTTCTCGTGGTCGATGGCGGGAACTTCCACGCCGCGGGTGATGCAGGGACCCACCTTCTCCACGATCTTCTCCAGCGGGCGCTGGATGCCGTCGTAAATGCCCTCGATCATACCGGGGCCAAGCTCCACGCTCATGGGGGCACCGGTGGTCTCAACCACGGCGCCGGGACCCAGGCCGGAGGTCTCCTCATAGACCTGGATGGAGGCGGAGTCGCCCTTCATGGTCAGGATTTCGCCGATCAGCCGCTGGGGACCCACGCGGACCACGTCGGACATGTTGGCGTCCGCAAGGCCCGTGGCCACCACAAGCGGCCCTGAAACTTTCACAACTTTACCGCTCAAAATAGAATACCTTCTTCCTTGGAAAATTCTCTTCCGAGGCTGCGGCCGGACGCCTTACAGAATGTCGGCGCCCACGGCCCGCTCGATGGAGCGCTGGATGCTTGCCTTCCCGATGCCGAGAGAACCCTCCCGGCCGGGGATGAGGATGATGGCTGGCTGCGGTTCGTCCTTATACCGGGCGATCACGTCCTCCATATCCTTTGCCAGCTGTTCCGTCAGATAGATCACCGCGCAGTCGGTCTTTGCCAGTTCCCGTATTTTCTCTCCGGCCTCCTGGGCAGAGTTGACGGGATAGGTATCCAGGCCCAGGGCGCGGAAGCCCATGACAGACTCCCAGTCGCCGATGACGGCGATGCGATACGTTGTTGCCATACGCACTCCTCCCCTCGCCTTACGCCTGGCAGCCCCGCAGACGGCTGCGGATCACATCGGGCGAAAGCCCGGTGCCCCGTCCCGTCAGCAGGATGCGCAGATTGGTGTACTCCGTCTCCCGGGCGGCAAGATAGCCCACCAGGGGCGCCTCCCCGAAGGGGACGAACTGGGCGCCGGAGAGGTAGTCGCTCACTGCGTCGTCGCAAAGACGTTCAAACTCTGTCAGGGCGCCGCCGTGCAGATTCTCCTGGGCGCACTCGGCAGCCTCCCGGAAGCGGGTGGGCTCATAGAGCTCTTTAAGTCCCGCGCCCTTGTCGGCGCTGACTTTCAAAATGGCGTCCGCCGGGATGTCGCCGCCCTCAAACAGCACGCCGGAAAGGAACGTCTCGTTCTTCCCCATGCGCAGCGTACGCACCAAGGCACGCAGGTTTGCCGCGTCGATCTGCACCTGTACGTAGCCCCGCAGGAACGCGCTGCCGGTGGCCTCCGCCACGGCCAGCATGTCCCGGTAGCTCCACCGGTCCAGCACGATGTCGCTCAGCTGGGGATCGCGGGTGGTGTCCAGAACCTCCTTGGCCTCCGCGGCAGCTGCAGCCAGCATGGGCGGCAGGTCTGCCGTCTCATTGCCGGCCAGGGCGTCCTTGAGCTGCTGCACGCTGACACGGCCCATGTCCGCCAGCATGTGGTCAGGATTGGCGCCTACGGCAGCGGCTTTCAGCAAGACCTTGATATTATGATAGTCGTATTTCAGCCTGAATACATCGATATACCTGGGGTCGGGGGCGCTGTCCGTCAGATCGGCGAAGCTCTCCTCCCTGGCAGCGGAGAGCGCTGCGTCCAGCGATGTGGGGTCTGTGCCCCGCAGCTGAGGATAGCCGCTCTCCTGCAGAAGCTTGAGCGCCTCGTCGTCTGTTTTTGCCTCCAGGACCTGCTCCATGCGCTCCCGGGTCAAAAGCGTGGTCTCCATGGCTTTGATCCGGGCGGAGATGGCCAGGTAATCGGTGTCTTTGATGGGATTTCTCAAGACACTTCCTCCTTGTCAGGTCTGGGGGAACAGCCGCTTTGCCACTTCCCCGGCGGTCTCCGCTCTCTGAAGACGCACCAGCGTATCAAAGGAGCAGTTGACCTCCACGCGCCCGTTGGAGAGGATGAAGCCTCCCTTCAGCGGACGGGTCTGGGCGGACACGGTCAGCGTTCCGTCGCCCAGCCGGCTGTTGGCCAGGGCCACGGCGGCAGTGCCGACCCGCTCCCGCTGTTCCTTGGAGAAGATTACCTCGCCCTTGCCGTCCGGCGCAGCCTGCACCAGCAGGGCCGCCACCGTTTGGATATACTGTTCCTCCGGCAGCGAGCAGAGCTTTTCCAGCGCCAGAGCATAGGCTTTGTCCACCATCTCCTGGCGGGCGGCCAGGGCGGTTTTGCGGGCTTCCATCTGCGCGGCGCTTACCAGCCGCTCTTCCCGCTCTGCCGCGGCGCGCCGGCTGCGCTCCCGCAGCTCCGCCGTTTCGGATTCCATCTGGGTACGGTAGCCTTGGGCGACCTTCTCCGCCTCGGCCTTCGCGTTTTCCCGGATGCGGTCGATCTCCGCCTGGGTGTCCGCGTCGAGCCGGGCCGTGATTCTTTCAATTCCGTTCATATCGGTCTCCCCTTTCTTCGGGGTCA
Source organism: uncultured Oscillibacter sp. (assembly GCA_900548505.1). GTDB lineage: Bacteria > Bacillota > Clostridia > Oscillospirales > Oscillospiraceae > Oscillibacter. The sequence goes on along the minus strand of URKI01000013.1, from coordinate 25,842 downwards.
GGCGATGTTGATGATCATCAGCATAGAGGCCAGCAGGGACAAAATGGCGTAGAACTCCACGGTGATGCACAGCACCATGCCCTTGGACCAGTCATCGGGCTTCTTGGCCAGGATGTTGATGGAGCCGGCAGCCACGCGGCCCTGTGCGATGGCGGAGAACAGACCGCCCAGCGCCATGGGCATGCAGGCTGCGAAGTAACGCAGGCCTTCCTGCACGGACATGTCGAATACGGAGCCGTCGCCGCCCAGCAGGCCCATGGAGAAGATGGCGAAGAACCACACCACCAGGCCGTACAGGCCCTGGGTGCCGGGGATGACCTGCAGGATCATGACCTTACCGAACTTGGAGGGGTCCTGGCACAAAAGGCCGGTGCCAGCCTCACCGGCAATGCCGGTACCCTTTGCAGAACCGATGCCGGGCAGCGCTGCCGCCAGGCCTGCACCCAGAAGTGCCAGAGCAAGACCGCCGAAAGCTTCAAAGAATCCCATGATAATTTCCTCCTTAGTCGTTTTGGATATCCACGAATTTGGTGTTGATGGCCAGAGGGCGGAAAGGCTTTCCGCCGTCCTCGTAGAACTTTCCGAAATATTCCAGACACTGCAGACGCAGGTCGTGGACGTAGCAGCCCAGCAGGTTCAGTGCGAAGTTGAGCGTGTTGCCTGCCAGGGAGATGATCAAAAACACCACGATGTTTCCGGGAATGGCGCCCAGCGTGTTGAACACCTGAGCGATGACGCTGCCGGCCAGCATCAGGGCCATCAGTCGGGCATAGGACAAGAGATCTCCGAAATAGCCGGTCACGTGGTTGTAGACCGAGCCGAAAATGCCCGTGATCTTACCCATGAGGCCCTTGCCGGTGACGATGGGACCCAGCACCACCAGCGCAAGGCCCACATACAGCACCACATTGCCGTATCCCAGCGCCATGACGCCGATGCCGGCAAAGACGATCCACCAGGTCAGCTCCTCAAACACAGCGTCCAGGACCTGCCCCTTTTGCAGCTTGCGGATGAAGCTGATGGCCATGCCGGTGACGATCTGGACAAAGCCCAGGCACATGGCGCCCACCAGGATCATAAGCGTGTCATCCAGGGGGGTGAACAGCGACGGCAGGGCGAAGTCCGCGCCGGTGGTCAGCTTGACCACCTGGGTCAAAAAGTCGCCGAAGAAGCCGCCGGTAATGGCGCCCATGATGAACGTGCTCACGCCGCACAGTGTCACCAAGCTGAACATATGGCCCATGGTGCCCTTGGGACGGTACTTTTTCGTGATGAACAGTCCCGCCAGGATCATCAGGATGCCATAGCCCATATCCGCCATCATGATGCCGTAGAACAAAATGAAAAACGGCGCCATCAGCGGGTTGGGGTCCACGTTGTCGTAAGCCGGCAGAGAATACATCTCCGTCACCATGTTTAAAGGACGGGTCAGCCAGTTGTTTTTCAGCTGTACGGGAACCTCAGGGTACTCCTCCTCTGTGGGGTCCCTGGCCTCCCAGGCGCAGCCCAGCCGCTCCAGAAGGTCACTGACCTGGCCCATGCGCTCGGCGGGGGCCCAGCCCTCGAAAAAGAGGATGGTGCCGTCGGTCAAAAGCCGCTCGGTGTTGCTCTCCTTGGCCGCCTCGGCGCTCAGCCGGTCGGCGTACAGACGGAGCGCATCCCGCTCCGGGGCGTTTTTCACGATCTCCGCCTCTGCGGCTTTCCGGGAGGTCTCGTTTTCGGCTAAGAGCGCGTCCAGCGACCGCAGGTTTTCTTCCGCGGTGCCCGTTACATCCTGGAACGTCACAGCACTGAAATTGAATGGACGCAGGCTTTCCATGACGTCCTGCTCCTCAGCGCGCAGACAGACCAGGAAGTAGTAGGTCTGCTGTTTGTCAGCGCCCACCTCGAAGATCTCAGCGGCGTGCTGTCCCAGTGCCTGACGGACTGCGCCGGTGTCTGTGCTGCCGGGGCACACGCCCATGCGGAAGAGCACATGCGCCGTACCCTGGTTCTCCAAAGGTACGTCCAGCCCCTTCCAGGGCTCCAGCGCTGCCCGTTTTGCACACAGGCGGCCTTCTTCGCTCTGCAGACCCGAAATGGTCTGCAGGAGGGAATCGATCCGCTTGCAGGCGGCTCTGGCACGCTCTGCCGTCTTGTCACCCAAAAATTCCGCTTCGGAAATGGGATGGCGCTGGATGAAGAGCCCGTCTTTCAGCTGGGCGTATTTTTTGATGGCAGCCAGCGCCGTATTGACATCAGTGATCTCGCTTTTGGTATCCAGCAGGCGGGAGTTTTCCCGTTTGAGCAAGGCGGACCATGCCGGGTCGGCCAGCTTGCCGTCCGGCTCGCTGATCTCCACGCATCCAAGGTGCAAGAGCTCACGCAGCAGCTGCTGCCGCTGCGCGGCCATGGCCATCACGCAGAGCTTCTTCATTTTTACAATGGCCATATCAGTGCTTCACAACCCTTCCCACAATAAACTCCGCCGCCTGCTCCAGATGGAGTCCGGCAGCCTGCCGAAGAGCCTGCGCGTCCGCCTCGGCGTTACGGGAGATCTCCTCTGCACGGGTCGCAGCCCGCTGCTCCGCCTCGTGGAGCAGTGCCTTTCCTTCCGCCTCAGCGTCTGAACGTGCCTGCTGTAAGAGCGCAAGCCCCTCCCGCTCTGCATCGGCGATGATCTTCTTCGCCTCGGCTTCTGCGGCAGCCTTGCGCTCCCGGTTTTTTGTCTCTGCCTGAGAGACCTTTTCGATTGCTTCCAGGGACATCCTTACTCACCTTCTCTCCTGTTTCGCGGTCCTCTTACCCTCATTTCTGCTGATTACTGTGTGCAAGATCCGCTGTTGCTGCGGACACTTGTCTTCGGGGGTGCGCAACATCTTGTGGATGGGACACCCCTCTATACGCATCAGTATAGGGCAACCTCTCGGCCAGTGCAAGAAATTTTTCCCCTCCCCTCCCGCTTTCTTCCTTTTGCACAAAGGCAGGCGCTGTTTTTCTGCACAGAACGCAAACGTGTGCGTTCCACATATCTATTTGAGGCTTCTGCAGCCTGCCGCACGGTTTCTCCCTATTTTTTCCCGCCCGGAGCCGCCCTCATGCATTTACCGCGAATATTTCCCGGAAAAAGCCGCAGGAGGCCGCATACAACAGCCTCCTGCACCATTTGGGATCATTTTTTCTCTTGGTGCTGCTCCAATGCGGAGGCAAGCTCCTTCAATTCCGTTTCATTGCAGTCCAGTGCTCTGGGCAGCTGCGTGAGCGTGACTTCCACCTTTCTCAGCTCACTGTTCACATGGGTGGCCGTGGCGTTGAATGTGGACATCAGCTGGGTGTACTGCTGGTGGAACTGCTCTACCATGTGCTTGAGCTTCAGCTGGGTGGACTCCTCCAGATCAGCCGCCCGCTTGCGGGCCTCGCACTCGATGGCACCGATGCGCTCCCGGAACTGGGCATAGGCTTCCGCATCCGGCCGCAGACGCTCCAGCTCTCCAGAAAGGCGCTCGGCCTCCGGCTTGAAGGGCTCCAGTTCCTTGGCGCGCGCAGTTTCCGCTTCCAGCGCGGCGGTGAGCCGCTCGTGCTCCAGGTTGAGCACCTCCAGCTGGGAGCGCAGGCCGTCCATCTGGCTTTTCAGCGCCTCCGCCTCTGCTTTCAGCTCCTCGTTTTCCCGACGGAGTCCGTCCTGCGCGGCAGCGGACTCCCGCGCCATTTTCTCGATATAGTCAATGACGTCCTGCTTGGCAAACCCGCCGAACGTCACACTTTTAAAGGTGTTGCTTTCCATATCCTGCACCTCAATCTCTTCCGTTTTTATTTATGTAACTTTAGCACAGAACCCTTTTATTTACAAGCCCAAGAAAAAAAGCAAAATTAAAAAAATGACTTGCATTTTATGAAAAGACGTGCTATTATATTCAAGCTGTCTGTGAGAGACAACAATAAGCGCCGTTAGCTCAGCTGGATAGAGCGTCTGGCTACGGACCAGAAGGCCGGGGGTTCGAATCCCTCACGGCGTACCACTTGACCGCAAAGCTTGCTTTGCGGTCAAGTTTTTTATTCTCATTTAGAGCCGTCCGCACTGCGGGCGGCTCTTCTTATAGGAACGCTTCCGGAATCGTAGGCGTATACTGGCACGAGTATTCCGGAAAGGAGGCAGACCGGAGCCACGCTCCGGTTTATCAGAATGGATCAATCAATGCGTGCCACCCCCGTTATCCCGCTGCCTAATCCCGGTGAAGGCGGCCCGGTGGCAGATCTGAACGGGACCACCCCTCCGTCCGGCGGGGCCATCCCCGTTGTTCCCCTGCCCGACCCGGGGGCGGGCGGACCCGTAGCCGACCTGAATCCCCCATCCGACGGAGCAACGCCGGTCATCCCGCTGCCCAACCCTGGAGAGGGCGGCCCGGTGGGACCCATCTTCCCGCTCTTTCCCCGCCAGGCACATACCCGTTTCCTCCAGGCGGCCTTTGGCTACGGCCCGTTCCGCATCCTGGTGAACGGACGTCTGGCCCTCTCCTCGCTGCGCTACGGCGCCCTGACCGGCTACGGACATATTTCTGCCGGATATCAGACCATCACCGTGGCCGGGACGGATGGATATATTTACCTGCAAAAGACACTGCCCTTTGAAGCGGATTCTCCCTCCACAGTGGCTATCATCAATACCGCCGGCGGCATGGACCTGCTGCAGATCCATGACAGCTGCTGCGCGCCCTCCGGTGGCATGGGCACTATCCGGCTGAGCAACCTGGCCCGGAACAGTGATCCCATGGACCTGCTGCTGGCGGACGGGCGGACGGTATTTGCGGATGTAGTTTTCAAGGAGACAACCGCCTTTAAGCGGATCTATCCGGGTGGGTATCAGTTTTTGCTGGCGCACACGGATCTGGAGCCTATGCCCCAGTGGCAGCCGGTGGAGACCATGGACAGCGCCTTTATCGGCGCTTCCCCCCTGCCGACCACCGCGGCCACCTTGTTCCTCCAGGTGCGTGCAGGCGTCAACTATACCATCTTCCTGCTGAGCGCCGGGACCGCGCAAAACGCGGTGCAGACGCTGGTGGCGGAGGACCGATAAAAAAGCATCCGGGAGAATTTCTCCCGGATGCTTTTCTCTTTATTCCCGGGGACCGGGGAGGAACTCCTCCCCTGCCGCCGTCATGGCAAGGCTGCCCGCGGAGAGCTCCGTCAGCCGGGGAGCAAACCGTTCCGCGCCGCCTGCCGGGAACGCGCCTCGCAGCAGGATGTCCGCCCCGTAGTCCGCAGACCGGATCACGCCGCCGCAGGCTTCTACCTCCAGCTTTACCCGTTCGTAGAGCGAATAGGAGCAGGGAATGTCCCACAGTGTCCAAAGGCTCATGCGGCTGATGCCCGCCGCGTCCAGCGCGTCCTTGGCCCCCTTGGTGTAGGCGCGGGTCAGTCCGCCCGCTCCCAGCAATATGCCGCCGAAATACCGGGTCACCACGCAGCAGACATTGGTGACCGCCTCCCGGGTGAACACATTGAGCATGGGCTGTCCGGCAGTGCCCTGGGGCTCCCCGTCGTCGCTGTAGCGCACCACACCGCCCTGGCGGATCAGATAGCACCAGCAGTTATGGCGGGCGTCATAATAGCGCTTTTTCGTCTCTTCGATCCGCGCTCTGGCTTCCGCCTCCGTTCCCACCCGCCAGATGTGGCTGATGAACCGGGAGCGCTTTTCCGTAAATTCACTTTCCGCGTCCTCAAAGGGCACCAGATACTCGCTCACGCCAAGCCTCCTCCGTCTGTGCGTAATAATAGCATTGCCGCTTCTCCCCCAGCAACGGCACAGCCTCCGTCCTTGCAAAGCAGTAGGAAAAGCCGCATTTGCCGATCACCCGGGCGCTGCGCCAGTTGCCGCCGTAGTGGCCGCACCAGATGCGCCGCAGGCCCCGCTGAGAAAAGCCGTAGTCCAGCACTGCCTCCAGCGCCTCCGGCACCAGTCCCTGCCCCCAGAAGTCATGTCCCAAAGCGTATCCGACTTCCTCTTCCAGTGCAGGGTCCCCTGCCGGACAGCGGCCCACAAAGCCCACCGAGCCGATGACACGGCCCGTTTGCTGCAAGACCATGGCAAAGACGTGGGGGGCGGAAAATACCGTTTGGATGATCTCACGGCTTTCCGCCTCGCTGGTATGGGGCGGCCAGCCGGCGATGGGCCCCACCCGGGCATCCCGGGCGTAGGCGTATACATCGGCGGCGTCCTCCGGTGCAAAGGGGCGCAGCTGCAGTCGCTTGGTTTCCAGGATCATTGCCGCGCACCTCCCGCTCAGCCTTCCGCCTTTTCCAGATACGGCTCCACCTGGCCCAGGGTCTTGGGACCGCACACGGCGGTCACATCGATGGTCTGGCCGTACTCCACGGCCTCCACCTTTGCCTCCCGGTAAAGCATATCCAGAAGGCCGCCCTTGTCGTAAGGAAGATGGAGCGTCACCCGGCGGGTGCCCTTGTCCAGCCGCTTGTCGATTATCTCCAGCAGACGGTCCACGCCCTCGCCGGTTTTGGCGGAGATGGCGCAGATGTCCTCACCGTGGGGCAGGATCTCCCCTACCGGCACCCGGTCGAACTTGTTGTATACCTCGATGCGGGGCAGTTCCCCGGCACCCAGCTCCTGGATCAGGTTGTCCACCACCTGGGCCTGCAGCTTCCACTCCGGGTTGGACACGTCCACCACATGGAGCAGAAGGTCCGCATACTCCAGCTCCTCCAGCGTGGCCTTGAAGGCCTCCACCAGCTGATGGGGAAGCTTGCGGATAAAGCCGACGGTATCGGACAGCACCACGTCCAGCGTGTCGCTGACGGTCAGCAGACGGCTGGTGGTGTCCAGCGTGTCGAACAGGCGGTTGTTGGCGGGGATGCCCGCATCGGTCAGGCGGTTGAGCAGCGTGGACTTGCCAGCGTTGGTGTAGCCCACGATGGCAACCACAGGGATCTCGTTCTTCTGCCGCCGCTGCCGCTGGGTGCTGCGCACCCGGCGCACGTCTTCCAGGTCCTCCCGGAGCTTGTCGATTTTGCGGTGGATATGGCGGCGGTCCGTCTCCAGCTGAGTCTCACCGGGACCTTTGGAGCCGATGGGGCCCTTGCCGCTGGTGCCTGCCTGCCGTTCCAAGTGGGTCCACATACCCGTCAGGCGGGGCAGCAAATACTGGTACTGGGCTAGCTCCACCTGGAGGCGGCCCTCCCGGGTGCGTGCCCGCTGGGCGAAAATATCCAGGATCAGGCCGCAGCGGTCCAGCACCTGCACGCCCAGGCTCTCCGTCAGCACCCGCATCTGGGACGGGGACAGATCATTGTCGAAGATTACCATGGTGGCGCCGTTGGCCCGGCAGAAATCCCGTACCTCCTCCACCTTGCCCTCGCCGATGAATGTGCGAGGGTCCGGAGAGGGACGGTTCTGCAGCACGGTGCCGATGGTCTCGGCGCCTGCCGTTTCCACCAGGGCAGCCAATTCCTCCATGGTGCCCTCGTCTGCGTTTTCCTCTTTTTTCAGGACCGGGGAGCTCAGGCCCACCAGAACCACCCGGTCACGGATCTCCTCTGTTTTCTGCATAGTACTCCTTATCTGGCGTAGGCCTCCACGACCTCGCCTACATACATCCTGTGCCAGCCCTGGGCGCCGTAATGGTGCAGGATATGGGTCCCGTCCCGCACGCACGATTCACTCAGGTCCTGTGCGTAGAGTTTCCTGCACACCAGCACCCATTCCGCCTCGTCAAAGAACGGAGCCTCCCCTGCCCCGCGGCGCAGCGTCAGGCCGCAGGCGGCGACCTTGTCCACGTCCCGGCCGCTCTTCGTGCCGCAAAGGCGCAGAATGTTGCCTGCCTCCTCGGGGAATACGGAGACGGTGAAATAGTCCCCCTGCTCCATCAGCGAATAGGTATAGCGCTCCGGGCGCACATACACGGTGCACACGGGGATGCTCCAAAGACGTCCCAGCTGGCACCAGCCGATGGTCATGGGATTGACTTTCCCCTCCGCTCCGGCGGTCAGCAGGGCGTTTCGCCGGCCGAATACGGAGAAGATCTCCGGCGTCAGGGTCTGGATGTCCACAGGCTGCAGCTTCATGGCGGCACGCTCCTCCCTTTGACGTTCAGATACCATCAGTATATGCGCCCCAGGGAAAAAAGTAAATAAAAAGGGCCTGCCAAATGGCAGACCCTTTTGTGATCGTGTCAGACTTACTTGTCCAGGCCGAACTTCTTGTTGAACTTGGCCACGCGTCCGCCAGTATCCACCAGCTTCTGCTTACCCGTGAAGAAGGGGTGACACTTAGAGCAGACTTCCACCTTGATATCCTTCTTGGTAGAACCTGTCTCAATCACATTACCGCAGGCGCAAGTAATCGTAGTCTGCTGATAATTGGGATGGATTCCTTCCTTCATTGCTCTTGTTCACCTCTTTCTTTTCCAGCTTATCCTTTACAAAGGCGACACTTAGTTTAGCATAGTTTTTTTCATTATGCAAGTGTTTTTTGAAATTTTTTGTTTTTTCTATTTTTCGTTATTCTGCGGCCTTGGGAGAGAGCTCTACCTCTCTGCCCGGCGCCAGAAAATAGAGCACCCGGCGCACCACCGGCTTTTCCAGTACCTTTTCCAGCGCACGGCTGTATGCCTCCAGCTGGGGACGGTATTCCTCCGCCCGGCGGGTAAGGTCTTCTTCACGGAATACCCGGTCCGTCTTGAAGTCCACCACGGTGATGCCCTGCTCCGTTTCAAAGCAGCAGTCCACCACGCCCTGCAGCAGCATCTCATCGCCGGCAGAGGCGGCAGGATCATAGAAAGAGGCATCCATCAGCAGCGTGAAGCGGTATTCCCGCAGCACGTTGTGTCCGGCGCGGATCTCGTCGGCAAGACCGCTTTGCAAAAACCGCTCCAGGGCAGCGGTGTCCACTGCTGCGGCCTGCTCCGGCGACAAAAGCTGCCGCGCCCGCAGGCGCTCCACCTGCCCGGCTGCGTCCCAATCGGAAAAGTCCAGATACTGGAGTGCCAGGTGGGTGGCGGTGCCCTGCTCCGCTGGCGTCAAGCCTGCGCCCTCCTGCCGGAACCGAGGCTGGGACAGTGGCCGGAGATACGGTGTATGGGCTGCGTTTTCCGCGATCTCCTGATCCAGTGCCCGACCCTTGAGCTGGGTGGCGGTCACCTTGGAGGGGAGCACCGTCTCCCGGGCATAGGGGTAAACGCGCTCCAAAAGCCGGGGATCAAAGGCGGTTTCCCTGCCCTGTGCATCCTGCGCGGTGTCTGGCGAAGCGGCAGGACGCGGGGCGGAGGCAAAGGCCTGCGCGTCGTGAATGAATACCTGCCAGGGCGCCGTATCCCCGGTGTAGAGCTGCTGCACCGTGCTCTGGCCCAGCTGCCGCAGGCTCTGAGCCTCGCTACGGCACAAAAGAGGCAGCAGCAGCCACTCGCCGAAGTTGGAGCAGGATGCCACTGTCTCCGGCAGCACCGGGCAGGAGGCGACAGACGCGAGCTTTTGGAGCCTTCCCTCCGCGTGGTACATGGCGTCCACCAGTATGAGTTTTTCCTTGGGACGGGTCATGGCCACGTACAGTACCCGCAGCTCCTCAGAGAGATTTTCCCGCCGGAGGGTACCGGCGATGGCCTCTCTTGCAAGGGTCGGGTATTTGATCTTGCGGTCCAGGTCCACCCGCTTGGGGCCCAGCCCCATTTGAGGATGCACCAGAACAGGCGTATCGAAATCCTGCCGGGAAAAAGCATGATCCAGATCCGCCAGGATCACGATGGGGAATTCCAGGCCCTTGGACTTGTGGATGCTCATCAAGCCCACGCCGCCTACTGAGCCGGCACCTCCCGTCACCGGCGCCTCGCCGGCCTCCAGAAGCCGCTGCAGATGGGTGACAAAGGCAAAGAGGCCACGGTAGCCGCCCGCCTCAAACCGTTGGGCATGGCGGCTGAGGGCAATGAGATTCTCCTTGCGGACGGCGCCGCCGTCCATGGCGGCGAAGATGCCCAGGATATCCAGCGTATTGTAGATGTGCCAGAGCAGGCGGTGTACCCGCATGTCCCTGGCTGCGGCCCGCAGGCCGTTGAGCGTTTCCAGAAATGCCCGGCAATCCTCCCCGTCATCCGCGGCTACCGCGTCGTAGAAGTCGCCGCCTGGCGTCCTGGCGCGGATCTGGGCCAGCCGGTCCGGCGTGAAGCCGAATACCGGAGAGCGCAGTACCGCGATCAGGGGCACATCCTGCCGGGGATTGTCGATGATCTGCAGCAGCCCCAGCATGACGGAGATCTCCATGGTCTGGAAAAAGTCCTCCTGGGCTTCAAAAGCACAGGGAATATCCTGCTCTGCAAGGGCTTGGGCAAAGGCGGCCGAGCGGCTGCCCGGCGAGCGCATCAGGATCACAATGTCCTCCGGGCGGCAGGGGCGCAGCGTCCCGTCTCCGCCGGTGACAGGATAACCCTCGTCCAGCAGGGCGCGGATCCGCTTCGCCACAAACCGTGCCTCTGCGGTGAGCTTCTTCACCGGGAGGTCTTCTTCCCCGGAACGCTGTCGGGCACAGATGAGATGGAACTCCGTGTCGCAGTCCTGTCGGGGAGGATAGTAGGACGCGCCGAAATGCAGCGCCTCGTCCTCCCCATACTCCATGTCGCCCATATCGGTTGAGAGGATATTGGAAAAGACGAAGTTTGCCGCATCCAGGATCTCCCGCCGGGAGCGGAAATTCTGGGAGAGCAGGATCTTGCGCTCCTGTCCCGGCTCTGCCTGCTCATAGGGGAGGAACCGGGCATACTTCTCCAGAAAGATGGTGGGGTCTGCCAGACGGAAACGGTAAATGCTCTGCTTTACGTCGCCCACCGTGAAAATATTCTGCCCGTCCCGGGACACTGCCCGGAAAATGGCGTTTTGTACCTCGTTGGTGTCCTGGTATTCATCCACCAGGATTTCCTGGTATCGCTGGGATACCTGCCGCCCAAGCTCTGTGGGGGTGCCGTCCTCCCCCACCAACAGCCGCAGGGCCAGATGCTCCTGGTCAGAGAAGTCCGCCGCGTTGAGTCGGAGCTTTTCCGCCTGATATCTCCGGGAGAACTCGCCGGTCAGCCGCAGCAGGGCCTCCATGGCGGACGCCATGGCCCGCAAGTCCTCCATGGCCTCCTCCCCGCTCACATCCAGCAGTTTGGTGATCTTCTTGAATTGGGCCTTACAGGCCTCCCACACCGTCTTGAGTGCGACCACCTCCGGCTCATCCTTGCGGCCTTTTGGGGTAGTCAGGCGGGGAAACGAAACGGCATCCGCCGCCCGGCGGGCCTCCTCCCAGCCGCTGCATTCCGCCAAAGCGTCGAACGTCTCTGCGCTGGCGCGGAATTTTTCTCCGTAGCCCCGCTCCAGGGCCTCGTCTCCCGCCGTGTCGGCAGCGCTGCGCCGCAGCAGGGCCGCCCAATGGGCTGCCTGGCGGTGAACGTCTGCCAGCAGCACAGCGGCATAGGGGGTATCGTCAAAGCTGCCGCCAAGAGAGGACCAGGCTGCCTGGTTCTTTTCCAGCCATTGCTCAGGATAGGCATGGCTCTGGAGCTTTTCGTGGATCTCCAGCACCAGCGATTCCAATGCCCGGTCATCCCGCCCGGAACCTAAGGTATCCGCCAGTAAGGCGCCTGCCTCATCCAGGGTGTCATAAAAAGATTCCAGGGTCCGCTCCAGCACCCGCTGGCGCACCAGGGCCGCATCGCCCTCGTCCAGCACACGGAAGTCCGGTGTCAGCGCGTGCTGTTCGTCGTCCTTGGGCAGCAGGTGCGTGTTCTCCCGCAGCAGCGCCGTACAGAAGGCGTCCACAGTCTTGATATCCGCCCGGTATACCCGCAGCAGCTGCCGGCGAAGGTGGGCGTTGCCCGGGTCTGCCGCCAGACGGCGGTTCAGCTCCGCGGCGATCTTGCCCCGCAGTTCCGCAGCGGCCGCCTTGGTGTAGGTGATGATGAGAAAGTCGTCCACGCTGCACCGGTCCCGGGTCACATACAGGAAAAGACGGTCCACCAGCACCTTGGTCTTGCCGGAACCGGCGGCAGCGGACACCAGCAGGCTGCCGCCCCGGTTGTCCACCACCGCCTGCTGGGCGGCAGTCAGTTGAATTTCCGCCATGGCTCACAGCCCTCCTTCCTGTTCGTCTTCCAGCCGGGCCCAGAACTCCTCGGGCTTGATCGGCAGGATATAGTTCAGATGATCGCTGTCCCGTCCATCCTGGAAGTGACAGGCCTCCGCCCAGTCGCAGTACTGGCAGAAGCTGTCCTCCTCGCTTTTGCAGCAGGGGTCCGCGTCGATATTGCCGTCCCGGATCTCCCGGGCGATCTGATGCAGCAGCTTTTCTACATACCGCCCCAGCTTGCCCAGCTGGGCCGTGGAGGCGATGCTGCCGGCGATGCTGCCGTCCCGGCCCACCCGCAGCGGCAGAAATTTCGGCTCCGTCAGCGACTCATGCTCCATGGCCTGCAGGACCTCTGGGTCGGAGAGCAGCAGGCCGGAGCGACGCAGCTGCTTGGCCGTCTCCTGGGCCAGCTTTTCCGGGGAAATGCTGCGCTCGGCGGCCAAGATCTCGTCTCTTGCCGGCAGATACAGCACACCGGCAGGCTCCACCTCATGGCCGAAGTGGGCCTTCCCCTCCTTTTGCAGGGTGAAAAGATAGAGAAGCATCTGAATATCCAGTCCCATTCGCACTGCTGCCAGGTCAAAGGCCTTGCGGCCGGATTTATAGTCTACCACCCGCAGATAGAGCTTGCCGTCCTTGAGCCATCCGTCTACCCGGTCTACTTTGCCGCCTAGGCGCAGCTGGCTGCCCGGCTCGGAGATCTCCACAGCCGGAAGTGTCCCGTGATCCCCGAAGCTCAGCTCAAAGGCCAGGGGCACAAAGTCCGAGTGACGCAGCTCGTCCGCAACCTGTTCCACGATGGCGTAGGCGGTGTTGCGCAGACGGGAGAAAAGATAGCGGAAGCGGGTGGTGCGGTTTTGGAAATCGTGCAGTTCCTCGGTCACGTAGCGATCCATATACCGGCGCACCATGACCCGCAGTTCCTCCTGCTCCACCTGGGCAAAGCCGCCCATAGCCATGGTGTCCCGGGTCACATTCTCCAAAAGATAATGGAGGAACGTACCGATCTGGGGCGCGTCGAAAGCGGCAGGCTCCCGCTTTTTGGCCCGCAGGCCGTACTCCATGAAATAGGCAAAGTGGCACGAGCGCATCCGTTCCAGCCGGGAGGCGGACATGCTGACGCGCTTTCCGTACAGCGCCTGAACAGCCGCCGGAGAAAGTCTCCCCCGCCGCAGCGCTGCGGCGCGCTCCATGGCGGAAAGCTGGGCAGTGCAGTCCCCCCGCTGGGCAAAATACTGCCAGAGCGCACCCTGCCGGTCCTGCCCTGCCTCTTCCAGCGCAGGCTGCAACGCTGTAAGGCGATATTCCTTGTCGGCGCTTTCCTGCCGGGCCTGCAACGCGGGAAACAGTGTCAGCAGGCGCTCCACGATGAATGCCGGGCGCAGAACGCTGCCCGTCACATCGCTGACCGGATAGCTCAGCCAAAGTCCCTCCGTGGGCTGGGTCAAAGAGGCATAGATGCACTGGAGCTCGATGCCCATCTGCTCCATGCCGGAGGGGGCCAGACGGATGCCTGCCCTGGCCAGCTCTTCCCGGTCGTCTTCATTTAAAATTCCACTGCTCTGCCCAACAGCAGGCAGCACATGGTCATTGGCTCCCAGGAAAATCAGATGCCGCACCGTGTGGCGGTCGTTACGGGTGATCTCCGATACGGATACCTGATCTAGGGACACCGGGATAGTGCCGATGCTGTACTGAGTGAGGATCTGCCGCAGCAGCCGGGTAAATTCGTCCAGGTCCATGGGCTCGTCGCCCAGGATCTCCACGAACTGGTCCAGCACGCCGCACAGGATCTCCCATAGCTGGGCCGTCTCCTCCGCGTCCTGGAGCCGCCCATCGGCAGCCTGCTGCTCCATTTGCTGCTCCAGGGACTGCTGCAGGGAGAGCGACTCCAGGAATATGTAAAGGGCTTCCACTTTCTCTCTTGCGGTTTCTCCGGCTTTCAGCCCTTCTGCAAGCTTGCAAAGGGGCGCACAGACACGGCGCCGCAGGGTGTTGATCTCCTCCAGGCGTGCCTGCTGTGTCTCATCCCAAATCCCGCCATACCCCGCCGGATGGTCTGTCCAGTCTATGTCCCGCAGCCACATGCTGCCGTGGATCTGCCAGCGGATCACATAGTTTTCCAGCAGGTCGCACTCCTCGGCAGAAAGTCCCGCAAGGCCGGTCTTGAGCCACTGGAACATGTCCTCATACTCATAGCCGCCGCCGATGGATGCCAGGACACCGCCCAGCAATGCCAGCGCAGGCTTTTCCAGGATATCGCTGCGGCGGCTGAGGTACACAGGGATGCCGTAGCGCTCGAACACAGTCTCAATGGTACCCTCGTAGTCCGCCATGTTGCGGGCACTGACCATGATATCCCGGTAGCGGCAGCTGCCCTCCCCCGTCAGATGCAGGATGCGGGCGGCAGCCTGCTCCACCTCGGAATAGAGGTTCTCTGCCTCCAGCACATGGATGGGCACCTGCTCGCCGGCATAGGGCTCCGGCGATCCGAACAGATGCCGCTCCAGGTGACGCAGCGGCCCGGTATCCTGAGCGTGCAGCGTATGTATCTCCACGCCGCAGCCGGCCTCCCGGGCGAGCCGCCGCAGCTGTTCCAGTGTTTTGAGGGAGATCTCGAAAAGCTCTTCCCGGCTGTCCGGCTCTCCCAGAAGCGTCACTGTCACGGACCGGGCCTGCCGCAAGAGGATGGACAGCACCCGCCGCTCCTGGGCGTTAAAGTAGGTGAAGCCGTCCAGAAAAATATCCTTACCTACGGCGTAGCCGGATTCCTCCAGGTGGTCACACAGCTTGCTCATCCGGTCCCGGGCGTCCAGTCCCGGCCTGCGGAGCCTGGCTTCATAGGCACCGTATAAAAGGCTCAGATCCCGGAGCTTTTCCCCGGTGGCTCCCGGGATCTGTTCCGACTGCTCATAGAGCATGGCGGGCGTCACTTCATAGCTGCGCAGCTCGTCCGTCAGATCCAGGAGCTGCTGCAAAAAGGCCGCCTTTTGGGAGGGGCGGCGGTAGACCGTCAGCGAGGAGGCCACCTCCCCCAGCGCTTTCTGCATGGTCAAAAGCTTGCCGCCTGCGTCCAGCGTCACCTGGGTGAGCCCGCCGGTCAGAGAGAGCACCCGCTCCCCCAGACGGCGGAAACTCAGCACCTCCGCGTGGCGGCTGACCGTGGGGCCGCAGGCGCGGCAAAGATCAATCTCCGCCAAATGGGAGACGTGCTCCGGCACCAGCAGGATCTGTTTTCCGCTGTCTCCCAGGGCGCCGATTTGCGAAAGCACCGCATCGGTCTTTCCTGTTTTTGACCGCCCCATCCATATCGTCAGCATTGGCCCAGCTCCTTTTCCAAGTTCTCATGTTGGTCATGATACCACATTTCCGCCCCGGTGAACAGAGTCCGTTGCCTTTTCCTGCGGGGTATGCTATGCTGGGAAAAAGTCGAATTCAGGAGGCATACGCCTATGCATATTCCCGCCGCACCCACCAGCGCCCTGACACTGGAGCCTTTTGCTCCGGCACTGGAAGAGTCACTGCGTCCCTCGCCGGACTACGATGTGTCCCGCTGGCTGTACGTGCCCAACCGCTATTCCGAGTACCGGTACATCCTGGGGACCCGGGGCAGCCGCCCCCTCATCTGTATCGGCATCAACCCTTCCACCGCCGCGCCGGACGCCCTGGACCCTACGCTGCAGTCCGTGGAGCGGATCGCCCATTCCAACGGGTATGACAGCTTTTTGATGTTCAATGTCTACGCCCAGCGGGCCACCCGGCCGGACGATATGGAGCGGGTCTATAATCCCGCTTTGCACGAGGAAAACCGCAAGGCGTTCCGCTACCTTTTGTCGTTGTCCCCTGCGCCTGCCGTGTGGGCCGCCTGGGGCAACATCATTATGAAGCGGGATTATCTCATCCCCTGCATGGCGGATTTTGCCGCCGACGGCGCCGCGGCAGGGGCACGGTGGTTCACCGCCGGTCCCCTACTGAAGTCTGGACATCCCCACCATCCCCTCTATCTCAAGCGGGACACGGCACTGCTGGACTTCGATATCTCTGCCTATCTTGCCAAGCAGATGGGAAAATGAAGATAAAATCGTAGAGTTGGTTCGGTAAGTGAGCTTCTGAATCAGATAAGCCCCCACCCTGCTTTCACAGGGTGGGGGCTTATTTGATACAGCACATATCTGATAAAGGTCATCCATCCAGCCGCATGATCAGGCGATAGAGAAAAATGACTGCCGCAGAACCAAGATACAGCGGTACGCTCAGCGATGCGAGCCAGAGCGCAGCGATCCAACCGCCTCCGGCATCCACGATCACACTCAGCGCGATCCCAACGGCGGAAAAAATGATGGGAAGCCATTTTGCCACAACCAGAAGCTCACTGCGCAAAAGGAGCCACTGAACCAGCGACGCCACCAGCAGCAGTGCTACAATCATCTGACTTTCACTAGAGCGAAAGATATTTTCGGAAATAGGGCCGTCAAACAGCAGTCCACAGCCGAGAAGTTCCAATCCGACCGCAACGGTCAGCAGGCACAGTCCCGTGGACGGTCCTCTCTTCAAGTCATTGGAATTCATACGCCAGCCCCCTTTCGGTTTTTATCAAAACGGATGGAACGGAAATGGTATAAATAGGATAACATGATCTCCTTTTTGTTGCAAGGTATGCGCTTGACTGCCCTCTAAAGGAGTCATAAAAAGAACGCCATTCAGAAGCAGATGTTCCTCCGCTTCTGAATGGCGTTCTTCTTTAAAACAGCGTGATCTGGCTGGTCTCTGCCATACCGGCAAAGGAGCCCAGAGCCTTTAGCTGCTCGATATGGGTCTTGGAGAGCTTGTTGCAGCACATGGAAAATTCCTCGATGGAGATAAAAGTCTTGCCTTTACGCTTTTCCACCGTGTCCAGCGCCGCCGTCTCGCCCAGGCCGTGGACCGCCGTAAAGGGCGGCAGGAGGCCGTTTTTCGTCACCTTGAACTTGGTGGCGTCCGAGTCGTAGATGCTGATGGTATCGAAGTGGAAGCCCCGGAGATAGAACTCATAGCACACCTCCAACGTGGTCAGCAGGTCCTTCTCCACGGCGGAGGCGTCCTTGTTGTTCTCAATCTCCCGGATCTTGCGCTTGACCGCGTCCTTGCCGGCGCAGCAGTACTCTGCATCGAAGGCCTTGGCCCGGACGGAGAAGAACGTAGCGTAGAATGCCAGGGGCTCATGGACCTTGTACCAGGCGATGCGGAATGCCATCATCACGTAAGCCACGGCGTGGGCCTTGGGAAAGAGATAGCCGATCTTGGCCAGGGATTCGATGTACCACTGGGGCACGTCGTGGGTCTCCATGGCCTCCACCCAGCCCTCGTCAAAGCCGCCTTTTTTCACCTTGCCCTTACGGACCTTTTCCATGATCTTGAAGCTCATCTTGGGGTCCAGACCCTTGGAGATAAGATAGAGCATGATGTCGTCACGGCAGCCCACCGTTTCCAGAACCGTGGCAGTGCCGCTGACGATCAGATCCCGGGCGTTGCCCATCCACACATCCGTACCGTGGGAAAAGCCGGAAAGACGCACCAGGGTGTTGAAGTCCTTGGGCTGGGTATCGATGAGCATCTGCCGGGTGAAGCGGGTGTTGAACTCCGGGATGGCCACGGCGCC
This sequence comes from uncultured Oscillibacter sp., assembly GCA_900548505.1. Taxonomy (GTDB): domain Bacteria; phylum Bacillota; class Clostridia; order Oscillospirales; family Oscillospiraceae; genus Oscillibacter. Next base: position 8,122 of record URKI01000013.1, on the reverse strand, counting down.
CGTAGGGCCCAGGATCTCGTCGTTCTCATAGCCCAGCACCTTGCTGGAGGTGAAGATGGACATGGTGTCCGGGTCGTCCAGGGGGATGGTGTGGGGGTCCACACCGGTCAGGTCCTGCATCATACGCACCATGGTGGGGTCATCGTGTCCAAGCATGTCCAGCTTGAGGATGTTGGCCTCCATGGAGTGATATTCAAAATGGGTGGTGATGGTATCGGAATCGTCGGCGTCCGCCGGGTGCTGTACCGGGCAGAAGTCCTCCATATCCTTGTCGTCCGGTACGACCACCAGGCCGCCCGGGTGCTGGCCCGTGGTGCGCCGGGTGCCTACGCACCCCAGCGTCAGCCGGTTTTCCTCTGCCCGGCAGGCGGTGATGCCGTTTTCCTCCAGGTACTTCTTGACAAAGCCGAAGGCGGTCTTTTCCGCCAGGGTACCGATGGTGCCCGCCCGGAACACCTGAGTCTCGCCGAACATTTCGATGGCGTGACGGTGGGCGCGGGCCTGGTATTCGCCGGAGAAGTTCAGGTCGATATCCGGCACCTTGCCGCCGCCGAAGCCCAGGAACGTCTCAAAGGGGATGTCGAAGCCGTCCTTGATGTATTTGGTGCCGCACTCGGGACAGACCTTGTCCGGCATATCGGCACCGCAGCCGTAGGAGCCGTCGGTAATGAACTCGTTGTGCTTGCACTTGGGGCAGCGGTAATGAGGCGGCAGAGAGTTGACCTCCGTGATGCCGGACATGTAGGCCACGAGAGACGAGCCCACGGAGCCTCGGGAACCGACCAGATAGCCGTTTTCCAGGCTACGCTGCACCAGTTTCTGGGCCGACATGTACACCACGTCGTATTTGCCCAAAATACCGCCCAGCTCGATATTCAGTCGGTCCACGATCAGCTTGGGCGGGTCCTCGCCGTAGAGCTCGTGCACCTTGTCCCACACCAGGCGGTTGAGCTCCTCCTCGGAGTTTTCCAGCCGGGGCGGGAACAGTTCCGCCGGCAGCAGCTCAAAGTTTTCGATCTGGTCGGCCACCAGGCGGGTATTGGTCACCACCACCTCGTAGGCCTTCTCCTTACCGAGGTAAGAAAACTCCTTCAGCATCTCGTCGGTGGTCTTGAAGTAGATGGGCAGCGGCGCGTTGGCGTCCGGGAACTTCTTGGATGCCAGCAGAATGTGCCGGTACACCTCGTCCTCCGGGTTGAGGAAGTGGACGTCGCCGGTGGCGCACACGGGCTTATCCAGCTCCTCGCCCAGCCGCACGATGGTGCGGTTGAATTCCCGCAGATCCTCTTCCGACTGCACGTCGCCGTTTCGCAGCATGAAAGCGTTGTTGCAAAGCGGCTGGATCTCCAGGTAGTCATAGTAGTCGGCGATGCGCTTGAGCTCCTCCCAGTCCTTATGATCTGCCACGGCCCGGAAAAGCTCACCCGCTTCGCAGGCAGCGCCCACGATGATGCCCTCCCGGTGCTCGTTGAGCAGCGTCTTGGGGATGGTGGGCACCCGCTTGAAATACTTCAGGTTGGACGCGGAGATCATCTGATAGAGGTTCTTGAGGCCCACCTTGTTGCGGGCCAGCAGGATGATGTGCTTGGGGAAACGGTTGGTCTTGCCGCCCAAGGGACGGAGCTTTTCCATCTCCTTGTTCACAGCCTGGAGCGTATGGATGCCCCGCTCATGGAGCATCTTCCAAAACGGGATGAGCATATAGCCCACGGTGGCGGCATCGTCGCTGGCACGGTGGTGGTTGAACGCCGGCAGATCCAGGTGCTCGGCGACGATGTCCAGCTTGTACTTTCCAAGCTCGGGCAGCAGGTTCTGGGCCAGGATCAAAGAGTCCACATAGGTGGGCTGGAAGTCCAGGCCCACCTTGCGGCAGCCTGCCCGGATGAATCCAATATCGAACTCAGCATTGTGGGCCGCCAGCGGGCGGCCGTTCACGAACTTCAAAAACTCCGTCAGCGCCTGCTTGAGCTGGGGCGCGTCCTTGAGCATGTCGTCGGTGATGCCCGTCAGGCCGATGATCTCCGGGGTGAGGCGCCGGTTGGGGTTGACGAAGGTCTGGAACCGCTCGGCGATCTCACCGTTGCGCAGCACCACCGCGCCGATCTCCGTGATGGCCTCCCGGTCTACCTTGAGGCCGGTGGTCTCGATATCGAAGCACACGAACTCATCGTCCAGGGAGCAGTCCTGCTTGCCGTGGACGGCCACCCTGTCGTCCAGGTTGTTGACAAAATAGCCCTCCACGCCGTAGAGGATCTTGATCTTATCCCCTGCTGCGTGCCATGCGTCCGGGAAGGACTGGGCCACGCCGTGGTCGGTGATGGCGATGGCAGGATGGCCCCAGCGGATGGCCGTCTTGATGGCGTCCTTGGTGTCCGTCAGGGCGTCCATGTTGCTCATCTTCGTATGCAGGTGCAGCTCCACCCGCTTTTCCGGGGCGGTGTCCTGCCGCTCAGCGTGGTCGATCACATTGATGTGATACGGATTGAGCTGGATGTCCTTGCCGTCCCAGGTGGGCTCCATCTTGCCCTGGACGCACAGCCACATGCCCGGCTTGATGGCCGTGCCGTACTGCTCCGCCTCCTTGGCGGAGAGATTTTTATGGACGCTGACGGAGTTGGTATAGTCCGTCATGTCAAAATGCAGCCGCCACATGCCGGGACGGCGGGTCTCCACGCACTCGGCGGCAAAGACCTTGCCTGCCACGGTGGCCGTGCCCATTTTCAGGTTCAGCTCCCGCATGGGATTGGTACGGCCCTTGATGGGCTTGCCCAGCAGCACCTTGGATACACCGCCCCCCTGCTGCTTGTCCTTGCCGGAGGCCGGAGTCGTGGCTGATTCCGCAGGCGCGGCAGCCTGGGGCGCCGCCGGAGCCGTCAGATGTACTTCGGCTGCGGAAAAACCGTACACGCCCCGGATCAATGACTCCAGGGCGTGCGCGTCCGCTTCACTCATAGGGGTGCGGGCCGTCAGATCCAGGGAAATGGTCATCTTTCCCTGGTCGATGACAGCGCCGGTGATCTCAGCACCGGCCAGCTTCAGCCGCAGTTCTCCCGACAGCTGCAGCTCCGCAAACATATCAAAAAACGGGATGTTTCTTGCCATGGTTCCCTCTCACTTCAATTTCTCCCGGAATGCGCTTACAGCTTGGCGATCTCCTCCATCAGCGCATCCACAAGCCGCTCCTGCGGCACCTTGTAAAGGATCTCACCCTTACGGAACAGCAGACCCTCGCCCTTGCCGCCAGCAATGCCGATGTCAGCCGCCGAGGCCTCACCGGGCCCGTTGACGGCGCAGCCCATCACCGCCACGGTGATGTTCTTGTCGCAGTCCAGCAGGCGGCGCTCCACCTCCTCGGCAATGGGGATCAGGTCGATACGGGTACGGCCGCAGGTGGGGCAGGCAATGAGGTTCACGCCCTCTTTCCGAAGGCCGGCTGCCTTGAGGATCTTCTTGGCGGCGTAGATCTCCTCCACCGGGTCGGCGGTCAGCGTCACGCGGATGGTATCGCCGATGCCCATGCACAAAAGGCCGCCGATACCCATGGCAGACTTCACCATGCCCATGGAGGGCGTGCCCGCCTCCGTGACGCCCAGGTGCAGAGGATAGTCCGTCTGCTCACTCAAGAGGCGGTAGGCCGCCATGGTCAGGGGCACATCAGAGCATTTGACCGAGATGCAGATGTCGTCAAAATCAAACTGGTTCAAAAGGCGCACATGACCCATGGCGCTCTCCACCAGAGCCTCGGCGGTGACGCCGCCGTACTTGGCCCGCAGTTCCTTTTCCAGGGAACCGCCGTTGACGCCGATGCGGATGGGAATGTGCTTTTCGCGGCAGATATCCGCAACCGCCTTCACCTTCTCCTCCCCGCCGATGTTGCCGGGGTTGATACGGATGGCGTCGATGCCCCGCTGAGCCACTTCCAGGGCGTATTTGTAGTTGAAATGGATGTCGGCGATGAGTGGAATGGAGATCTGCTCCTTGATCTTGTCCACGGCCTCCGCCGCGGCCTGATCGGGAATGGCCACCCGGATGATCTCGCACCCGGCAGCCTCCAGCTTTTTGATCTGGGCCACGGTAGCAGCCACATCGTCGGTCTTTGTATTGCACATGGACTGGATGGAGACCGGGGCGCCTCCGCCCACGGCCACATTGCCCACCATCAGTTTCTTTGTCATGACTTCCTCCTCTTTATCCCACCAGACGGAACACGTCATGGAATGTCACAAACAGCATAAAGCCCATCAGCACCACGAAGCCGGCTGTATTGACAGCCGCCATATATCGTGCGGGGACTTTCTTTCTCAAAAGCAGCATGGAGACAGCGTCCACCAGCAAAAAGAGAATGTGTCCGCCGTCCAGCGCCGGAATGGGCAGCAGGTTCATGACCGCCAGGTTCACTGCCAGCATGGCGGCAAAGTAGAACATACTCTCCACCGCCGCGAGGACGCCGCCCAGCGCCTGGGCCTGTTCGCCGGCCTCCGTCATGGAAGAGACGATGCCCACCGGCCCGCTGAGATCATCCACACCGGCCTGGCCGTTGAAGAGCATCTGCAGGCTCAGCCGCACCACCCGGACAAAGTCCACGGTGTTCAGCCAGGCCATCCGCAGCTTGCCGCCCAGGGTGGCTTCCTCTGTGGTGGTCAGATCCCGGTAAATTCCATAGCCCTGGTAGCTTTCTCCTTCAAGTCCTGTAAAGGTATTCCACTGAACATTTTCAAGGGCGACTTTCTCGCCGTCGCGTATCACCACCAGGTCCAGCGGCTGCCCCTTGTTCAGGTTCAGCAGCAGGTCCACGTCATTGTAGAGGTACACCCGCTCGCCGTTGATGGACCAGAAGATGTCCCCCTTTTCCAGTGTGGCGCCGTTGTACGTTTCAAATTCCGGTGCCACGCCGGCAATGGCGGGAACCTGAAACGCCTGCATGCCGGCATAGAGACCCAGCAGGATCACAAGCCCGGTGAGAAAGTTCATCAGCGGGCCCGCCGCGAAAATGATCAGCTGCTTCCAGAGGCTCTGGCTGCCCAGCGCACGCTCGTCGGCAGAGTCCTCGTCCTCTCCCTCCATGGCGCAGAAGCCGCCGATGGGCAGCGCCCGAAGAGAATACTGCGTCTCGCCGCGGTCCCGGCTCCAGAGCACAGGGCCCATGCCGATGGAAAATTCGTTGACCCGCACACCGCAGAGCTTTGCGGCCACAAAATGGCCCAGCTCATGCAGCGCCACCAGGACACCAAAGATCAGAATTGCTCCCAGGATATAAAGAATCGTCATGCACTGTCTCCTAGCATATCAAAAAGCTCCGTCCAGCACGCTCTGCCGGGCAGCGGCATCTGCCGCCAGAATGTCGGAAAGCGAGGGCTTCTGCACCACACGCACCTGGGACCGGGCCTTTGCCACCAGACGGGCAATATCGTGGAATCCGATGCGGTCCGCCAGGAACAATCCCACAGCCTCTTCGTTTGCGCCGTTGAGGATGGCACAGGCAGTGCCGCCCTCGGTGGCTGCTTCCTCCGCAAGGCGCAGACAGGGGAACGTATTCCGGTCCGGCTGGGCGAAGGTCAGGGGCGGGCAAGTGAGCAGATCCAGCGGCTCAGCCGGGTTCACGCCGCGGTGAGGATAGGTCATGGCGTAGCGGATGGGCAGCCGCATGTCCGGGGTGCCCAGCTGGGCCAGCACGGCCCCGTCATGGTACTCCACCAGAGAGTGAACGATGGACTGACGGTGGATGACCACATCCACCTGGGAAAGGGGCAGGCGGTAAAGGCGCATGGCCTCGATGACCTCCAGACCCTTGTTCATGAGGGTGGCGCAGTCCACGGTGATCTTGGCGCCCATTTTCCAATTGGGGTGACGCAGGGCGTCCGCACGGGTCATCTTCCCTACTTCCTCATGGGTCATGCCATAAAAGGGGCCGCCGGAGCAAGTCAGGATCAGCCGCTTGATCTCCTGGCGGTCAGCGCAGCCCTGGACACACTGGAAAATGGCAGAGTGTTCCGAGTCCACCGGCACGATCTCCGCGCCGGCCGCATCTGCCGCGTCCATGACCAGCTCACCGGCGCACACCAGCGTCTCCTTGTTGGCCAGGGCGATGCGCTTTTTCTCGCCGATGGCGGCCAGCGTAGGCTCCAGGCCCACCATGCCCACCACGGCGGTGACCACGGTATCCGCTTCCGGCACTACAGCGGCCTCCATCAGAGCGGCGTGGCCTCCCAGCACCGTGGTATCCGTATCCTGAATGCGGACAGCCAGATCTTTAGCGGCTGCCTCGTCGGTCAGCACCGCAAGCCGGGGGCGGAACTTGCGCACCTGCTCCTCCATCCGCTCCACACTGGCGTTGGCGGTGAGGGCCGCGACCTGCAGTCCCATCTGCTCCGCCACATCCAGTGTCTGACGGCCGATGGAACCGGTGGAACCCAAAATCGAAATCGTTTTACTCATAATCCTATCCTATTCCAAAAAGCTGAAAACAATCCTAAAAACTACGGAGAACGCCGAAAATCAATACATGCCCAGGATCAGCCACACAAAGGGGGCCACAAAGGTCACAGAGTCGAACCGGTCCAGCACGCCGCCGTGGCCCGGCAGAAGATTGCCGTAGTCCTTGACGCCGAATTCCCGCTTGATGACGGAAAAGCTCAGATCTCCGATCTGACTGACGGCGCTGCCCACCAGCCCGAACAGAGCCAGGAGCTTGAAGTCCCAGAAGGCGTCCGCAAGGACACAGGAGCCCACAGCCATCATCAACGCCGTACCGATGACGCCGCCGATAAGACCGCCTACCGCGCCCTCCACGGTCTTTTTGGGGCTGACGGGAGTCAGCTTGTGCTTGCCGAACAGCAATCCGGCAAAGAACGCAAACGTGTCGGAGCCAAAGGAGATGCACAGGGGCAAAAATACCAGCAACATCCCGACGGACGGCACCATCCGCAGCCGCAGCAGGCAGCTGAGCATCAGCGGGAACACCAGCCCCGCAAAAAGCGCGGCAGTGATGGCGGCAAAGGGTACGGCCCGCTCACTGCCGTAACGGCGGATGGACACCACAAACAATGCCAGCACCATCGCCGTTCCCAGCAATCCTGTCAGAGGCAGGACCGGCAGCGCGGTCAGCTCCGCATACCGGTTGGACAGCTCCATATACACGCACACCGGCACCAGTGCCGCTGAGAGTACTGCCAGCGGGGTCAGAGCTTGTCCCGCTTTTCCGGCCACAGCGTGCATCAGCTCCCAGGCTCCCACGGCGCACATGCCGCACACCAGGACCATGGTGGCCCATTCGGGCGCCACGCCCAGAACCAAAATCAAAAACGGGATGCCGACCACGGCAACCATCACGCGTTTGAACATACGATCAATCCCTTTGCCTTATTTCTTTACGCCGCCGAAACGACGGTCCCTCTTACGGTATGCATCGATGGCACGATCCAGCTCCGCCTCGTCAAAGTCAGGCCAGAGGGTGTCGGTGTAGTAAAATTCCGAGTAAGCGCACTGCCACAAGAGGAAGTTGGAAAGCCGCAGCTCTCCGCTGGGCCGGATGATGAGCTCTGGATCGGGGATTCCGGCGGAATCCAGATAATCGGAGAACATAGCCTCATTGAGCTCCTCGGGGCGCTTCTTCCCTTCTGCGCAGTCGGCAGCAAAGCGGCGCACCGCACGCAAGATCTCGTCCCGGCCGCCGTAGTTGAGGCAGACATTGGCCTGAAAATCATCCTTGGAAAGATGCTCGGTGATCTCGTCCGTCTCATGAGCCAGGGCCCGCAGCTCGGGGGAAATGGGCGTCATGTCTCCGAAGAAGTGCAGCCGGATGTGGTCCCGCTCCATAGTGTCCACCGCTTCCAGAAGATACTTCTTCAAAAGCAGCATGATGGCGGAGACTTCGCTCTCCGAGCGCTTCCAGTTTTCCGTGGAGAAGGCGTATACCGTCAGGTACTGTACGCCCAGGTTCTTGCAGTAGGTGGCGATGCGGCGGAAGGTCTCCGCCCCCGCCTTGTGGCCGGCAGTGCGGGGCAGGCCACGCTTGGTGGCCCAGCGGCCGTTGCCGTCCATGATAATCGCAATATGGCGAGGCAGGCCGCTGGCCCTGTCTCTTATACACATCTCCGAGCCCACGAGACCGGAGCCTATCTCG
>URKI01000012.1 GCA_900548505.1 uncultured Oscillibacter sp. | reverse complement strand
AGATAGGCTCCGGTCTCGTGGGCTCGGAGATGTGTATAAGAGACAGGTACAGGGTCTGCAAAACACGGCATAGGCTCCCGCAGGAGCCACATACTCCCTCGGAGAGCGCAATGCGCTTTTGATGCGTAGTGTCAAAAGTGCTTTTGCGTTACTTTTGACAAAAGTAACAAAACCCGCCGCCGAGCGGCGAAAACGAGTTTCGATAAATTACCGTAATTTTGGAGGTAACAGCTATAAAACGAACAATCAGTGCTATGTCCGGTGACGGCGTAGTTGCACACAACCGCCGCACCTATATTGCAGAAAATGTTGACCCGACACGCACCTATCTGAACACTGAATACTGCTACACGCCCATTGAAGATGCGTACCATCAGCTGTTCGATGAAGCGCAAGCTGAGTATAACGCCAAGCAGAAACGTAAAGATCGCCGTATCGAAAATTACTACGAAAAAATCTGCAAAGGCGATCAGGAAAAGCCTTTTTACGAAGTGATATTTCAAGTAGGAAATAAGGATGATATGGCAGCCGATGGAGAAAACGCAGAGCTGGCAAAACCATCTTGAACAAGTTTTATCACAGCTTCCTTGAACGCAATCATCATCTCCATGTATATTCTGCTCACCTACACATGGATGAAGCAACACCCCACTTACACATTGATTTCATTCCCTTTACTACCGGAAGCAAGCGGGGACTGTCCACCCGTGTTTTTCTGAAACAGGCACTTGCCGATCAGGGTATCACCGGTGAGGGACGTTCTTTGACAGAGCGTGACTTGTAGGTACAGAAGGAGAAAGAATTCCTTGCTGCAATCATGCTGGAGCATGGTATCGAATGGGAGCAGAAAGGCGAACACAAGGAGCATCTGAGCGTTCTGGAATTTAAGAGAGAGAAACGCAGAGAGGAGCTTGCCGAACTGGAGCAAACCATCGAGCGTGTTCAGCATCAACAGATTTCTATCAAGGCTGTGGAGCAAATAGAAGCTAAACCCCTGCCGCTGACATCCAAGGTAGCAGTTGAGAAAGAGGATTTTCAAAATCTCGTCACCGCAGCACAGAAATATGTAGTGCAGGAAAAGCAGGAAGGCAAGCTGAAAAAGCTCTTGAAGGAAGCAAAGAAAACCATTGCTGACCTGAAAGCTAAAATCGAGTCGCTGCTAACAGAACTTTCGGCGGTCAAGGAAGAATTGGCGCACTACAAGTCCGTCCGTAGTCAGCTTCGCACAGCGGATTTGGAACAAGAAAATGATCGGCTCCGTAAAAGAATTCGCACCTATGAGGATGTGATTTCACGGAATGACTTGTGGACTTACTTCGGCAGAAATCGTGAAAAAATAAGCCGTAACGAAGTTGATAGATAAGTTATTGATAATGTCTTATTTTAAAAGAAGGTGATTTGGCTAATAAATACATGTAACTCACAATATCGTGAGATTATCTTGAATTTTCGTGTGATTTGCGTTATACTGTAAAAGACTTATATTCTCGTTGTTTTCTTTTGGAATGGAGGATAGAAATGCAAGTTTCATACGATAAATTATGGAAAACGCTTATAGATAAAAGAATGACAAGAACAGAGCTGAAAGAGGCTTCTGGGATTAGTTTTAATGTATTAGCTAAAATGGGACGTAACGAATTTGTATCTATGGAAAGTCTTTATAAGGTGTGTGTTTCCTTAGAATGTGACATTGGAGATATTATTGAGTTTGACCGTCCCTTGACGATTAAAGGAGGAGAATAATGAACGGAAAAGTTCCTCATATTGTACAATATCAAGGTTCAAAAAGAATACTTGCACCACAAATTCTGGAGTATATGCCGGATAGAATTGATCGTTTAATTGAGCCGTTTGCAGGCATGGCAGCAATTAGTATAGCTGTAGCACATGATGATCGAGCAAACTCATTTCATATAAATGATTTGAATGCACCACTTGTTAATCTGCTGAAAGAAGCAATTAATGCTCCGGATCAGCTTATAAGTGCATATTCGAAAGTATGGGAAGAGCAATTCAAATATGGAGACAATCATGTACAGCATTTCTATGATGTCAGAGAACGCTTCAATAATGGTGAGAATACACCCGCCAATATGCTGTACTTATTGGCAAGATGTGTTAAAGGGGCAGTTAGATACGGAAAAAACGGAAACTTTAACCAATCTCCCGATAAACGAAGACATGGCACAAATCCTAAAACCTTAAAAAGTAATGTGTCTGCTATTTCTCAGCTTTTAAAAGGAAAAACAACTTTTACTGCATTAGATTATAGAGAGATTTTTGAAATGGCTCGTCCTGGGGATTTGGTTTATATGGATCCTCCGTATCAAGGGGTTTCAAATGTTCGTGATAACCGATATTTTGCAGGTGTTCCCTTTGATGAGTTCGTAGAAGCAATAGAAATATTAAACCGAAAAGGTGTAGATTATTTGATAAGCTATGATGGCGAATGCGGTGGAAAAGAGTATGGCGAAGAACTGCCGGCAAGTTTGGGGTGCAAAAAAGTATTATTAAATGCAGGTGTATCCAGTCAGTCAGTTCTACTTGGAAAAAAATCTACAACTTTTGAAGCACTTTATATGAGTGAAAAGCTTATTCCTGTTTTTGAGCATAAACCGAAACAAATTACACTTTGGGAGGCAATGGCATGAGTGATTATCCAAAAGAGTTTCTTGATTTGCTTGAATCTGTATCAGACAAGAGACCTCGAACAGTTATTCAGCATATTCTTAAAAATGGCTATATTACAACGCAAGAATTAAAGGATGATTATGGTTATAATCATCCGCCAAGAGCAGCAAGAGATGTTAGAGAATTGGGAATCCCTTTGGTTACATACAGAGTTCCAGGACCAGATGGCCGTAAAATTGCAGCATACAAATTTGGTGACCCAAACGAAGCCAAAAATATGTTGTCTAAAGCATCTGGTAGAACGGTCTTGTCAAAAGCATTAAAGCAGGCGCTTGTTGAAAAATATGGCCCCAAATGTTTTATTTATTTAGAAACAATGGATGAAAACATTCTGCAGGTTGACCATAGAGTTCCTTATGAAATTGGTGGAGAGCAAGACGAAGAAGATTTGGATTGCTTCATGCTTCTAAGCCCGTCTGCTAATAGGGCAAAGTCATGGACTTGTGAACATTGTACCAATTGGGAAACAAAAGATGCAGAATTTTGCCTTTCATGTTTTTGGGCACATCCAGAAAAATATGATCATGTTGCTGGAAGATCGGAGAAAGTAGTTTCGATTATCTTCTCTGGAAATGAAATCGACGATTACAACAAACTGATTGAACTGGCAGGCGAGGAATCTGCACAAGAGACCATTAAACGTATTATACACGAAAGACTGAAATAAGTTTTTCATACTTATATCGAAAGTGTGACTAATGTTATGGCAAAAGAGAAAATCAATAAAATTATTTATTTTGACAAGGAAACAATTCGCAATATTTTGCAAGAGAGAGACCATGGAGAACTATCACGTAAGACAGACGTATCTTCTGCCATACAGACACAGGGATCAGTAGCAACCGAGGCATCTGCAAAATTGAAGCTTGACGTTCCCTTTATTTCGAGGATTTTATTTCTGTTCACAGGGAAAATAGAAGCATCGTATGTAGTTAGCCGTGATAGTACTACAACCATTTCTTCGACTGAAATTTCTGAATTTGAGAAACTGAAACCGCTGTTGACCTCTATTTCCGATGTTCAATTATCAGATATAGAAAACTCTTCTACATCTCTTCGTGTTGCAGGAGGATACCTGAAAATTGTCAAGGGTGGCGTTGACGGTGTAGATACAAAAGAATTCAAAACCGTCATGGACAGCTATGACGGATATGATACCTATGCGGTTGATGAGAAACGATATGTGCGCTTTAACAATGCTGCCTTCGTTAGTAATTATAAAAGGAACGATCTGCTTACTACAACGATGACACTCTATTGCATTCCGGTAGGTGAATTTGAAAGAAAACGATTCGATTTCATCAAAGAAATAGGTAAAATGGAACGTCTGATTTCCTCTGCTGAGCAGCCTAAAACCTTGGCAGATATCTATCCTTCTGAAATGCAAAGTGTGGGAACTCCAGAAAAAATGGAGGGAGCATCTGTACCTAAAGATATGGTTGCTCTTTATGATGTTCTGTATGCTTGTGTAATTGCGGAGGCATCAGATGGAAGATAAGAGAAAGTATCATATCATTGTTGGATCTAAAGCGTATTTTGATTCCAAACTTTCATCATTTTCCGAAGATGACGAAGTTAATACATTTTTGGAGTTGGTAAAGCTATCTGATACCGCAAAGCAAAATCGTCTGATATTTGATCAGTATGCCAGCATACTGATTGTAAAGAACGATAATTATCATGGCATTGTAGAAGCGGCACATGACCGTTTAGGGCCGTTAATTGAGGATTTAACGACAGACGAAGCAGAAATCTACATCCATAATCCTCCTCGTGTTCTGAAAGCGTATTTAGAGGATCAGTATAAACGTGCGCTTATAGCGCTTGAAGTTTCTTGCGAGGAGTATGAAATTAAAAGAGACTCAGAGTTATTTGTTGACAACATGAACGCTATATCTGCACGAATATTTGGTCAGCAGATAGCTATTGAAGAAATCAGCAAAAGTCTTTGGTATCTCACAAATGTAAAACGAGAGAAGCCATATGTAATTATGCTGTATGGAAACAGTAGTTTAGGAAAGACGGAACTGGTACGTGAGATTGCAGATATGTTCTTTGATGGCAAATGCTTAGAAAAACACTTGTCTATGTTTAAGAACAACAACTATTCCGAATACTTCTTCGGGGATGCACCTAACAGAAGAAGTCTTGGATTTGACCTGTTGGAACGTGAATCTAATTTGGTATTTTTTGATGAACTTGATAAATGTCCGGAACATTTCTTTTCTGCGTTTTATACACTGTTTGATAATACACAATTCAAAGATGCAACTTATGATGTAGATGTGTCTGGTATTGTAATTGTATTAACATCTAATTATCAGACGGAAGAAGAAATGAAAAAGCAGTTGGGTCTGCCTATCTTTTACCGCATTGATAAGTTCATCCACTTTGATGATTTTAGCTGTGAAACCATATATCAAATCGTCCAGAACGAAATTCTGGCACGAAAAGAGGAGTATGATTCAAAGCTAACACCAGAAATGGTATATGCTGCTGTCAGTCCTCTTATCTCTACATCGGGTGAAAACGCAAGAACCATCAAATATAAGGTGCAGCAGGTTATTGAAGAACTGCTGTTCCAAGAAGTATTGGAAAAAATGTCTGTATAAAATCAGCTGAGCAGCTAACTACTGCCCGGCTGGCTGTAGAAACAGCAGTCGCAAAGGAGGTGTGCCTATGAATCTCATATTTAAGTTGCTATTAACAATAAATGCAACTTCATGGATGGTTGTAATTTATATCATAAAAGAGAAATTGACGATTGCACCAATTCCATTTTGGGCTTTGCATATTGGTTTCGTCTTCCTGATAATATTGCTCTCTTGGTTGTCATTACTCCTCTCAAGGTCTTTTGCTAAGGAAGTTCTAACAAAGTGCGAGGAGCTTGCACTGGCTGATAATGAGTTTTTGCCGGTATATTGGGGATACTTTTTTGTTTCATTAAGTGTTCCTGATTGCTACACTATGGCAGCGGTATATTTTTTGGTTTTCGTCTTTACATACCTATCTCAAACACAATATTTTAATCCAATTTATTTGTTGTTTGGGTATCATTATTACCATATCTTGACTTCTAAAGGAACAAAAGTCTTTGTAATTAAAAGGGGAAAAGTAATTAGATCAAAGGAAGATATAGACTTTCAGAACCTACGACGAATTAACGATACAACATTTATAGAAAGAAGGTAAGAAATTTGGCAAACCTTTGTGCGAAACTTAAACAGAGAGAAAAAAATAAATATAGAAAGATTGTGTCAACAGACGAGCCTGTTTATTCAATTGAAGATATAACAATTAGTACATCTACACCGTATGTACCTGGTGCTGCTTTGGAAGAAGGCGAGTGGTTCTCAGTTCAAAACGCATCAAGTCAAGAATATAAAATAGACTTGCTAACGACTGAACAATGTACAATTGATTTCAACTCCATGAATAGAAGTGAATTTGGTTCTGTCGATTTTGTGTTTACGGAAATTGGTAATTTGCTCTGTTTTCAGAATGTTTCCAAGGCAAGATTGGTATCAAAAAAATGTATTCTCTGCTTAGGAGAAAATTTCGAGTACAAGGCAGACCGACGTGAGATTGTAATTAATACTATTCCTGATGCAATTTACAATAAAAACACAGATGTTTTGTATTTCAAGCGACTTGAGTCTATTACAAGTATTTTTAGGGGTATTGATCAGCTTTATAAAGAAGCAACTGAAGAAGAGACAACTCAATTTTTGGAAAATGATTTTATTCAGTTGAAGCAAAACTACAATGCATCTAAAGTGAAAACAGCAAACCGAAAAAGAATAGCGTTAGCACAAAAAACACTGGAAAGTTTAGATGCAGACAGCAGGAGAAATATATTTACATACATTGGAGAATACTGTCCAGAGCTGAAAGTTTCTGAGACTTCGTTTGAGGTTGGAGATGAAGAAGAATTAAAAATGCTGTTGTATGGCATTGAACAAAGGTTCTACACTACGATTGTCGGCGGAGAAAAAAGAATTGCAAACTCTGTTGTTCCGTTTGGACAATAAGAAACTATCCATTTGAAATAAAAAGAATCAGCCGAGCAGAGCTTACCACTGCCCGGCTGATTGTTGTTATTCTTATTCTTTCATAACCTCTAACATTATTCTGTCATCCAGCTTAAAGCTGCTCTGGAACAGTAGGCACTCTGCCATGGTTTGATATTCACGGACAACGTCCGTATAGCGAGAGAACAGCTCCTTCTGCTCATTGGTCATGGTTGCCTGAAGCTTTTCTTCATTCTTGGTAATCAAGCGAAGCGCTTCTTTGTATTCCTTACAGGCACTTGTGTCGTATTCGGTCGGCTCGATATTGCCGTACCAAAATTCTTCAAGGATTCTCATTCTGCATCCTCCCCGTAGACCAGTTCTTTAAGGACGATTTCCTCTGCACGATTGCGGATATTGTTCATGGCTCTAACCCATGCCATCTGATCCTGTGCTTTCAACAGTTCGCTGATGCCTTCTTTCTGTACCATCTGCTTTGTCAGCAAGGCAAGCTTGGCGTTTGCCTGAGAATCAATGTCAGCAAGATAGCTGTGTAGCTTGCAGCTGAGAAGCAAATCGACGTATAGTACCGGGCGGTGCTCCTTGATGTAATCCAAGTGCTTCCTACCCCAGATACCGATAGCGCGTTCTTCGGTGTCCGGCAGAGCCATACAAGGGATGTAGTAATCTCCCTGCAGTTCATATCAAAGACCGTTGCTGTTATCGTAGATGTATTTTTCCATATTGCAAACCTCCGTGTATCATTAATTTACAGTAGTAACGAGTGGCTTTGAGGTGAATCAGCCAGCGGAGGTTGCGTTGTAGCCAGTGGCTACAAATTGGCTACAGAATTCTTGAAGACGCTACGGATAGCTTGAAATGTGTGGAATATGTGGACAAAAAGCGTACTATCAGTGCATATTATCATGAGAAATTAAGGTCTGGCGCTCGAATGGGAATAATGCACAATCCCCTTGGAAGTCTTGTAAGGCTTCCAAGGGGATTTTTTGTATCCTGCTGCTATTTACGGTTCGCATGGATTCTTTGCCTGTAATTCCGGGCCTTTAAAAGTACATTTCTTCCATGTCATCCAGGCGAAGCACGCCAAGCCCTCCACCGAATCCGCAGCCGCAATCAATGGCTATGGTATCCTTTGTATGAAAAATTCGATCTGGGATCGCTCCGTCAATAAATCTTGTCGGCAGATGGCCCACGATGATTTTTGCCCTGTCACCCTAATGGTCGATGAAAAAATCGTGAGGGCCGAACAGCAGCTCGTTTTCATCGTAGTATTCCAGCGGCATATCGGAAAAATCAGGCAGCCCGCCATGCACCAAAATATGGCTTGTTCCGTTGACGACAGCTTCCTCGTACAACGGCAGCTGGCCGATATAGGAGATGATCTGATTCTGCTCTCTGGCGGAGAGTCTGCAGAAATCCCGCAGCGTTTCTTCCTGTCCCATGGACGCGATGGCCACCCCCTCCTGTATGATCTCTTCCTGGGTTTCTCTAGTTTGGTAGATCAAGTCGTCGAAGATGGGCAGCATCATTGCGCCTGTTCCCCGGTCACCATAAAGGAGTTGATCAGCCGGGCAATAAAGGGAAACGTGCAGTTGCAATGGAAATAAGCATTGAAATAGTCCTGCCAAAAGAGGTGCTCCTGAGAGCCCTTGATCAAATGGGGATTTGCAATACAGAAGTAGTCGACAAATTCCCTTCTGGCTGTATCGTCTGCGAAATCTCTCCAGGCGACCCTGTCCGGGTTCTGCCGGATGATCTGATATTTCTTCTCATTCCACGGATAGATCATAGATGCTTCCTCCTTATCGCTCTCCAATCGTACTTCGTATCCTGCGGCAGATCGTCTTAAAAATCGCACTTCCATCCACCTGCCCATGATCAATCCCGCAGGATACGCCTGCAAAACCGTGGACCGAGGGCCCGGATGATGCTATGATAGAAAAAAGTTCACCCACTTGCGGACAGGAGTTTCTTATGAAAAAAGGCATTATTTTGTGTTTCACACTTCTTCTGCTGCTGTCGGTCATTCCCTGGGCAGGCGCCGCAGAGGCCGCGCCGGGAGACAGTCCTATCGACCCTTTTGTCTATCAGCAGATGCTGGGCAAGGGCATGGATGTAGACTGGTGCAAAACATCCGCAGGAAAATCCCTGTATAGCTCTGCGGTACCGAAAGATTTCAAGGATGCCGGGATCTCCCACGTCCGCATCCGAGTCAAGGACGCCGCCACGGAGGAACTGCTGGCCCTGCTGGACCGGCAGGTGCAGGATTGTCTGGCAGCCGGTCTCATCCCCATCATCGCCTATCAGGCGGACGAATTAAAAAACGATCCCTCAGACAAGAATCTGCGGCAGGTGGAATCCTGGTGGAAAACGGTGGCCGAGCATTTCCGGGACACATCCTATCTGCTGTCCTTTGACCTGATCATCGAAGTCACCGACGCATTGAAAAACGAGCCGGACCGCCTCAACGAGATCTACGAGTGCCTGGTGTCTGCCGTCCGGCAGACAAATCCGGAGCGGATCATCATGATCTCTCCCCGGATGCGGTCCGATGCGGCATACTTGCAGGACCTGGAAATCCCCTCTGCGTCCAACGGGTATCTGATGGCCGAGTGGCATTTTTATGCCTCCGGCCCCTCCAAAGAGAACCCCCGCAAGCTGTGGACGGCGGGGACCGCTGCGGAAAAAGCCCTCGTGCAGGAAAAAATTGACCTGGCCCTCCAGTGGCAGGCAGACACCGGCGTTCCTACCTGGGTCGGCGCGTGGATGCCGGGCAACTACAACGACGGAGATGACTATACAATCGCGGAGCAGACAGTCTTTGCCTCCTTCGTGACCCAGGCGCTAACAGACGCAGGCATCCCCTTTGCGGTAAACGCCGACAGCCATTTTTACGACCGGGAACAAAACACCTGGCTGGACCACATGCAGCCGGTCTTTTCCGCCATATACGGAACCCAGACACTGCCGTTCACCGATGTGGCCGCAGACGCGTGGTATCACTCCGCCGTCTCCTACGTGTATGAACACCAGCTGTTTTCCGGCACTTCGGCTGCTGCCTTTTCCCCGGAGCGCTCCATGACCCGCCAGCAGATGTGGATGGTCATGGCAAGGCTGGAGGGCGTGCAGCCCCAGTCCATGGCAGAGGCGCAAACATGGGCCGTGTCCGCAGGCCTCAGCGACGGGAGCGCCCCCGCAGCAGAGGTCACCCGGCAGCAATTGGTCACCTACCTGTGGCGGCTCGCCGGTTCCCCCGACACGTCCTTTGCGCTGGACCCATACACCGACGCTGCCCAGATCGCGCCCTATGCCGCCGAAGCCATGGCCTGGGCAGTGGAACAGGGCCTGATGAACGGCACCTCCGCCCAAACTCTTTCCCCGGGAAACGTTGTGACCCGCGCCCAGACGGCAGTCATTTTGGCGCGGTACAGCGAATGGGCCGGAATCTAAGCTTCCTCGCATCCCCGTCCCATCCGAGCGGCAGGGCCGCCTCCTCCAATCTCACATGCGCCGGGAAAGGTTTCCCGGCGCATTTCCGTTCAGCAGGTCTCTTCCGCCGTTACTGCAGCAGTCCCTCCTGCTTGGCTTTCTCCACCCGCTGCCGGATATAGCGGTTGAGATCGCCTGTGGGGGTGCGCCCCTCCAGGACCATCAGCTTTTTATAAGCCGTGTAGATTTCATCGTCCGTATTGAAGCTCACCTGTCTGCGCTTTTTGGTCTCCATGCTGCGCCCTCCTTAAAATCTGTATATATGTAGATTTATCTACACAAACAATTTAATTTATTCCGGCAGACTTGTCAAGCCCATTGACAGCTCCGATTGAATCCGCTAGGCTGAAAACAGGTTTTCCGGGTAAATGGCGCTGCATCCGCCCAGGATGCCCAGACCCCATCCATGCTGCCATGCGGCAGCGTGTTACTCCCATGAATCAGAGGCGATTGGTATGCTCTGGCTTCCCATGGCGTTTTTATCCGCCCTGTTCGCAGGGATCACGGCCATTCTGGCCAAGTGCGGCATCCGCTCCACAGACTCCGACGTAGCCACCGCCCTGCGCACCGGCGTGGTGCTGATGTTTTCCTGGCTGATGGTGCTGGTGGCAGGCTCCGCTGGGACGATCTCCTCCCTCACGGTCCTCTCTTTGGTGTTTCTGGTGCTCTCCGGCCTTTCCACCGGTGTCTCCTGGCTGTGCTATTTCAAAGCGCTTTCCTTAGGCGACGTGAACAAGGTGGCCGCCGTGGATAAATCCAGCACGGCGCTGACCATCCTGCTGGCCATGGTTTTTCTGGGGGAGCGGAGCCATCCGGCCCTGCGCCTTTTGGGTACCGCCCTGCTGGCCATTGGCGTGGTGCTGATGGTGGAACGGCGGCCCGGCACCCGCTCCGGCCACAGGCGGTGGATTCTGTTTGCCGCCGCCTCCGCCCTGTTTGCGGCGCTGACCTCCATTCTGGCCAAGATCGGCATTACGGGGGTGGAGTCCAACCTGGCCACCGCCATCCGCACCGGCGTGGTGCTGGTTATGGCCTGGGCCATCGTGCTGGGACGGGGCAAGCTGCCTTTGATAAAGGGTGTCCCCCGGCGGGAGCTGGGATTCATCCTGCTCTCCGGCCTCTCCACCGGCGCCTCCTGGCTGTGCTACTACTACGCCATTCAAAACGGCGCCGTGAGTGTGGTGGTGAGCGTGGACAAGCTGAGCCTGGTAGTCACCGTTCTTTTTTCCCGGCTGGTACTCAAAGAGCGCCTGGGAAAAGCGTCTCTAATCGGCCTTGGGCTCATGGTGCTGGGCACCCTGGTCATCACCTTCTGCGGCTGAGGGCAAACGCCCTCTTGACAGCCGCGCTTTCGTGTGGTATGTTCTACACATCAAATAATTTTGATGTGAGGATCTGACATGGACCGCAACTTTCAGGAAAACGCCAAGGTATTCCGGGCTCTGTGCGACCCCAAGCGCCTTGCCATTTTGGAGCAGCTGCGCAGCGGGGAAAAGTGCGCCTGCGTGCTGCAGGAGCCTATGGAGCTGACCCAGTCGGGCCTTTCCTATCACATGAAGATCCTGTGCGAATCCGGCATCGTGCAAAGCCGTCAGGAGGGAAAGTGGACCCACTACCGGCTCAGCCAGGCCGGACTGGAGCGGGCCATGGCCCTGCTGGCCTCCCTCATGCCCGACCAGCCGCTTCCCTGAACGCGAAAACGCCATCTTCACGGATGGCGTTTCTTCCGGCAAAACATATCAAAATTTTTTGATATATCCAATTTTATGGAGGCACTATGGAACTGTGGGACTTTTTTCAAAATGAGGTGCTGGGCATGCAGTGGCTCAGCCGGGGCATCGGCGCGCTGCTCTCCGGCGCGGGGCTGGATGTATCCGGGCGCGTAGGCGGCAGCGTGCAGTTTTTCCTCTATGACACCATCAAGATCACCGTCTTGCTGTGCGTGCTGATTTTTCTGGTGTCCTACATCCAAAGCTATTTCCCGCCGGAGCGCAGCCGACGTATCCTGGGGCGGTTCAAAGGCTTGGGCGCCAACACCGTCTCCGCACTTTTGGGCACGGTGACGCCCTTTTGCTCCTGCTCCTCCATTCCGCTCTTCATGGGCTTTACGGGGGCGGGACTTCCCCTGGGGGTGACGTTTTCTTTCCTCATCTCCTCCCCCATGGTGGACCTGGGCAGTCTGGTGCTGCTGATGAGCATTTTCGGCGCACGGGTGGCGGTGATCTACGTAATTATGGGTCTGGTGATCGCCGTGGCCGGCGGGTCGCTTATCCAGCGCCTGCACATGGAGGACCAGGTGGAGCCCTTTGTCCGCGCCGCCGTGTGCGCCGGGTCGGACGCCCCGACCCTCACCCGCCGCCAGCGGCTTACCTGGGCACGGGAACAGATGCTGGGCACGCTAAAAAGCGTCTTTCCCTATATTCTCGTAGGCGTAGGCGTGGGCGCCCTCATCCACAACTGGATCCCCCAGGACTGGGTGACGAGCCTCCTGGGCCGCGACAACCCCCTGGGCGTGGTGCTGGCCACGCTGGTGGGCATCCCCATGTACGCGGATATTTTCGGCACCATTCCCGTGGCGGAGGCACTGCTGGCAAAGGGCGCCCTGTTGGGCACGGTGCTCTCTTTCATGATGGCTGTGACCACCCTTTCCCTGCCGTCCCTCATCATGCTGCGCAAGGCCGTGCGGCCCCGGCTGCTGGCGGTGTTCGTGGCCATCTGTACGGCGGGCATTCTGTTGGTGGGATGCCTGTTCAACCTGCTGGCCCCCTATCTTATCTGATGCAAGGAGGAACAAACATGAATCTTTTCGGAAAGAAGAAGCAAGAAGCCGCCCCTGTACAGGGCGGCCAGGCGTCGGGAATCCAGGTGCTGGGTTCCGGCTGTGCCAAGTGCAACGGGCTGGAGGACGCCGTAAAGGCGGCCCTGGCGGAGCTGGGCCAGGAGCCGGTGGTGGAGCATGTGACGGACTTCGTCCAGATCGCCGCCATGGGCGTCATGACCACGCCTGCGCTGGCGGTGGACGGCAAGATCGTCTCCAGCGGGAGAGTGCTCACCAAGGAGGAAGCCAAGCAGCTGATCCAGGAGGCCCGGAAGCTCTCCTGAAAAGCAAAATGCGGGGCCGGCAGACTGCCGGCCCCGCACACTTTATTTCATGGTTCCCTGTCGCTTTCCCGCAAGCGGTCACTTGCCCAGCTGCACAAAGCGCATGAGCATGGTGGACATATGGGCCCGGGTCAGGCTGGCCTGGGAAGCAAAGGTGCCGTCGGACCGGCCCTCCACGATCTTGTTGGCCGCGCACCAGCGCACGCCGTCGGCATAGGCACCGGGGATGCTGGCCGCGTCGGTGAAGGTGCTGAGCTCCACCATGGTGGACATATCCTTACCCTGGAGCTTGGCATAGCGGGCCAGGATGGTGGCAAACATGCCCCGGGTCAGCGGGCGGTCGGGAGAGAACACGCCGTCGCTGGTGCCCAGCATGATGCCCTGCTGATAGACCCAGGAGATGGCGTCACGCTGCTGGCTGCGCTCGGTCACGTCGGTAAAGGCGGTGGTCAGCTGGCAGTCAGGCCGGCCGGCCAGGTTATAGAGGGCCTGGGCCGCCTCGGCACGGGTGATGATCTCATTGCCGCCGAACTGGTAGGCCTCCTCGCCGGCGACCAGCTTGTTCTCCGTGACGAACGCGGCGGCGTCATAGTACCAGTCGCTGCTCTTCAAGTCCGTATAATCCGTGACCTTCTTGCCGTCCCGGACGGTGTTGCGGATCTCGTAGCTGTCCACCACCTTCCAGTTGTTCCACTGGTCCATCTCTTCCTTCTCGTCGGTGTCGCTGTCCTGGCACTGGTAGGCCTTGCCGGTGATGGCGTCCTCGGAGACGGTGATGATGGAGAACACCTGCTGGTCCTCATCGTCCACGTAGCAGTCGGTGGCGTAGTCGCTGCGGTCGGGCAGGTACTCATAGTACTTGTTGCCCACGGTGCCGCCGGTGACATAGGTGGTGCCGTCACCGGTGTTGGCCTTTACGTCGCCCAGGGCAGTTGCGCGGATGTAGATGTGGTCATGGCCGTTGAGGAACAGGTCCACGCCCAGAGCGTCCACGGACCACGCGGAGTCGTTGATGAAGTAGTCGATGACCTCAGAGGCGGGGTGGTTGGAGGTGTAGGGGCCCGCATGGGTGAGCATGATGCGCCACTTCTTGTCAGACTTCTCGTAGCACTCCTTGGCCCACTGCAGCTGCTTTGCGATGATATCCGCCTTCTCCTCCGGCGGGGTGACCTCGGTGTTGATGACTACGATGCAGGCATCGCCGTACTCAATGCAGCCGATGGTGCTGTCAAACTCCGTGCCGGTGTCGCCGCCGGGCATGTTGAACCGCTGGGCAAAGGAGATAAAGCCCCAGTCGCCCTTCATTTCGTGGTTGCCGGGCACCGTGATGGTGGGGATGGAGGCAAAGTAGTCGCCCATGACCTCGAAGCAGGCCTCCCACTCGGTGGCCTTATAGCCGTCCTGAGTGGTATCGCCGCCGCTCATGATGAACTCCGGCGTCACCAAGGTGGTGGCATAGTCCATGCTCTTTTTGAAGGACATATAGTCATCGGTGGACACGGACTGAGGGTCGGAGACAAAGATGAAAGAGAATTCATCCGCGTCGGGAGAGGCAGGCGCCTTGAAGGTGTGCTCCTCACTCATGAACTCCTTGCCGTCGCCCACCCGGTAAACGTACATGGCGTCCGGCTCCAGGTCCTCCAGCACCACCTGGTGGGTGGCCAGCTCCTTCCAGCCGGGAGTCACAGCGTCCACATAGCTGGTGCCGCGGGCGGTCTTCCAGGTGCTCTCGCCCTGCTTCTTGTACTGGACCACAGAGGCCTTTACTTCCGGTACAGTGATCCAGCTGAAGCGCAGATTGCCCTGGGTGGTGTCGGGCGTCATGGTGATCTGACTGGGATCGCCCAGGATGCTGCCGTCGTCCACGAACACCTGGATGGGGGCAGACTTGTCATAGGGCTTGGTGACGGTCTTGCCGCCGGCTTTAATCTCCAGATAGTAGTACATATCTCCAGCCTTGCCGGTGGGCAGGTCCACCGTGCAGGTGGTGCCGGAAATGGTCATGGGAAGCTCAGCGTCCACGCTGTCATAGCCATAGTGCAGCACGGCGCTCTCCACCGCGTCCACACCTGCCACACGGGCGGTCAGGGTGACCTTGGCGTTCTGGTCCACCTCGTTGATGGCACGGGAGATGACCCGGGGGCCGTCCACGGTAAAGTCCAGTGCCTCAAAAATGGCGGGATCATAGCCCTGCAGGATGGGCTGCTGCAGCGTATCGCTCCAGGTCCAGACCTTGTCAAAGTCCCAGCCCAGATCCACATAGGTCTGTTTGGTCTGCAATACCTGGGCAGAGACATCCTCCCACTGGATGGGCTGGAACGCAGGCTCGTTGCCCGCCAGGAGGGTGCCCTCCCAGGCAATGTTGCCAGAGATGTTGGTAGCCGCCTCGTCGTCCAGCTGGCCCACAATCTTATCCACGTTCTTGGTGCCGGAGATGGAGGTCTGGGCGCTGACGCAGCCGACGATGTGGTCGCCGGCGTTGAAAGAACCGGCAATGCCGCCGGCAGAGCCATTTTCGCCATAGGCGTTCACGGAGCCCGCCGCGAAGCTGTTGCCCACGTAGCCGCCGCCGTCCTGAATACCGGCGATGCCGCCCACGTCATAGGGCGCTTCCAGCCTGGCATTCACATAGCAGTTTTCCACATGGCCGATGATGGGGCCCTCGCCCTCCTTCACCTTTCCGGCGATACCGCCGCTGGTATGGGAGTTGGACAGGTCATCCACCCACACATGGCCCGTGACCACGCAGCCGGTGATGGTGCCGTACGTAACGCCGGCGATGCCGCCCACGTTCTGCTGGCCGCGGATCTCACAGTCAATCATGGCCACGTTCTTCACGTAGGCCTGGTCATTTTCGTTGCCCACGTAGCCGAACAGGCCCACATACTTCTTGGGATAGTCAATGGTCAGGTTGCGGATGGCATGGAACCGGCCGTCAAAGGTACCCAGGTACCCCTCCTCCTTTTCGGAGGCAATGGGCTTGAATCCCTCCCAGCCGGCCATATCGATATCAGCCGTCAGGACATAGTTGCCGTCCCGGGGCGCGCCCTCTTTCCAGGTACCGGACAGATACATCAGCTGGGCGGGCGTGCTGATCTCATAGACATTCTCCGCGGCGTTGTAAACAGGCGCCACGGCGTCCTCCGGCCCCTTTGCCGCCGCGGGAATCACCAACAAAGAGGAAAGCATCGCCAAAGACAAGAGCAGACTGAAAAGCTGTTTTCGGATCTTGGATCGAGATCTGCTGCGCATAAGAATGCTCCTTTCTGATTTTGGTCGACTGCGCCGGCCTTATTTTACGAAAGCGCTTGCGTTATCGTTAATTCCAATATATACCTCTTTTCCGAAAATATCAACCTAACAATTGCGTAATACAACTACTTTTGTATAATACATTCATTTTATCCATGTGTTTTTATGATTTTTAGCAAAACACTTCTGATACAATTTATTATCTATAACGCAAACGTTTTCTTTTTTTGCTTCGTCCATTCCTCATGGATGCCCGGCTAAGCCAAGGCAGTTTCCCCCTCCGCACGAGGCAAAAGCCACACAAAAAGAGCACCGGATCAAGATCCAGTGCTCTTTTACTTCTCTTCCGCATCTCCGCAGTGGTCCGGGCGCTGCATGGGCACATGCTGCTCCACGGTCCGGATCAGCTCCAGCAGGCTGCCAAAGGCCTGCTGCTCCCCGGAAGCAGGGAAATACACCGTGCCCTGCCACTCCTGATTCTGGGCGGCCGTGACCGCGATCTCAAATAGGGGTGTTTGTTTCATGCCTTACATTCTCTCCTGTTTGATTGCATTGGTGCGGTTTTGTACCGTCCGTGTCGTTGTTTTATGATTTTACCACAAAAAAAGCGGCTTTTCTATTACCCGTTTCGCAAGGTCAAACGGGTAATGCCCGCGGGATATCCCGCGGGCATCGGCATGATTTCTCTATTGCAGCATGTACTGTTTCAGATCCTGGCGGTGCTCGATGTTCAGCTTTTTCAGCACCTGGGAAATATAGCGCTTGACGGTGTTGGGCGAAATATTCATGTGGTCGCCGATCTCCTGGTTCGTCCACCCGCGGGCCGCCAGCATGGCCGCGGCAAACTCCGTGGTGGTCAGATTATCCGCCACATCGTGCCCCGTCTCCGGGTTATGAACTCTACGCCATCCGGAAGAGAACCGATAGGTGATGGCGATGATGCGCTTGAAATCCTCCGGAAAATCCTGCTTGAGCACCGCCTCCAGCATACCGCCCAAAAGCCCGTGATGCTCCCCGAAGCCCTCGATCAGGTCGTCCGGCCGGGCCAGTTCCCAGGCGGCGAGCAGATGGACCCGGGCCCGCTCCGGCTGGCGCAGGCTCATATAGTCCATCACCGCCACCAGATGCAGGTAAATGGCAGAGATGGGGTACTGCTCCGCCCCCATGGCAAGGGTGGCCTCCACGATGCCCACACTCTTGCCGTACTCCTTTTGCAAATAGAGGTAGTGGGCCTGGATGTACAGGGCAAAGGCCCGCGGTCCCGGCGGCAGCAGCGGCAGAAAATCTGCCGTGGGCGGCAGGTCCTTGGGAACAGGCAAATGCAGCAGCACAGCCGCCCCCGCCGCCACGAATGCCTCCGCCGCCCGCAGCTGCGGGGTCTTTTCCGCGCCGGCCGTCAGGGTCTTCTGCACCTGGGACAGGGCAAATTTGGCCCGCTGGATCTGTCCCACGGAGAGATTGGCATAGGCGTAGATCCAGCAGGCGGAAAGCTGCAGTCCAAGGTCTTCGTCGGTCAGGAAGGGCTCCGCGGCCCGGATGGCCTTTTCCGGCTGGCCGCTGAAATAGTAGTATTCCGCCCAGGCGATCTCCCGGCCGGGGCCGGCCTCCATGGCCCGGATGCACGCCGTGCAGCGTCCCGGCTCAAAGGGGGTGTTCATCAGCGGCATCAGCACCGTGCTGCGGGCCGGAGCGGCAGTCTGTGCCGCCGGTGCCTTTTTCCTGCGGGGATCGGAGGGCTTGTCCGCCTCGGCGGGGATGGCCCACACGCCGCCCAGCTTCCGGGCACCTTCGATCCGCCCCTCCGCGCAGAACTGATTGACCCGCCGCTCCGACACGCCCCATTTGGCAGCGGCCTCCTTGATGGACAGATACTCTCCCATGTGTGCACCTCCCCTGTCCGGGCATATGGCATATGGATTCTATACGGCTCTCCGCAGGGTTTCCCCAGACGGGATCCGGCTCAGCGTACAGCTTTCCAGCCTATCACGGTCACCGCCGCAGAGGCGTCTGGATCTGGATCTCGTAAACGCAGTCCCGGAAGCTGGTGAAGTTGTCCTCATACTCATTTGCCAGCACAAGCCCCGGCGCCTGGCGGCCCCGGAAGTAGGGACGCAGCGCCTGCCCGTCAAAGGGCTCGGCCAGGATGCGGGAATGGACGCAAAGATACGCTCCGGCCGGTACCGTGATGAGATTGGGATGCTGCATGGCCGGCCGCCGGCGCAGATACACAAAGTAGTGCGTGGGCAGGATCTTCCCCTCCAGCAGGGCGCGGAAGTCCAGCAGATAGCCGTGGCAGCGGAGAAAATGCGCGTCGGCAAACTGGGCACTGTGCTGCATCTGTGTCAGGCGCTTGCCCGCTGTGCCGTAGATATCCTCACCGGGGCGGATGGGCTCGGCCAGCAGATACCGCTCCGGCTCCTCCTGGCGGTAGGGCAAGCCGTTGTAGTCATGAGACTCCAGATACCCGTAGTAGTCAATATACCAGTCCAGATCTTCCAGCAGGCCGTTGATGCGCCGGGCTTCCTCCTGCAGATTCTCCCGCCGCTGCTGCAAAAACGTGCGGAAACGGTGGGTATCATTGTCCGCAAGGGCATCCCGGATCTCCTCCAGGCTGAAGCCGAACTGCTGGAGATACTTCACCCGGCTGATGTAGCAGATCTGGTCATAGCTGTAATAGCGGTAACCGGTCTTGGGGTCCGTGCAGTAAGGGACCACCACGCCGTTTTTATCGTAAAAACGCAGCGTCTGCGGCGAGATATTCAGCAGCGCCGCCACCTCGCCAATGGTATACCGGTCTTTCAATCTCCGCACCTTCCCTGTATCTAGTCTTAAAAATTAATTTTATTATAGGAAATCCCAGGAAAAAAGTCTATAGTGGACTGAAAGGTTTGCTCCAAGTTTTTATGCAAAACCGACAAAAGTAACCGCAAATATAGACAGTTTTATTCATGTATCGGCAATTGACCCTGCGGACCGCTTCAATGTTACAGTGATCTCACAAAGGCGCCGGCACGGTTGCACAGGCCGCCGGCACTCACTATCGAGGGAGGAAAGTGTATGCAGCAGACCATCAGCAACATCGGTTCATTCTTATGGGGACCTCCCATGATCATCGCCATCATGGGATGCGGTATTTTATTGACCGTCCGTTCCAAATTTTTTGTATTCCGTTATTTTGGTCTGATCTTTAGAAAGACGCTGGGCTCCATGAAGTCCTCCGGCCAGAAGCGGAACGGAAATGTCTCCCCCTTTGAGGCCATCTGCGTGGCTGTCGGCGGCGCCGTTGGCGTAGGATCCCTGGGCGGCGTGGCAGCGGCCATTGCGGTGGGCGGTCCGGGCGCTCTGTTCTGGATCCTGGCCTGGGCAGCTTTCGGCATGACCGTCAAGGTGGCAGAGGTCTCTCTGGCCTGCCATTACCGCTGCACAGATTCCCACGGGAACTATTACGGCGGCCCCTCCTATTATATTGAGCGCGGCCTGGGCGAGCAGAAGGGCTTCAAAGGCGCCAAGGTCCTGGCCTGGTGCTTCGGCATCGCCTTCTTGCTGGCGGCTTTCTCCGGCAACCAGGTCTTTACCATCGCCGAGGCTCTGAATGCCACATTCCACATTCCCATGATTCCCTTTGCCTGCGTCTATTCCCTGTTTGTGTTCTACATCACCTGGAAGGGTGTGCCCCGCATTGCCAGCTTCGCAAGCAAACTGGTGCCCTTCATGTGCCTTTTGTACTTTGTGGGCGGCATCATTCTCATCGCCGTCAACTTCCGGGCGCTGCCGGGCGTGATCCAGGCAGTGTTCCACGATGCCTTCACCGGTTCCGCCGCCGCAGGCGGCTTTGTGGGCGCCGGCGTCATGACCGTCATCCGCACGGGCATCGCCCGCTCCATCAACTCCAACGAGGCCGGCCAGGGCTCCTCTCCCATGATCCACGCAGCCGCCGACACCCCGCACCCGGTGGAGCAGGGGCTCTGGGGCGCCATTGAGGTGTTCGTGAGCACCGTGCTGGTGAGCACCATCACCGCCCTGGCCATTCTCAGCACCGGCACCTGGACCAGTGGCCTCACCTCCGTCACGCTGACCATCACCGCCTTCCAGAGCGTATTCGGTCAGGCAGGCCTCTACTTCATCGGCATCATCGCTTTCCTGTTCGGCATCACTACCACCACCGGCTGGTTCACCTACTACTGCTCTCTGATCGCCCACGGCTTCCGCCACAACGAGAAGCTCCGCGACCGGCTGATCCTGATCTTCAAGATCATCTTCCCCTGGCCCAACATCATTGTGGTGGCACTGATCGTCCTGTCCGGCAAGGGCCCCAACCTGTACTGGGCCATGATCGACGTGGTGACCGTGCTGCCCACGTTCTTCAACGTGATCGCCCTCATCGGCCTGTCCGGCGTGTTTATCCGCCTGCTCAACGACTACAAGGCCCGGTATCTGGGCGTCGGTACTGTGGACCCGAATTTCCACACCTTCTATGAGGACGAGGCCCGCGACAAATCCAAAGACTGACCGCTGATAAAGAAAGGAACATCACTATGGAGTTTTCACATATCACCGAAGCGCTGTACAGCGGAGAAAAAGTGCGCGGCATGGACATGGCGCCGGAGACTATCCCCTGCTTCATGACCACGGCATTCACCATGCGGGGCTTCAAGGAGGTCCAGGAGACCTATGCCACCAAGGGCTACACCTATGTGCGCACCCGCAACCCCAACCGCACCGCCCTGGGAGAGGTCATCTCCTGCCTGGAGGGCGGCGAGGAAACGTTGATCTTCTCCTCCGGCATGGGCGCCATCACCAGCACCCTCATGACGCTGCTGAGCCGGGGCGACCACGTGATCTGCAACGCCAACATTTACGGTGAGACCTTCTCCGTCATGACCCAGATCCTGAGCAAGTGCGGCGTGGAAGTCACGTTCGTGGACTACCAGAACACGGACAATATCCGCCAGGCCGTGCGGCCGGAGACGAAGCTCATCTACTCCGAGGTGCTCTCCAACCCCACGCTGACGCTGGTGGACCTGCGGACGGTGGCAGGCATCGCCCATGAAAACGGCGCGCTGCTGATGGTGGACAACACCTTCACCACGCCCATCGCCATCCGCCCCATAGACTTCGGCGCGGACATCGTCATCAACAGCCTTACCAAGTTCCTCAACGGTCACAGCGATGCCATCGGCGGCTCCATCACCACCTCCTCTGCGCTGTGCGACAAGATCCAGCCGGTGGCTATGCTGCTGGGCACCCCCGGTGACCCGTTCAGCTCATGGCTCATCCACCGGGGCATCCACACCGCCTCCCTCCGTCTGCCCCAGGCCATGCACACCGCTGAAAAGCTGGCGGCTGCTCTGGCCAAAAATCCCCACGTCTCCCGGGTCAACCACCCCAGTCTGCCGGACTATCCCCAAAAGGAGCTGGCGGACAGTATGTTCGGCAAAAAGGGCTATTGCGCCATGCTGAGCTTCATCGTGCCGGAGGACCTGGAGAAGATCGACCAGTTCATGCTGGCTCTGCGCTTCCCCCGCTACGCCCCCACCCTGGGCGGCCTGCACACCACGCTGAGCCACCCCGTCACCTCTTCCCACATGGGTGTGCCGGATGAGACCCGCCGGAAAATGGGCATCACTCCCGGCATGATCCGAGTCTCCGTGGGCATCGAGGACGCCGACGATCTGGTGGCGGACTTTGAAAACGCCCTGAAGGTCTTTGACTGAGCAGCAGCTCCATTCTCTCTCCCATAAAATACTTCCTGTATGGAAAGAACCCGTATTGTCATCTGGCAATACGGGTTCTTTCCATACATCGGAACCTGGGAGTTTTTTTGAAAAACGAAGTTCACTCCGCCGCATACTCCTCCAGGCAGATGCCCTGTTCCATGATCGCCGCGGCAGCCTCCGGTCCCACATAGCGGTAATGCCACGGCTCGTAGCCGATGCCCGTCAACTCACTTTTGTCCGTGGGGTAGCGGAGGATAAAGCCGTAGCGGGCACAGTTTTCCATAAGCCACTGCTGCACCGGCGTCTGCTCCTGCTTTCGGTCCAGGATCTGATAGTCCTTGTCCACGATATCCACCGCCAGGCCGGTCTCGTGTTCACTGGTCCCTGGGCGGGCCACCCACCGGGCCGCCTCCTCCCGGGCCCCCTCTTCCGAATACCCCAGAGCCAGGAGCCGTTCCACCTTATTTTGAAACAGCTCCTCCTGCCTTTCGCGGGTGCGGTAGGAAGAGCAGATCCACGGCGCCAGCCCCGCAGCACGGCAGTCGTCCATCATCTGCTGCAGCGCCGGATACATCCGGCTGTCCACGGCGTGCCCGCCTTTGAGCTCTGTCAGTTCCGGGATCTCAAATTCCTCCGGCAGGGGATTTGCTCCATTCACTACCAGCAGTTCCCACGCCGTATCCTCTGACACGGCAGGCTCTGCCGGCTCCAAAGGCACCAGAGGTGTCCCGCGCTCCTCCACGGGAGACGCCGCTTCCAGCTCCTCCATCGGCACCTCCGCCGCCCGGAACACACCCAGGCGGAAGCCGCCTCCAAAAAGCAGTAGCCCCAGTACCAGCGGCAGCAAAAGAGGCCTCCGGCGCTCCCGCCGCCGTCCGCTCTTTCTCCCGCCCGTCCTGGGGCTATATGTTCTTCGTCCAGCCTGCCGCACACACCGCGCCATGCAAGGCACCCCCTTTTCTCGTCTCGCGCCTTACCTTACGACCGCTTTCCCACAAAACCCCCTCTTTTTTGCATCACTTTTCCATCATCGCGGCCCCCTTGCAGGTCCGGCACATTTTTTTCGTACCGCCCCGCCGGAGCGCAAACTTTTTTGCCCCATCGTGCGTCTAGGAAGAAAGCACATTCCTGTGCCGGTAATCTCAACGCAGAAAGGACCATGCCATATGTACAGACGTTTCGGCCTGATGCTGCTGGCAGCAGCACTTTGCCTGATGCTGGCCGGCTGCGGTCAGAGCAGCCAGCCTTCTTCCCAGGAGCCCCCCGTCCAGAGCGGCCAGACTGACCCCGCCGGCTCTGGCGAGGCGGAGGCCGCCGATCCCGGCGAGGCAGAGCCGGAGGAAGCTCCCCAGGAGGACGCCGCCGGTGAGGAGGACACCCCCACCTATGAGGACAACTTCGATGTGGACGCAGAGGCCGCGGCAGACTTTGCCCAGAAGATCCAGGCCGTTGTGGCGGACCAGGACCTGGAGGCGCTGACAGATCTCATGATGTTCCCCAACTACGTGGGCTTTACGGAGGATCCCGCCTTTGTGAACACCCGGGAGGAGTTCACCGCCCTGGGTGCGGACCGAATCTTCACCCAGGAGATGTGCGACCAGATCGCCGCGGCAGAAACGGAAGATCTCCAGCCCAGCGAGGCAGGCTTCGTTCTCTCCGCCGACGGCCGGCCCAACATCATCTTCGGCGTCAACGAGGGCCATCTGGCCATTGTGGGAATGAATTACTGACCCGTCCAGCAGGCGTCCGCATCCGTGCGGGCGCCTGTTTGTCTTTTTCGCCCGGGCATGATGCAAAAATGATGGCTCCGAGCGCTACTTTTAAAAAAAAGGGGGGGTGCATGGAATGAACAGGATCCTCATCGCAGAGGACGAACCCGCCATTGCCGGTCTTGTGCGGACCGTACTGGCCGGGGCAGGCTATCGCTGCACCTGGGCCCCGGACGGCACCCAGGCGGCGGACCTCCTGGAAAAAGAATCCTTTGACCTTGCTCTTCTGGATATCATGCTGCCCGGCGCGGACGGCTATGAGCTGCTGGACTACTGCAAGGCCCTGGAGGTGCCGGTGATCTTTCTCACCGCCCGGGGCGAGGTGGAGGACCGGGTGCGGGGCCTGCGCCGGGGTGCCGAGGACTACCTGACCAAGCCCTTTGCCCTGCCGGAGCTGCTAGCCCGGGTGGAGACGGTGCTGCGCCGCTGCGGCAAGGCCGAGCAGATCTTGCGGCTGGAGCCGGACATCGAGATCGACCCCGCCGCCCGGATCGTGCGCAAAAACGGACAGCCGGTGGCGCTGACGGCCAAGGAATTCGACCTTCTGGTGCTGTTCGTGCAGAACAAAAACGTGGCGCTGTGCCGGGACCGTATCTTTGAGCGGGTGTGGAACGAGGAATATCTGGGCGACAGCCGCACCGTGGACCTCCACGTCCAGCGGATGCGCAAGAAGCTGGGACTGGAGGACCGCCTGAGCGCGGTATACAAAGTGGGCTACCGATTGGAGGGGTAAGGGGATGCGCCTTTTCTGGAAGCTGTTTTGCAGCATGGTGACCATCACGGCCCTGGCCTGCTCCATCGGCGGCTTTGTGCTCATCGACGGGCAGTTCCGCGCCGGGCTGGACGCCCAGGCGGAGCTGGTGACCACAGAAAACACCCTCCTGCGGCGCACACTGCTGCGGCAGATGCAGTTTTCCCGCACCTTCACCCAGGAGGAGGCGGCGCGCCTTGCCGAGGATGCCTCCTCCACGGAAAGCCGGGACAGCGTACGCTTTCGCCTCAGCGACGGCGAGGGAACCGTCCTGGCCGGGCACCGTCTGTCGGCAGAGTCCTCTCTGGTCTCGTCTCTGGCGGAAAACGAAGCCGGCTGGGAGGTGCTGCGCGCCGGCGACCATCTCTATCTCCACGCGGCGGCCCCGGTGACGCTGGAGGACGGAACGGTCTATCTGGAGAACTGGCGGGAGGTGGGAAACCTCTTTGCCCTGCGGAAGACCCAGTACACAGTATTTTTCTATGTGCTGCTGGGGCTGCTGCTGGCCACGGCGCTGGCCGCCCTGGCCCTGAGCGCCTGGATGACCCGGCCGCTGGGGCGGCTTTCCGAGGCCGCCCGGCAGGTGGCCGGCGGCGCACTGGAACGGCGGGTGGAGATTCGGGGAGATGACGAGATCGCCCAGCTGGGCCGGGACTTCAACCAGATGGCCGCCCAGCTGGAGCGCCATGTGACGGAGCTGACGGATCACGCCCGCCGCCAGGAGGAGTTTCTCCACAGCTTCGCCCACGAGACCAAAACGCCCCTGACGGCCATCATCGGCTATGGGGAGCTGCTGCTGTCCCGACCGGAGGACCCGGCGCTGGTACGGGAGAGCGCCGGGTACATCTTCCGGGAGGGACGGCGGCTGGAAAGCCTCTCCCGGAAACTATTGGACATGTTCGTGCTGGAGCAGAACGGGGTGACCCTCCGTCAGACGGAGCTGTCCTCCTTTTTGGAGGAGACCGCCGGTGCGCTGCGTCCGGCGCTGGAGCATGACGGCATCCAGCTGGAGGTCCGCGCCCAGCCGGGCACGGCGCCCATCGAGCCGGACCTGATGGCATCCGTTTGTTTGAACCTGCTGGACAACGCCCGCAAGGCCGTCTCCCGGGGCGGGCACATCCTGCTGGAAGGTGCGCCTGCGGAGGACGGATACACCATCTCCGTCACGGATGACGGCCGGGGGATCGCGCCGGAGGACCTGGGCCGGATCACGGAGCCTTTCTATATGGCGGACAAATCCCGCGCCCGGTCCCAGGGCGGCGCCGGGTTGGGGCTGACCGTGTGCCAGCGGATCGTGGCCCTCCATGGCGCTGCGCTGAAATTCGACAGTGCCCCCGGCCACGGCACCCGGGTGCAGGTCCATTTGAAAGGAGGTGCGTCCCATTGAAGCGCGCAAAAGCCTGGGCATTGCCGGCCGTGACCGGCCTGGTGGTACTCTCGGCCCTGCTGCTGCCGCCGCAGATCTCCGCCCTGCGGGACCGGCAGACCCTGGGCACCATACACAAAGAGCTTTTGGCCCAGGAGGAGCTGACCATCCGGGAGTCCACACTGGCAGAAAAGCTGACGCTGCTGGTGCGTGCCACCCGTTACCCGGATCTGGATGTCTATTCCACCACCCAGTCTCTGCCCGCCCCGGGCGAGACGGACGCAGCCCAGTCGGAGGAGCTGTTTTTCCAAAGCGTAGACTTTCTCCTTGCCTGGGGCGTTCTGCCCCAGGACTTTGACCGGGACAGTCTGGAATACCTGGGCGGCAGCCGGGCCGTTTACGTCCAGTCCGACGGGTCTCTGTCCGCGGGAATACTATATCTCCAAGGCAAGACCGCCGGACGGGACGATCTGTGGCTGGTGGTGGACCAGGAGACGGGATTGCCCCTGTGGATCGACTGCACCCTGCGCTCCGTCCGGGATTCGCTGCCGTCCAGCGCGGTTCTGGGCCAGCGGTTTTTGGAAGGGCTGGGTCTGGAGACGCAGCTGCGCAGCGACGCCGTGTGGGAACTGACGCAGACGGACGGGCTGCTGTATACCGCCCGGACGGAACCGGACAGCGGCCGGATCTGCGTGGAGCCCCTGGGGATCTTCCCCAATGACAGCAGCAGTCCCCAGGTACAATGATGCAGCAATGATGCCTTTTTGCGGCCACTTTGCGGCATGGAACCGCTATGGTATAGATGCCAAAAGAAAACAGGCCCCCAACGGCGGGCCCGGAGTACAAAAAAGGAGGTATCCGTTATGAAGAAGAATCGCTGCCTGCTCGCCGCACTGCTGGTGCTTTCGCTCTGTGTGCTGCTGCTTTCCGGCTGCGCCGCATCCGCCTCTGACCAGCAGGAAGAAAGCGCCCCGCCCGCAGAGGAGCCGGCGCCCCCCGCGGAGCAGGAAACTTCGGAAGAGCCCACCCTGGAAGATCTGCTGGGCGAGGACTACGTCTCCTACCTGACGGAGACCATCACCATGCAGATGGGCAACCGCATGGAAAAGGACCCGGACGTGCGCTACTATCCCATTGAGGACAACGCTCCCCTGACCGACTATGTGGCCATTGATGAGACCACCGCCTTCGAGGTGGACGAGGAGGGCAACCCCGTGATCCTCTTCCCCGCCGGAACGGTGACCGATGAGGCCAACGGCGAACAGAGCTTCCGCATCCCCAAGCTGTACCAATAAACGGCAGGGCCTCTTCCCCGCCCGCCGTTTTCCGGCACAGCAGCAGGCCGCCGGGATCACTTTCGTGATCCCGGCGGCCTTTTTGCAGTATTTCAGAACTTTCTCAGCCGGGCATGGTCCACTCTTTGACCCCGGCAAAATACGGGCTCTGCTTGCGGCGGCGGAAATCGTCGCCGTCCTTTTTCGACCAGTCGTACAGGCCCTGTCCTGCGGCCTGTCCCGTCTTGCCGGAGGCCAGACCGTCCAGCACGGTCTTTTGCAGTTCCCGGGTCCCGCAAAGATCCGGGTACACGTTCTGGGCGATGGTGCTCTCCAGACCAAAGCCCACGGCGTCGAAGTACTCCAGCAGGCCAATGGAGGCATAGCGCATACCCACAGCATACTTCACCGCCCGGTCGATGTCCGCCGCGGTGGTCACGCCCTGCTCGATGAGGTAGATGGACTCCCGGAACAATGCCTGGGCAAAGCGGTTGACCAGCAGGCCCGGCACGCTGCGGTTGAGCACCACCACCTGCCGGTGGAGCTGCTCCAGCAGGGAAAGCGTGCGGTCGATGGCAGACTGCTCCGTGCGCTCATGGCGCACCACCTCCACCAGCGGCAGCATATGGACCGGCTGGAAGGGATGGGCGATCAGCAGCCGCTCCGGGCAGGGAGAGAGCTTGGCCAGCACCTCCGCATCCATGGAAGAAGAGCAGGAGGCCACGATGGCGTCCGCCGATGCGTATTGGGCCACCACTTCATACACAGCCTTTTTTTCATCCGCTCCCTCGGTGACCGCCTCAAAAATAAAGGTGTGCTCCGCCAGGGCGGCAGGATCGTTGGTCACATGCAGCAGCGCCATGGCCGCCTCTTTGTTGGACTCCGTGGCCAGTCCCTCGGCGATCAGGTCATCCCAGTTCTGGGCGATGGCCTTGCGGCACCGCTCCAGGCCCTTTTCCGAGTGGCCGATCACCGTGCAGGGCAGACCGTGGCCGATGACCAGCGTGGCCTGGCAGGAGCCGATGGTGCCGGAACCGTAGACTGCGATCTTTTCCATGGAATTTCCTCCTTACATCATGGCCCAGCCGTGGGTCAGCCGCAGGGACTGGCCGGTGAGGGCGCCCTGGTCCTTGCTGAGGAACACCAGCGTGTTGGCCACATCCTCCACGGTGGTGAACACGCCGTCCACCGTATCCCGCAGCATGATGTTCTTCACCACTTCCTCCTCGGTGATGCCCAGGGAGGCAGCCTGCTCGGGGATCTGCTTTTCCACCAGCGGCGTCTTGATGAAGCTGGGGCAGATGGTGTAGGTATAGATGCCGTAGTCAGCACCCTCGCGGGCCACTGCCTTGGCAAGACCTGCCACGCCGTGCTTTGCGAAGTTGTAGGGCTCTTTCAGCTTGGAGCCCACGAAGGACTGGACGGAGCCGGTGAACACGATGCGTCCGCCCTTGCCGGAGGCCTTCATCCGGCGGAACGCCGCACGAGAGACCAGGAATGCGCCGTCGGCGTGGATGGCCATCATCTTCTTCCAGTCGGCAAAGGGATACTCGTCAAAGGGGTGGACGATCTGAACGCCGGCATTGGACATGACCAGATCGCAGGAGCCGTAGGTCTCCACCATCTTGTCAAAGCCCGCTTCCACCTCTTCCTCATTGGATACGTCCATGTGGACGGCGATGGCGCTGAGGCCCTCGGCCGTCAGGCTCTTGACCAGTTCTTCCGCGGCGGCCATATTCACGTCCGCCACCACAACGCCGTATCCCTCCCGAGCCATTCTCTCAGCGCAGGCCTTGCCGATGCCGGAAGCGGCGCCGGTGATCAGTGCAGATTTCATCGTCAATTTCCTCCTTCATCGCTCCGATGGTGCCCCACCGGCCCCCGGTGCGGCAAAATGACCGGAAATGCGTATTTTCCCGCAAAAGCGGCGTCCGGTACAGATTTCAATACTATCTTAATGCGCACTTATCCCCTTTTCAATCATGAGTTTCGCAGAAAATCACAGCGGTTTCTTTGATAAAACGTTCAAATACATCAATATAATATTTGTTTAATTATTAATAAAATTTATAATTCTGGCAAAACGAACCCCGGCGCGTCAAAGGTCATCCGGGGGCAGATGTTCGCGGACAAAGTCCAGAAACAGCCGGCAGGCATTGGGCATATAGCGGTCCTTGTTCCACGCCAGGGCAATGTCCCAGTATTTCATACTGTCCGTCAATGGGATGCAGACCACATTGGGGTCCGGGTGCTTGTCCAGCACAGGCTTGGGCAGGATGGACACCGCGTGGTTTTTGGCTACCAGCTCCACCATAAAGTCCCACTGGCTGCTCAGCAGCGCGAATTTGGGCCGGAAGCCGGCGCTGTGGCAGGCGGAGACGATCTGCCGGTGCAGGATGAAGTCCTGACTGAAGATGGCAAAGGGCTCCTCCCGCAGCTGGGCCACGGTAAGGCTCTTCTCCCCTGCCAGCGGGTGGCTCTTATGGAGCAGCACCACGTTGCGCTGGGTGGTGAAGTGGCAGTTGCTGAACGTGGAAAGCCGGTCCGTTTTCAGTGTCACCGCCAGGTCCACCTGGCCGTTGGCGATGCGCTCATCGATCTTCTGGGCGCCGTCCTCGATCATGGTGATGTGGATATTGGGGTATTCCTGGTTGAATTTCGGGATCAGGTCGCCGAAAAAGCAGGCACCGAACAGCGGAGAAAGGCCCAGGGTAAAGGAGCCCGCGCGGCTTTTCCGGCTGCTTTTCACATGCTCCAGCGTCTGCTGGTAGGCGTCCAACAGATGGCGGGAGCTCTCCAGCAGAGCTGCGCCTTCGTCCGTCAGCTCCTGGCGCTTGTTGAAGGAGTAAAACAGCTTGACTCCCAGCTCTTCCTCCAGCTTCTTCACCGCCAGGGACAAGGTGGGCTGAGAGAGCGAGAGCATCTCCGCCGCCTTGGAAAAGCTGCCGTTCTGAGCCACAGCCACAAAGTAGTTGATCTGTCGGATATCCATAGATTTTTCCCCCAAGGGCGGCAGGACCATTCCCCGCGCCGCCATTGATTTTTTCTATCGGTATCCCAATAGAATGGCAATTATCATACGCCGGACGGCTGTCCCTGTCAATCACCCGGCAGGACCAGACGCCTATCCGTTCACGTCCACGCAAAACTGTTCCAGATATTTGATGAATTTCGCTGCCGGCTGGGAAAGTACATGCCCTTTCTTGCAGATCCAGCCGATGGAAACGGAGATATCGAACCCCTGCAGCGGGCGCTTGACGATGCCCTGCTCCCAATTGCTCTTGGAAACCACCCCCGTCCCCAGATCGTACCCGTTGCAGGTGAGCATGATCTGCAGGCTCTGGTAAAGCGAATTGACGATATGGACCTTCTGGGGATAAAAATTGGGCAGGAGCAGCTCCTCCAGCAGCACGGAGGGCGAGTCCGCGTTGAGCTCATACATAATGCACGGATACGGCTGCAGATCCTCCACCGAGACGGAGCTCTTTTCCGCCAGCGGATGGGACTTGTGCATGAAAATATACGGCCTGCTATGGATCAGCGGGTGGAATTCCAGGTCGTTTTCGCCGAAAGTACGGGAAATATGCTTGCGGCTCCGCTCGCTGATGAACAGCACCCCCACTTCCGTGACCTTTTCAGCCACCTGCTGAATCACATCCGGCCCCTGGCCGATCAGCAGCTTATACGTATAAGACGGCTTATCCGTACGGTTCTGGTATTCCAGCAGCGCATCCACCACAAAGCAGTAATGCTGGCTGCTGACGCTGAGGGTCTCATGGGTCTGGGTCACATCCTGCTGGAAATACTGCGAAATGTGGTCCGCGTCCCGCAGCAGCCGGTCGCTCATATCCAGCAGCTGCCGCCCCTCCGCCGTCAGCGTGATCCCCGCCGCGGAACGGACAAAAATCGTGATACCGAGTTCCTCTTCCAAGGCGCATACCATCTTGCTGATGCCCGGCTGTGAGACATACAGCTTCTGCGCCGCCTTGCTGAATGATCCGTATTTGGCCACGATGGAAACATACTTGAGCTGTTGTAATGTCATCGTCATCTCCGTCCTTGCTGCCTGATATTGTGCTTTTTATACCATGCAGGCGGAGCCGGAATGGTATAACGCCGCGTTTTCGGCTGCCCCGCAAGGGGGCGGGAAAAACGGCTCAAGCCGAGTGGTAATGGCCGCTTTGCGGTTATTATACCGTACCGGCCGGCAAAAAGAAAGCAGGAAAGCAGAATTTGCTGTCGAATCAACCAAACAGGTAGTGAGAAATATGTGCATCTTGCGGCGATATAAACAAAGGTAATTGCTCCGCATAACATTCCTCTATTGGACAAACCCGCTGCGGTTTCCTATACTCATATCCAGCGACACCCCACAAGCACGAAGAAGGAGAGAGTTTCATGGAGGAGAAAAAAACAATTCGGGCAAGAGATGTCTTGTTCATTGGTCTGGCCTTTTTTGCCACGTACTTTGGTGCGGGCAACCTGATCTTCCCCCCGATGCTGGGTCTGCAAAGCGGTGATCAGTGGGGCCTTGGCATGATCGGTATGCTGGCGTCCGGTGTGGGCCTGCCCATTCTGGCGCTGCTGGTTCTGGGCCAATGCGGCTCCGTACAGAAAATTTCCGACCACGTAAACAAGCGCTTTTTCAATCTGTTCATCGGTATGATCATGCTGGTGTGCTGCTGCGTGTCCATCCCCAGAACCGCAGCTGTCGGCATTGAGATGGGCCTTCAGGGCGTGTGGAGCGATGCGCCCTACTTCCCCGCAGTCATCGTCTACTTCCTGATCGCATTCCTGTTTGCCAAGGACCGCGGCTCTGTGCTGGATAAGGTGGGCAAATTCCTGACCCCCGTCATGACCGTGATCCTGATCGTTCTGGTCATCAAGGGTGCGGTGGACCCCATCGGCACCCCGGGCCAGGCCACAGTGGACAACGCCATGCTCAACAGCTTCCTGGGCGGATACAGCACCGGCGACGTGCTGGTGTCCTTCCTGATGGCCGCCGTGTTCTTCAACACCATCAAGGACAAGGGCTATCACGGAGCCCAGATGCGCAAGGTCAACCTGGGCGCGGGCCTCATTGCCGCGCTGTGCCTTTGCATCGTGTACGGCGGTCTGCTGTTTATGGGCGCATGCGTCAGCAGCCAGTACAGCGCCGACATCGGAAACGCGGATCTTCTGTTGGCCATCATCCGCTCCAGCGGCGGTCAGGTCGCCATTTACGGACTGTGCCTTTCTGTCGTGCTGGCCTGCCTGACCACGGCCATCGGCCAGGTCACCGCCGTGGCAGACTTCTTCGAGACCGCCACCCACGGCAAGCTGCCCTATAAGATCCTGGTGATGGTCGTTCCCGTGATCACCGCCATCGTGGCAAGCTTCGGTCTGGATACCATCGTGGCGCTCACCTCTCCCTGGTTTTCTTTCGCCTATCCCATCGCGCTGGTGCTGATGATCCTGGGCGTATTTGAAAAGGTCATTCCCAACGACGGCGCTTTCAAGGGCGCCACCTATCTGACCGTGGTCTTCGCCTTTGCCGATCTTCCCGCCCAGTATGGCGTGCACATTGCCGCACTGGACGCCATTTTGAACAAGATCCCCCTGTACAGCGCCGGCTTCGGCTGGATCGTCCCTGCCGTCGTGGGCTTCGTGGCAGGTCTGCTGCTCTATGCCCGTAAGGGCAAATCCGCCCAGGCCGTCTGACCTGGCGCTTCCAATCCACACAAAATACCGTTCATTCATGTCTGAAATCATTTAGGAGGTCTTTTCCATGTCTTTGCAAAACGGTGAGGCAACCACGTACGTCCACACGGGAAACGGCGAGCTGTGCTATGAAATGAACCAGGCGCTGACCGTTCCCGAAACCTTCCCCGTATACCTTTCATCCGCTTACATCTTTGACTCCATCGCACCCATCGACCAGATCTGCGACGAGGGCGCGCCGGGATATGCCTACTTCCGCCTGGGCAACCCCAACGCCGATGCCACCTCCCGCATCCTGGCCGCAGGCGAGGGCGCGGAAAAGGGTCTGGTATTCGCCTCCGGCATGGCGGCCATCACCACCGCCATTCTGGCCAATGTAAAGCCCGGCGACCACATCGTGGCCTCTCCCATCATTTACGGTGAGACTTTCTATTTCCTCAAGCACGAGCTCAAGCGCTGGGGTGTGGAGACTACCTTCATCGACTTCAACACCGAGGACGTGGAAGCGCATATGCGTCCCAACACCACGCTGGTGTACGGCGAGACCATCGCAAACCCCCTCATGTCCGTGCCGGACATGAAGCATCTGGCCGACGTGGCCCATGCCCACGGCGCAAAGCTGTTCATCGACAACACCTTTGCCACCTCCATCATCGCAAAGCCCATCAAGTACGGCGCCGATCTGGTGCTGTACAGCGCCACCAAGTATCTGGGCGGCCACGACGACATCGTGGGCGGCGCAGCCCTGGGTTCTGCGGAGATCATCGGAAAGCTGTCGTTCTACCTGGGCCTGTACGGCTCCAACATGAGCGCCACCACCTCCTGGCTGCTGGCCCGGAGCCTGCGCACCCTGCCGCTGCGGGTCAAGAAGATGTCTGAAAACGGCATGGCCCTGGCCAAATTCTTTGCCTCCCACCCCAAGGTGGAGCAGGTATATTATCCCGGCCTGGAGTCCTCTCCCAGCAAGCCGTTGGCCGACAAGCAGTTTGAGGGCAACGGATACGGCGGCATGCTGTGCGTCAATTTCAAGGGCGGCATGAAGGAGATCGACAAGCTCATCGCCAGCCTGCATCTGGTCCGCTTCGTGCCCACGCTGGCAGGTGTCGGCACCACGCTGACCTATCCGCCCAGAGCCTCTCACCGAGATCTGAGCCCGGAGGAGCTGGCCGCCATCGGCATCACCATGGGCCAGATCCGTCTGTCCTCCGGCCTGGAAGATACGGACGATCTGCTGAACGATTTCGATCAGGCACTGGCCAAGCTGTAAGCTGTGCGCTGTCCTTAGATACCATCCGAACGCTGAAAAACAAAGAAGGAGACCGGGAAACCGGTCTCCTTTCTTGTCTTCCCAGCCGGGAAGATCCCGTGCCATCGCGGTATCTTTCATTCCCCGGCCGTTTCCCAGCCCTCCGGCGCAGCCTTCAGCCCTCGGCTTTGGCAAGCGCCATACGGATGCCGTAATCCATGGCGTTGACGAGGCTCAGCTCATTGGCGTGTCCGTCTCCGGCATGGCCAAAGCCGGTGCCGTGGTCCACGCTGGCCCGGATGATGGGCAGTCCCAGCGTCACATTGACGCCGGCCACTGCATCCCAGTGCCCCTCAGCCTTGTTATAAACGAAGCCCTTCACCTTCAGGGGGATGTGCCCCTGGTCGTGATACATGGCCACCACGATATCGTACCAGCCGCCCAACGCCTTGGAAAACACCGTATCCGGCGGCGTGGGTTTCCCGTCGGGGATGCAGATCCCCTCGGCCATGGCGGCGTCGATGGCCGGCTGGATCTCTTCGATCTCCTCAGTGCCGAACATACCGCTCTCTCCGCAGTGGGGATTGAGGCCCGCCACAGCCACCTTGGGTTCCCGGATGCCGATGGCCTTGCAGCCGGCATCGGCAATGCGGATCACGTCCAGCACCCGGTCCTTCTTGACCCGGTCACAGGCCTCCCGCAAAGACACATGGGTGGACACATGGACCACGCGAAGATCCTCATGGGCCAGCATCATGGTGTACTTGGCCGTGTGGGTATAGTCCGCATAGATCTCGGTATGGCCGGAATAGTGGTGTCCGGCCATGTTGATGGCCTCCTTGCTCAGCGCGTTGGTGATGGTGGCGTCGATCTCACCGGCCATGGCCAGCTCAATGACCTTGACAACATACTGGAAGGCCGCCTCACCGCCCAGCGCGGTAGCACCCAGGCCGAACGGCTTCGGGTCCGCAGGGTCACCGGGAATGTCGCTTTCCTTGATGAGTCCCAGATCGTACACGTCGATGACGCCGTAGCGGAACTGTGCCTCTGCCACGGACTGGATGGGGCGGATCTTCAGGCAGATGCCGGATACCTTTTCCGCCACCTTGGCGGCGTACTCCATGCTGGCGGCGTCGCCCACCACCAGCGGGCGGCAGCGCTCATAGATCCGTTTGTCGGCCAGGGCCTTGACGGTGATCTCCGGGCCGTTGCCAAAGGGATCACCCATGGAAATTCCAAGAATCGGAAGGTTCATTATATCCCAACTTTCTATAATTAATGATTCTTCTTTCAGCGCACCCGCACGGTTCCATTCCCGGGCAGGATGCCTCTTGCGGGCCGGGCAAACCGCCTGACTGCGCAATCTCCCTATTTTTTACAGGGTACTCCCCTGTCACAAAACCTGCTGATAGAGGTAACGTGCGTCGTCAGGCGTGATTTCCCGCATGTTGTTGACCAGCAGCCGCGTGACCTCCATTCCCGAGGCCACCAGCGCCTCCAGATCCTCTTTGGGAACGCCGAACTCCGTCAGGCTGGTGGGGATATCCAGGTGCCGGACGATCTGCTCCAGCCGGGTGATGACCGCGGCGCTCTTGCCCTCCAGGGTGGTCTCGCCGCCCCGGATGCAGCGGTCATAGGCAGCCGCCAGCCGCTCCCGGCAGGCAGGCTCATTGAAGCGCATGACCGGCGCCAGCAAAATGGCGTTGGATACTCCGTGGGCAATGTGGTACTTGCCGCCCAGGGGATAGCTCAGCGCATGAACGGCAGTGGTGCCGGACGCGGTGATGGCCACGCCGGCATAAAAGCTGGCGATCTGCATCTGGTTCTTGGCATCCATGGCCTCGGCATCGTCGCAGGCCCGCTCAATGTTGTTGAGAATCATATCCAGGGCCTGCAAGGCGAAAATATCACTGAACGGATTGGCCTTATTAGAGGTCCAGCACTCAATGGCGTGTGCCAGCGCGTCCACACCAGTAGCCGCCGCGATCTTCCGAGGCAGCTTTTTGATCATGACCGCATCCAGAATGACATAGTCGGCGATCATTTCCGGGTTCACGATCCCAACCTTCAGCTGCTTTTCCGG
Organism: uncultured Oscillibacter sp.; assembly: GCA_900548505.1. Taxonomy (GTDB): domain Bacteria; phylum Bacillota; class Clostridia; order Oscillospirales; family Oscillospiraceae; genus Oscillibacter. The sequence continues at coordinate 13,455 of URKI01000012.1, read as the reverse complement.
CACTGCCACGATGGCGTTGGGCGTGGCCTCCGATCCCGTGCCCGCAGTGGTGGGGATCATGAGGGACTTGATGCATTTTTTTGCCCGCGTGGGCGTATCCAGCAGCTCCTTGATGCCGTATTCATCGGTCATCAGGATGCTGGCCAGCTTGGCAGTGTCCATGACGCTTCCGCCGCCCACCGCCATGATGAAGTCCGCACCCCAGGCCTTGCACTGGTCCACCAGCTTCTGGGCCTCGGCATAGGTGGGCTCCGCCGGCAGGTCGTCCAGGATCACCGTATCCACACCGGACTTTTCTACCCAGGCCATGGGCAGGTCCAGCAGCCCCGCGCCCCGAATGCCCTGATCGGTAAAGACTGCCAGATGCTGCACATGGTTTTCCTTCAAAATCGCAGGAATGTTTTCCAGCGCATCCTTGCCGCTGAACACACTGTGCGGCATCTTCAGGTTATACGTTTCGATCATGAACGTTCCTCCTTTTACATTCTCTGGGGTTCCGTCAGTTTTGCCAGTCTGCACATCAGGTCCGGCTCTCCGAACCCTCCGGACTTGGAGATAATGTAATGGGTCTTCCCACGATACACGAAGTATGTCAGCACCACACCGGTATCCAGTTCACATACCGGCGTCAGCGCCGCCACGCCCACTGCACCCATCAGCGCCAACAGTGTATCTCCGCCGGTGCACATCAGCGTCGCTTCCAGCCCGCCGTCCAGAAGCCGCCGCATCAGCCGGCCCAGGGTATCGGAAATCTGCACCCGCACCTGCTGGAGATCCATTCCCCGCTCCGCAGCAAACGCGCCGGCGCCGGGCTGGCCGGGCAGATCGTTGCTGTCCAGGATGCAGGCCCCTTTTTCGTTCGCCGTTTTCAGCCAGTGCTCCACACGGGCTGCGCAGTCCCCGCTCTCCAGCCATGCCGGCAAAAGCTTTTCCTCCGGCAAAAGCCGGAACCGGGGGAAACCGGCCTGCTCGGCAAAATCCAGCTGGCGGCGCGTCACGGGATTCACGCTGCCGCAGGCGACAAAGAAAGGCTTTTTCAGCACCGGCGCCTGGGGAGCCGGCCCCGTAAGACCCAGCAGGTCTGCCATCACTGCCGCAAAGCCTGCACAGCCCGCGCACAGCCGCGTCCCTGAAAGGCCCAGCTGCCGGCCGATCTCCGCCAGATCGTCATCACTGGCTGCGTCAAAGACCTGAATGCCGGGCGTGCCTTCATCCGGCTTTTCCAAAGACCGCTGCACCACCGGCGCAGCGGTCTGCTCACCGAGGATCTCTGCCACCCGGGAATACCGCACAGGCTCAAAGGGGTCTTGCCCGAACACGCTCTGCGCCACCGGCACCCCGTCGATCAAATGGACTCCATCCTTTGTCGTGCGATGGATCTTGGGGAACGCCGGAATAAAGGGGAGCCGATCGGCGCCGGCGGCGTCCATTACGGCAGCCAGTTCCGCCCCGATATTGCCCCGCAGCGCCGAATCGGTCTTTTTGTAAATACATTCCACATTCGCTGCCAGCGCACGCTCCGCAGCCTGCCGCACCACTGCGTAAGCCTGCTCCGGAGCCACGTGCCGGGTCTCGGCGTCCAGCACCAGTACCTGCAGGCCGGGCTCCGCCCCGGCAAAGTCAAAGGCCGGATCCGTGATGACTCTGGTGGCCGCTCCACGGGCAGCAAACTGCACGCCCGTATCCAGCGCCCCGGTGAAGTCATCGGCAATGATTAACAGTTTGACCATGCTCCCCCTCCGTATCGTTCGTATTTGAAACACTTCTTGCCGAAGAATCAAAACTCACTGAATCTCCGGCAAGCTTTCCATTTTGTCTGATTTTATTTTATAAAACGCAGCCCATTGCGGCAATTCTTTTTCCCTGTTTAAGTGTTTTACTTTGAAACACCATGAAAAAGCATTGCTCCGTTTTTGTAAATTTGATACAATGTGTTTAAAATTTAAACACATCAGGAGGCCGCCATGGAAAACCGCTATCGTGTTTTGGGCATTGCGCCCTACGAAGGAATGAAGACCCTGATGTCCGACCTGGCAGAGGACTATCCGGAGATCGATCTGACGCTGTTTGTGGGAGATCTGGAGGAGGGCCTGGAAATTGCCCACAGCAATTTCCACGGAAACTACGACGTGGTGATCTCCCGCGGTGGAACCGCGAAAATGCTCCGGCGGAACCTTCCACTCCCGGTGGTGGAGATCCCGGTATCCATGTACGATCTCCTGTGCTCACTCAAGCTGGCGGGTGCTTCCGCCAGGGCGGGAAAGGTCTCCATGGTCGCCTTTGACAACATCACCGCCAACGCCCGGCTGCTGTGCGACCTGCTGGACTACGACATCGATATCCGCACAGTGGACGACGGTCCGGAAGCAGAGGCCATCCTTGCCGGGATGCAGCAGGACTGCTGCGAGGCGATCTTGTGCGATGCGGTTTCCAACGCGGCAGCCAAGCGGCTGGGCTTCAACTCCTTTCTCATCACATCCGGACCTGACAGCATCCGCCAGGCATTTGAGCAGGCATTGTTTCTATGCCGCAGTCAGACCCATCTCCGTGAGGAAAATCTTTTTTTCCGGGAACTGCTCCACGGTCAGATCGGACAGACCATCGTGCTGGACGACAACGGACATCTCTACCTGTCCACACTGGAGCACCCTCCCCAGGGACTTCTGGACCTGCTGAAGCGGGAGCTGCCTGAATCCCGGAAAGAGGAGGAGCGGAGGATCATCCGGAATCTGGACGGCATGCTCTATTCCATCCGGTCCCGGCGCGTCACCTCAGGCAGTCTCTCCCGTACAGCATTTTTCTTCGCTGCACGCAAATCCCCCCTGTCTCCTAACCAGACGGGCATCCGGTTTTCCACAAGGCCGGAGGCAGAAGCCGCCTTTTACAGCAGCATCTTCAGCTTTGCGGGGACCATCCGCGATTTTCAGGACGACATCGACCGCATCAGCCGCAGCAGCGCTCCCGTGATGGTCACGGGGGAGGACGGCACCGGAAAGGAATCCATCGTCAGCGTGCTGTATCTGCGGGGCGCCCTGCAGAATAACCCCCTGGTTTCTGTGAACTGCAGCCTGCTCAACGAAAAAAGCTGGGACTTTTTGCTGGAAAATCACCACTCCCCCCTGGCAGACGAGGACATCACCATCTACTTCTCCAGCATCGACGCGCTGTCCCCGGAGCGCCGACAGCAGCTGCTGGCAGCACTGTCAGAAATGGACGTATGCCGCCGGAACCGGGTGCTCTTCTCCTGCGTATGCCAGCCAGGAGAATACACCTCCACAGCAGGTTCCCTGTTTATGGACAAGCTGTGCTGTCTTTCCTTGTTCCTGCCCCCTTTGCGGCAGCTGTCAGACCGGATCCCCGCTCTGGTAAATCTGTCCCTTAGCCACCTGAACGCCGATCTTCCCCGTCAGCTGGTAGGCGCGGAGCCGGAAGCGCTGGCACTGCTGCAGTCCTTCCGATGGCCGCACAATTACACCCAGTTCCGCCGGGTGATGGGAGAGCTGGCGGTCACCGCCGCCGGACAGGTGATCACTGCGCAAGACGTGCGGGACATTCTCCGCAAAGAGCGGCATATGGGTGCCTTTTCCCCCACAGCCGAAAATGCCTCCGCCCCCCTGGATCTGAGCCGTTCCCTGGCGGAGATCACACAGGATGTGGCGCGGCGGGTCCTGGAGGAAAACGGCGGCAATCAGACCGCGGCGTCCAGGCAGCTGGGGATCAGCAGGACCACTCTGTGGAGACTGCTGCAAAAGTGACCAGTATATCTCCGCACCTCTCCCCTCACACCGCCAAAAGCGCTTGTTTTCGAAAAACAAAGAAGGCCGGCAGCGTATGCTGCCGGCCTTCTTTTATAACAGAAGAGGGTTCTAAAGTTACTTTTCCGGGTCTTCTGCGCAGATGACCTGCACGTTTTCCTCCTCCAGCCGCTGCAGGAGTTCCGGGTCATCAATGGATTTGGAAGTGATGATCCCGCTCAAATCCTTGAAATCCGCAAACAGGCTTACTCCCATGCTGTGGAATTTGCTCTCATCCAGCAGCGCATAGACCTCCTTGGCGGAGGCCACCATTTGCCGCTTGATGGGCAGCTGCAAAGGAGAGATGACCGTCAGGCCCACCGTGCCCCGGGTGCTGCTGGCACTGATGAATGCCTTTTCCACAGGATGTTTTTCAATGAACTGCACCGCGTCTTCTCCCACCAAGCTCATGTCGTCCAGAAAGCCGCCGGTAAGGAACACGTTCACAGGGGTGGAGTTCAGGATGTAGGCAATGGAAATGGAATTGGTGATAACGGTGAGCCGCTGAAAGCTGCCCAGATTTTCCGCCATGGCCTGCAGGGTCGTGCCGGAGTCCAGAATGATGGTATCGCCTTCGTTGACAAGCTTCACGGCGGCACGTCCGATCCGTCTTTTCTCCTCATCATGCATGGCGTTTCGCAGCTCAAAGGCCGGCAGATGGCACTCGCTGGCCGGCGAGATCCTGCCCCGGGCTTTCCGGATCTTTCCAAGAGATTCCAATTCCGTAAGGTCGCGCCGGATCGTTGCGGGAGAAGCGGGGATCGTCTCCAAAAGTTCCTTGACCTCAATACTGCTGCGGGTACCCAGCGTTTCCAAAATGATTCGTTGGCGTTCCAGTCCTTTCAAGTCGATCCTCCCATTTCTTTCGAAACTCTCGGTAATTGAAAATCATTATACTCGTTTTTCCAGACACTTACAATCATTTTTTCAACGCTTGGGTACCCTGTTCCGTTTTATTTCGCCCGGCTCGCCCGGCGCTTTTTGATCACAGGGCTGATCACAGGCCACAGCAGGGAGATGACAGAGACCACGATCAAAACCAGAGCGATGGGACGGGTGAAAAACACGGAGATATTGCCGTCAGAGATCACCAGTGCGCGCTGCAGGTTCTTTTCCGCCAGAGAGCCCAGAATCAGACCCAGAATGATGGGAGGCATCGGGAAGTCGCACTTGATGAGCACATATGCCACCACGCCGAAGATCATCATCATAAAGATATCCAGGATGTTGTTGTTCAGCGCATAGGTACCCACCACGCAGAAGACGAACACGATCGGGGTCAGATAGGTGTTGGACACATTGCCGATCTTGGCGAAGCCGCGGATGGCGCTGTAACCCAGCAGGCACATCCACAGATTGGCAAAGAAGAGGCCCACGATGATGGTATAGACCGTGCCGGTCTGCTCCGTGAAGAGCATGGGACCGGGAACGACGCCCTGCATCATCAGGGCGCTGAGCATGACCGCAGTGCCTGCATCTCCGGGAATACCCAGCGTCAGCAGCGGGATCAGTGCACCGCCGGAAATGGCGTTGTTGGCGGATTCCGGAGCGGCGATGCCCTCCGGTGCGCCCTCGCCGAACTTCTCCGGATGCTTGGACCAGCGCTTGGCTTCATTGTATCCCACCCAGGAGGCAATGTCGCCGCCGGTGCCGGGAATGGCGCCGATGATAGTGCCGATGATGCTGGAGCGGAGCATGGTGGGGAAGGTCAGCTTCATGTCCTGCCAGGTGGGAAGGACGCGCTCCAGCTTCGCCTTGGAGTGCAGGCTGCTGGTACCGCCGCCACCCTCGATGTTGTTGAGTCCCTGGGAGAATGCGTACAGGGCGATCAGGGTGGGGATCATGGCGATGCCACCCATCAGATAGACGGAGCCAAAGGTGAAGCGGGGCGTTCCGGTCAGGGAGTTCATGCCGATGGTGGCCATGATCAAACCCAGCACCGCGCCGATGAGGCCCTTGACCACGCTCTTGCCGGAGATGCTGGTGACCATGCTGAGGCCGAACACCGCCAGAGCGAAATACTCGGCAGCGCCGAACTTCAGCGCGATCTTGCTGAGCATGGGCGCTGTCCACAGCAGCATCACCGCGCTGAAAAGGCCGCCGAAGGTGGAGGCCATGGTGGAGATGCTCAAGGCCCGGCCGGGCTGGCCCAGCTTAGTGGCCATGGGATAGCCGTCCAGACAGGTGGCGGCAGAGTTGGCAGTGCCGGGAGTCTTGATGAGAATGGCCGTGATAGATCCGCCGTAGATGGCACCGCAGAAGATGCCCAGCAGCATCAGCATTCCGGAGTTCCCTTCCATGGACAACGTCAGGGGCATCATGATGCTCAGACCCATGACAGAGGACAGTCCCGGCATGGCACCCACCAGAATTCCGATCAGGGTGCCGAAAAACATGACCGCAATGTTATAGGGCTGCACCACGGTCATCAGGGCAGCAAGCAAGCTTTCCGTCATTTCCATCCCTCCTTATACGAACAGGCTTCCCTGCAGCAGCGGCAGACTCAGTGCTACAGAGAAAATCAGATAAACGGCTACCAGCACGCCTACCGTCAGGCCCGCCAGCACTTTGATTCGTTTTTCCCCCATGAGGTACATAATGGCGGGAATCATAAAGGCCGACGCCAGCATGAAGCCCAGGAACTTCAGCAGCACGCAGAACACGAGGATGATGCCGATGCCCTTGAGCACGCGCTTGAAGCCCTCGGAGTGAATGTCAAAGGGCTCTTCCTTGGAGGAGTGGCCCATAAGGGCCTGCACCATCAGCAGAGCCGACAGCAAAAACAGCAGCACTGCCAGAACACGGGGCCACGTGCCGGCGCCGATTGCCCCTTCCACTTCCGGAAGTCCGGAGGAGGCTGTGAAAAGCCCCGCCGCGACGACCATTAAAATCGCGGAGATCGTAATATCATACTTTTTCATAGAATCCTCTTCATTTCTAATTCGGTGGAATGGTTTTTAGTAAGGGAGCCTCCATGAGAGGTTCATGGAGGCTCCTTTGGTCCATATACGCAAGGGAAACCGTTTATGCCAGGACGCTGGCGTAGTATTCCGCCTGATCGGCAACGAACTGCAGCATCTCATCGTTGTCCATTGCGGGAACCGCCTGGAAGCTGAGGCTCTCCAGCGTCTCGCGGTACTCGTCGGAGGTCGCCGCAGCAGTGAAGATCTCCTGCAGGTAGGAAACTGCATCGGCGGGCGTATCCTTGAGGGCCACGACCATGATCCAGCTGAGGATGTTCATGTCCTTGAGTTCCTCATAGCTCTCGCTCATGCAGGGAACATCGGGATAAGCAGCCAGCCGCTCGGCGCCGGAGCAGGCAATGGCCTTCAGGGTTCCGGCCTCCAGCTGACCGGCGGCAGCGCCGGGCGCCGTGATGGTGGCATCGCACTCACCGCTGACGGTGGCGATCACGCTGTCCGCGGAGGAGTCATAGGCCACCGTCTTGAGGTCCAGGCCCAGCTGCTTGTTGAGCACGGTGTAAACCAGGTGAGGCACTGCACCGCTGCCGGTGTCGCCCACGGAGAGGGTGCCGGGGTTGGCCTTCACATAGTCCACGAACTCTTCAAAGGTGTCATAGGGAGCGTCGGAGGGAACCAGGAACAGGTAGGGGTCCTGCTCGATGCAGGCCAGGGGGATAAACTGATCAGAGCTGATATCGGTGTTGCCCAGTGCGTGGTTGAGGACCAGGTCGCAGTTGAGCACGCCGATGGTATAACCGTCCGCTGCGCTGTTGACGAACTGCGTGGCGCCTACCAGACCGGAACCGCCGGCAACGTTGGAGACGATGATGTTTTTGGAGAGCATGTCGTCGGGAATGGCATTGATGGCGCTGCGCACGCAGGTATCCGTGGTGCCGCCGGCCGCCCAGTAGACCAGAGCGGTGATGTCCTTTTCCGGATAGGTGCTCTCGGCGGCAGGGGCGTCGCCGCCCTCAGAACCCTCAGCCTCGGGGGTGGTCTTGCTGCCGCAGCCGGCCAGGCTGCCGCAGACCATCAGTGCTGCCAACAACAGAGCGGTCAGTTTTCTTTTCATGTGGATCTTCCTTTCTCGCCTTCGTTTAAATTTTATAATCTCCCTAAGGGAGGAATGCGCTTGGGAAAGGTCAGTGCCGGGTGATCTCCAGCTTGGGAGAGCGGCGGATAAAGTCCACGATCTCCTCGAAGGACTTCATGCCGGTGGTGGCACCCACCTGCTGGATCACCTGCGCCGAGCAGGCCGTAGCGAACTCCATGCCCTCCTGGGGGGTGAATCCCCGCTGCATGGCAGCCAGATAGCCTGCAACAAACGCGTCTCCCGCCCCCGTGGTGTCTGCCACAGGAACCTTGTAGCAGCCGCAGGAGAAGGCCTCCTGCGCGTTTTTGAAGAATGCGCCGTCGCTGCCGGCCTTGATGATGACGTTTTTGACGCCCCGCTCCAGCAGGAAATCCGCCATCTCGTCAAAGCGTTCCCGCTTAGTGATCTCCACAGCCTGTTCGATGCTGGGCATGAAGTAATCCAGGTACGGATAGTACGGCTCCAGCAGGCTGTTCCACCGTCCGGTCCGGTCCATGGTCACATCCAAGGACGTGATGATGCCTCGGCTCTTCGCCTCCTGCAGCAGGCGGACAGCCCCGTCTCCGTCAAAGCGCTCCATATGGAAGGTTCCGCCGATCTGAAGCACCGACACCTGATCCAGCACATCCAGATCGATATCTTCAAAGCACAGCTCCGCGCTGCTGCCGAAGTTCTGATAAAAAGTGCGGGTGCCGCCGTGCCCCATCAGGATCAGGGACTTGGCCTGCTCTGCCGAGCTGGAGAATACCACGTAGTCCGTATTCACGCCTGCCTGCCGCAGAGAATTGAGGCAGTTTTGAGCAAAGATATCATTTCCGATCCGTCCGATATAAATCACATCGTTGCCCAGCCGTGCCAGATCCACCGCGTTGTTGTGGGCGTCTCCGCCGGTCTTGACCCAAAAGCTGTCCATGGGATGATAATCACTTTCCAGCAGCACCTTTTCAATAGGGAAAGCCACCAGATCCGCCATCATCTCGCCCACACAAAGCATTTTCTTCTTCAACCGATTCCCCGTCCTTTGCGTGCGTATTTCTTGAGAATAAATCATGTTTCAATCATTATTTGATTGCCACCATTATAATACAATCATTTTTGTTTGTAAATTATAAACAGCTCCAAACAAAAACGCAGGTTTTTGTTAGTTCCGACAATTCCAATCAAACGCCAGCCGGATCACAGTTTTCCCTGGAACAACTGGATCTTATGGCGGGCCAAAGCGGTCATGTTTTCCTTGGCAGTCCGGTACATCTGATAGAAATCCCGCTGCCCCACCGTGCTCTCCAGGCCTTCCATAAACGCCATGCGCAGCTCAGTGGCCACATTGATTTTCCGGATACCCAGCTTGATAGCCTGACGGATCATGTCGTCCGGCGTTCCAGAACCGCCATGGAGAACCAGCGGCGGAGGAGAAAGCTTTTGGCACGCCTGGAGACGGTCAAAGTCGAAGTGCGGTGTACCCTGGTACATGCCATGGGCATTGCCGATCCCCACAGCCAGCGCGTCGCAGTCCACCTTGGAGATGAACTCCCGAACCTCGTCCACATCCACCAGGTTAACATTTTTGTGAGAAATTCCGTCTTCTACGCCGGAAATAGCACCCAATTCGCACTCCACAGACACGCCGACCGCATGGGCGCTGCGAACCACAGCCTGGCTTTCCCGGATGTTGTCTTCCAGGGAATAATGGGAACCGTCATACATCACAGAGGTAAATCCCAGACGCAGACACTGTACGGTCTGCTCATAACTGATGCCGTGATCCAGGTGGAGCACCACCGGCACCGTGCTTTCCCGGGCGATCCGCTTGACCAAATCAGCCAGATGCACCAGCTGCCCTGCCTTGATGGCTCCCTGGCCCACGGTCAGGATCACCGGACAATGCTCTGCTTCCGCAGCATCCATAATGGCCTCAGTGCCCTCAATGTTATCAATGTTAAATCCCGGAATCGCAGTGTTGCTCTGCACTGCGATGGAAAGGACTTCTTGTAATGTTGCCAGCGCCATAGTTCTATACCATCCTTTATGATCGAATTCAGGGGTCGCATCCCTCTCGAAGCAACCTTAACATATCACAGCCGCATGTTATAATCAACACTGTTTTGATTAAATAATCATTTTTTGATTATTTGCAACAAGTGTGTTAAGAAAATTTATATCATTTATCAATAGGCGCCCCACCATCCTGGTGCTATGATGAAATAAAAACTGCTGGGACGGTGATACGGTGACAAACCTATACCCCATTCGCCTGGATCATGCGGGTGCATGGCGTGTCTACTTGGGCGGAAAGCGGATCAGGGCGCTGTACGGAGAAAAAGACCCGCGGGACGATCATTATCCCGAGGCATGGATCGCCTCCACAACGCCGGCCGCCGGTGCCGGGGCTGTACCAGAGCAGGGGCTGAGCCGGCAGGCGGAGCAGCCCTCTCTTTTTTTGCGGGATGTGATCGCAGCCGCTCCCGATCGTTTTTTAGGCCGAGCCTTTGTGCAGGCCCATGGCTGCCACTACGGGGTTCTTTTGAAGCTGCTGGACACAGCGGAGCGGCTGAATGTGCAGGTGCATCCGGATCGTTCTGCAGCCCGGCGGTTCTGGAACTCCGCCTACGGAAAGACGGAGTGCTGGTATTTTCTCCCCGGAAGAACGATCGACGGGAAGCCTCCGGTTTTTTATATGGGACTTCGGGAGCATGTGACCCTGGCAGACTTCCGGAGGGCCTTTGAAAGCGGAGATCCCGGCCAGCTTCTAGCGTGTATGTACGCCTTTGAGGCCAGCCCCGGGCAGACGGTGCTGGTGGAAAGCGGCGTTCCCCACGCGCTGGGAGCAGGCTGCTTTGCCCTTGAAATTCAGGAGCCCAGCGATTTGACGCTGCGGCTGGAACGCAGAACGGCTTCCGGCAGCGTAGTGCCGGACGAGATCTGCCATCTGGGGATCGGCTACGACGCCATGTTCTCCCTGATCCGATGCGATCATCTGAGCCGCGAGCAGCTGCTGCAAAAATACGTGATGGAGCCGAAGCACCTCTACCAGGGGGCCAACGGGCGGATCATCCGTCTGGTGGATGACGCAGCCTGTCCTTATTTTCAAATGGACCGGGTGGAAGTGGTGTCCTGCCTGGATTTCCCTGTTCCAGAGCAGTTTTTCGGATTGTTCGTGCTGCAGGGAAAAGGGCAGCTCCTGTGTAAAGACAGGCACTTCCCCCTCTTCCCGGGAGAACAGTTCTTCGTGCCTGCCGACTGCCCTTCCATCCGTCTTTCCGCCGATGAACCACTTTCCGTCATCCGTTTCTCCGGACCTCAGGCACCAGTGTGATGACGCAGATCCTTTCATAAGCTCAAGCCATCGGAGTATCCCGAAGGATACTCCGATGGCGATTACTAAGCACAAGCAGACTGATCCAGATTCCGCAAAATCGGTATCCCGGCAAGATAACGCCTTGGTCTCCCCCAGCAAGGCACTTGGCAAGCCGCAGAACATAATGTAGAGCGGGGATTCAGAAGGCACGTCGCATTTCCCGGAAACCGCAAACCGGACCTGAGCGCAAAAAGAAAAGAACCTGATTTCTTTCGAAATCAGGTTCTTTTTGGTGGAGACTACTGGACTCGAACCAGTGACCTCCTGCGTGTGAAGCAGGCGCTCTAACCAGCTGAGCTAAGCCTCCATATCGGATATTCTTTTTTGGGAACCCACAAGACGCCGCGATGCCACAGCGTCTTATGGGATGGTGACCCGTACGGGATTCGAACCCATGTTACAGCCGTGAAAGGGCCGTGTCTTAACCACTTGACCAACGGGCCAGGTTTTGTTCCATGAAGCGCCTTAAGGCGCTTCATGGATTTGGTAGCGGCACCTGGATTTGAACCGGGGACACTGCGGGTATGAACCGCATGCTCTAGCCAACTGAGCTATGCCGCCATTGAAAACCCCCTGTCGGACAGGGCAGGATTCAGTATACGCGATCATTCCCGTTTTGTCAATTGTTTTTTTCAAAAAAATTAGTCAATTTTGTAGCCGACGCCCCAGACGGTCTTAATGAACCGGGGATTGCGGGAGGGCTCGCCCATTTTTTCCCGCAAGCGGCGGATATGAACCATAACGGTATTATTGCGGTCCAGGTATTTCTCCCCCCACACGCTCTCAAAGAGCCGCTCGGCGGAGATGACCTGGCCCCGGTTCTCACAGAGCATCCAGAGAATGTCAAACTCGATGGGGGTGAGGCCCAGCTCCCGGTCGTAGAGGGTACACTCGTGGGTGGCCCGGTTGATGACCAGGCCGTTGAAGTCAATGATGTCCCGGCAGTCGCCGGCCTTGTCGGCCTCGTTGTAGCGGGTGTAGCGGCGCAGTTGGGCTTTGACCCGGGCCATCAGCTCCAGCGGGTTGAAGGGCTTGGTAATGTAGTCGTCTGCGCCGATGGTGAGGCCGGTGATCTTGTCCATGTCCTCCGCCTTGGCGGTGAGCATGAGTACAGGGAAGTGGTGCTCCTTGCGGATTTCCCCGCAGAGGGTAAAGCCGCTGATGTCGGGGAGCATCACGTCCAGGATGGCCAGGTCCAGAGCCTGGTTCCGCACCACGGCCAGCGCCTCGGTGCCGGTACCGCACTTGAACACGGTGCACCCCTCGCTCTTCAAATAGACCTCTACCAGATCGGCAATCTCCGGCTCGTCGTCCACAACCAGAATCTGCGCGTCCATGGCATCCGCCCCCTTTTCCAGGACATTATAGCCAAAGCGGCGGCGGCAAGTCAAGGGCGGGGCGTAATTGTAAGAAAAACATCAGAACTGGCCCGGCCGGAGCAGGGGCCCCGGCCGGGCCGGGCTCAGGGTGTGCGCCGGAGTTTCTGAATATCCAGTGTGGTGCGCACGCTCCGACCGGACACGTCGCTGTTATAGGTTAGGGAAAAGTTGGTGGCGACAGGGGTATAAAAGGAAAAGGTACTGGCACCGTTGGCGGTGGAGCTGTTCCCGGAGGTCCGGAAATAGATTCCCAGGTCGATACGGGCAAAGCCGCCGAAAGCGGGAGTCACCTGAAGATAGCCAGGCGTAGCCAGAAGGACAGATACCGCGTATGATACCCGGTAATAGCCCGGCTGAAGGCGAAGCTGCTGGGAACTGACCGCTGTGATGTTGCCGGTAGGGTCATTCAGCAGCTCGTCCAGGGGGATCTGGGTATTGTTGGGCACCGAGGCCACGTCGGAGTAATAGGATGCAAAAACGTCGTCCTGCGGCGTGCCCTGAGGCCCGGTAGGACCTGTGGGCCCTGTGGCTCCAGCCGGTCCGGGGATACCCTGGGGCCCGGTGGGACCTGGTACGCCTTGGGGGCCTGTGGCCCCGGTTGGTCCGGCCACTCCCGCCATCCCTTGGATGCCCTGGGGGCCTGTGGGACCCGGTACTCCTTGGGGGCCCTGCGGCCCGGTGGCTCCGGCTGGGCCGGGAAGTCCCTGCGGCCCGGTGGGGCCGTCCATGCCCCGGATGCCCTGAGGGCCGGTGGGCCCGGTGGCCCCTGCCGCCCCCCGCGGGCCTGTCGGTCCGGTCGCGCCCTGGGGCCCCTGTGGCCCGGTGGCTCCGGCTGGGCCGGGAAGTCCCTGCGGCCCGGTGGGGCCGTCCA
>URKI01000011.1 GCA_900548505.1 uncultured Oscillibacter sp. | reverse complement strand
AGATAGGCTCCGGTCTCGTGGGCTCGGAGATGTGTATAAGAGACAGACTACATACTACCTATGTAACACCACTGAGGAAAAGGAGTATATTATGCTGGAATTAGATGTCAACACGTTTGAAACCGAGGTTCTGCAGGCGTCCGGTAAGCTTTTGGTGGACTTTTATGGTGCAGGGTGCGCCCCCTGCGAGGAACTGATGCCCCACGTCCATGCACTGGAAGAAACTTATGGCGGCAGTCTCAAATTCTGCGCTTTTAATACGAATCAGTCCCGCCGCCTGGCGCTCTCCCAAAAAATCATGGGGCTCCCCGCTGTCGTCATCTATGAAAACGGAGTAGCCATCGAGCGCTGCATGAAGGGCAACGCCACACCTGAAAACATCGAGGAAATGATCAAGCGTCATATCGGATAACCTGCGCAGCAAATCTTTTTTCGGAGAGCCCAGTTCCATAGGATTTGGACTGGGCTTTCCTGATATACGATTTCTTCCGTCAGTCTACCGGTCAAAGAAAGGGCATCGACATGAATAAGATCTATGATGTAATTATTTTGGGCGCAGGTCCGGCCGGCCTGGCCGCCGGCCTGTATGCCGGCCGCGCCCGCCTCTCTACGCTGATTCTGGAAAAGGGACGAGACGGCGGGCAGATCATCACCACCAGCGAAATCGAAAATTATCCGGGTCTTTTGCCGGAGGGCGAGTCCGGCGCGTCTTTGATTTCCAGGATGACCGCCCAGGTTCAAAAATTCGGTGCGGAGCGGGCCTGTGACGTAATTCGGTCTGTTGAGCTGGAGGGTGATGTAAAAACGCTGGTTGGAAACAGCGGCACCTACCAGGCCCGTACGGTTATTTTGGCAACCGGCGCCTTCCCAAAACCTCTGGGCTGCAAAAATGAGGCCAAATTTGTAGGTCAGGGGATCTCCTTCTGCGCCACCTGCGACGGCGCACTGTTTGAAGGTCTGGAAGTTTATGTTGTAGGCGGCGGCGACAGCGCCGTGGAAGAAGCCATTTATTTGACGAAGTTTGCGCGGAAAGTCACCATCATCCACCGCCGTGACACACTGCGCGCTGCCAGATCGATCCAGGAAAAAGCCTTTGCCAATCCGAAGATCAGTTTCATTTGGAACCATGTCGTGGACGAGGTCTACGGCGAGGAGCTTATGGAAGGCATGATCCTCAAAAACGTCAACACAGGCGCTCTGACCAAAATCGCGGCTGACCCTGAGGATGGCGTATTCGGTCTGTTCGGATTCATCGGCTTCAATCCCAACTCAAAACTGTTTGAAAGCGCCGTAAAACTGGACAGAGGCTACGTTGTCACCGATGCGGATATGCATACCAACATCCCCGGCGTCTTTGCCGCCGGAGATATCCGCGCCAAATCCCTGCGTCAGGTCGTGACCGCAGTTGCGGACGGCGCAATTGCAGCTACCCAGGCAGAAAAATATCTTCTGGCAAATGCTTGATTTCTCGTCTGGACAATAAGAATTGACAGCAGCACCAAGAATCAGTAAAATGCTATATACACAGATTTGGCTGTCAGGTCAGGTTGTGTAGTTTTGGAGTTGCAGCACGGAGGCACAGTATGGAGCGAAAAACGCTGAAAGAGATCGTTTATGATGAGATGCTGAAATCCATCATCAGCGGCCAGTATGTGGCAGGACAAGTCCTGAACGAGCAAACCCTGATCGATCAATTCGGCTACAGCAAGTCTCCGATCCGGGAAGCATTGATCATGCTCTGCAACGAGGGGGTTCTTCGGAATATTCCTCGATATGGATATGAAGTGGTGCAGTTTACATCCAACGACATCAATGAGATCATGCTGTATCGCCGGATCCTGGAATGCGGTTTGCTGCAAAACTGTTTCTACAACATTTCCTCCAAGCAGCTCGAGCAGCTGCGTGCCGTCCAGAATTCCAGCCATCCGCTGGCTGCCGGCACAGCATCCCGCTGGGAAAGCAATCAGGCATTCCATATGCTGCTGGCCAGCTTTGCGGACAATGACTATGCCTACAAGCAGCTCCTGTCCACCATGAAGATCCTCCGGATTGCCTATGCGCAAAAAAACTGGAGTTTCCTGGAAAGCGACAACCGCAATGGCATAGACCCCCATGACGAGATCATCGATGGCATCGCGACCAAGAATCTTGCAAAAGCAGAAAATGCGCTGCGAAATGACCTGTCGATTTTCACTTCCATTTACCAGGCCTGAGACCCCTTGCGTTTCCTGAAAGAGGAGCGTGGTGCGATGCACCACGCTCCTCTTTTGTTTCGCTCAGCCGTGAATCATCAGTTTGATGATCTCGTGATTGGTCTCCCGCATACCCTCACGGGCCAAAACGCCGACCCCTCTGATCGTTTCTTCCACGTCCTCCATCACGATGCCATCCCCTCCCTGGAATGCTTTCCCCTGGAGGCACATCTCATAGCCCAGGATCGCCGCGTCAACTGAGGCGGCAATCTTGGCCGCACAGGAGGATTTTGCGCCGTCGCAGACGATGCCGGAAGTGATCGCCAATGCATTGATCACTGTATGTACCACCTCCTGATATCCGGCACCGCACAAATATGCGATGCCGGCACCGGCTCCCGCACCGGCTGAAACCGCACCGCAGTACGCAGAGAGCGTCCCAATCCCGGTTTTTTGGTGGATCGCAGTCAAATTTGAAAGGATCAGCGCACGATACAGCATCTCATCACTGGCGTTTTTCTCTCTGGCGTATTCGATCACCGGAACAGAGCAGGTGATTCCCTGGTTCCCGCTGCCGGAGTTGATGATGACAGGCAGCTCACACCCGTTCATTCTTGCGTCTGATCCCGCAGCCGCCTTTGCTCTGGCCCGCACCCTGATGTCGTTTTGGTAAGAGCCCATCAAAACACGCCCGATGCCGGCGCCGTATTCCCTGCGCATCCCCTCTTCTGCAATGGCCGTGTTATATTGGATCTGACGGTCCAGACACTCCCTCACATCCTGAATATCTGCCGAGATGGCAAAGTCCCAGATGTCCCTCATGTTCAGCACCGTCCGATCCGTCCTGCTGTTTGTCCCAGTATCCAGAGTGCCGCGATACAGAGCCGTCCCGTCTTTTTCGACCAAAACAATATTGGTGTGATAATCAGCGATCCGCACCTTGGCACGATGTTCTCCCGAGAACACCTGGACCACAATATCAAATACCCGGCCATCTTTCAGGTGGTGAATTTCAATCGGTACGCTTCTGATAAAGGCAGCCATCGCCTCCCGCTCTGGGTCTGTAACTGCCGAAAGGACCTCCAGCTGGCGCTCAGAATGTCCCACGACGATTCCTGCGGCAACGGCTGCCGGGATACCTTTCATATGGCCTGTATTGGGGACGATCACGCTCTTCACATTTTTTATGATACTCCCGCTGATCTCCAACACCACTTTCTCCGGCATTGCCCCCAGCGTCTCTCTGGCCTTGGCACCTGCATAAGCCAAGGCGATGGGCTCCGTACACCCCATGGCGGGAACCAGCTCTTCCTGCAGGATATGGACATAGTCCTGATACTTTTTATTTTCTTTAAGCATACTGGTTTCTTTTCCTCCCTGATGTTTTATGATCTATGGATTTTGCGGGTAATGCACGGCCCGCACAGGCCATATGCATTGCAAACTGCAAGCTGGTCGATGGCAGCTTGGCGGCTCAACTGGTTCTACTCCGCAATCGTTAATCATATTAATAATATACTAGCAAGTTTGACGAGTCAACTAAAATTATTGTAATTGCACAAATTCATTTGCATTTCGTTTATTTGCAATAAAGTTTTATACAATTTTTATCGAGTGCGCCCATTGATTCTTTCCTTTTTTAATGCTATTGTTAATACACACTTAATCATATTACAAATATTATTAAGTGAAACAACGCGTTCACCGCGGACAATCAGAAAGTAAAAGGAGAGCCTATTATGAAGCGCAAAAACGTCATTTCCAGAGTCACCCCCTCCACCGCCTCCGCCGAAGCCCTGCAGGTCATGGCCAACCACAAGGCAAAGGGCCTGCGCATCACCAACATGAAAGAAATCCTGGCCCACAGCCCCGTCTGCTTCTACGGTCTGGAAGATGCTGCCTATGACGTCAGCGATGCCCTGGAAGCAAAGATCGGCAAGCGCGCCACCATGATCTTCGGCTACGCCATCGCCAACGGCAACGAGTGCCTCATCTGCGGCCACTATTTCAAGAAGATCATCGTGGACATGGGTATTGACTGGGATACCTTCGAGTTCTCTGACGAGGAAACGGATCTGCTGAACTTTGCTGAAGCTCTGGTGGCTGATCCCAACCACGTGCCTGATGACGTCTACGAGGCCCTGCAGGCTCGCTACGATGAGGAGACCATGGTCATTGTGATCACTTACGCCGTGCTGACCCTGGCCAACAACTACTTCAACAATATCGTCGGCACCGAGCTGGATGAGTACCTGCTTCCTTACCTCAAGGAGTGATACCGGCGTCCGCTTTCTTCGTTCGGCCACATCTTTGTTCGTAGTTGTTTGACCCTCTACGATTTTTGTCAAAGAGGAAGTGAGAGGTATTATGGATAAAAAATCTGCCCTGAGAGTTTCTCTCGGCATCTGGCTGCCACTGGCAGGTCTGGTCTTTGGCGGCTTCTGCGGAGGAGCAACCGCTTCCGGTGCATACTCTGTCTCTTATTTCATCCCTCTGGGCGGCGGACATATGTTGACCCTGCTCCTGATTTTCTCGGCAATGATGTTCTTCTTCTGCACCGTCATGCTGAGATTCATACATGCCTATAAGGTTACGGATTACAACAGCTATTACCTGGCACTGTATGGACTTCAGGGGGAACATGCAAATCCCTTCTTAAAGAAAGTCGTCACGGTTTTCTTCGATTTTCACACCGTCCTGACCGCTATCTCTGCCTGTGCAACAGCCATCGCTTTGTTCTCTGATATGGTGGGCGATGTCATCCCTCTCCCTACCGCAGTCACCAGCCTGCTGGCAGTTGCCCTCTTTTCGTTCCTGACCAGATACGGTGCTGCATTTCTCAGAAAGTTCGACACCGTCTTGACGGTCGCTTTGATCATCGGCATGTCCATTCTGTTTGTAGCGGTCCTCCAGGACCGGGGCGATATTTTCTGGGAGCGTTTCGGAAACTTCCAGGAGGGCCTCGATTGGACCGGCACCTCTCTTGGCATGGGCTATTGGACCGTGATCAACTTCGGATTTGCTTCCACTGCCTGGGGCAGCACCCTGTGCAGCCATTCCGACCGCATTCGCCATAAGTGGGACTGCTACGGCGCCGGTTTTTCGATTGCCGTTTCCCTGGGCCTCTTGTTCCTGCTCCCCAGCGTGATCGTGCTTCCCTATATGCCGGAGGCGATCAATAATGCCCCCATTCTGGGTATTTGCCAGCAGTACATGGCCCCGTGGCTCACGGTTCTTTACTGGATCATCGTCATGGCAGCACTTATTTCCACCGGCCCTGTTTTCTGCTTCAACATCGGTAAGCGGTTCTCCAAGGTCTGGAAAACCGACCGGCTGAAAGAGGGCACCAAGTACTTTATAATTTCCATTGTCTTCCTCATGATCAACTACTTCATTTCCTTTATGGGAATGATGAACATCATCAAAATCATTCTGGGCGCTCTGGGAATCATTGGAGCTCCTGCCATTGCTGTTCCCCTGGTCATTTCGATCTTCCGCGTTGCCCGCAAAGAGCGCGCAGAAAAAGCAGCCCAGAAAAACAATTGACCCTTTCTGTTTTTCCTCTGCAGCAATGACCGGTCCTCGTCTTTGGACAAGGACCGGTCATTGGTATTCCCCGTTCTTCAGGCAATGACGCTTCTACCATTTTTCCCTGTACAGTCCCTTTCTGGACATTCCATGCCGCGTAATTTGTCTGCAGCGGCAACTAAAATCAAAGTCCGGCAATTCCTCGCACACGATCTCTCTTTCATGATGACATTGCGCAAAAGCCCCGCCGAAAGCAAATGCTTCCGGCGGGGCTTTGTACTGAAGAATAGTCATGGACATATAATATCAATCCGCCTGCGCAAGCGTCATTTCCGCTGCCAGCAAAAGAAGCTCTTTGAATGCCGCCTGCTGCTGCGCCGACATCTGCTGGGTCATACGCTGAAAGCACGCATCGATCTGCTCCTGGACAAACGGATATACCTCCCACGCCTTTTCTGTGGGCTGGATATCATAGGTGCGCTTATCTTTCGGATTTGTGGTACGTACCAGAAATCCGGTTTCCTCCATCTTCGTCACGGTCTTGGCAATGACGCTTTTATCCAGCCCCAGCCGCTTGGTGATCTCGTCCTGTGTCAGGGAACGGAAGTCACAGACAATGAGGATCACCATAGCCTGGGCCGCTGTCAAACCGTACTCGGCACAGCGGTTGTTCAGCCAGATATGCGATTTTCTGTATAGGATCGAAATAGCCTTGAACGGGCTGTTCATAATATTTTCCAAGCTGTGCGCCCCCTTTTCTGCTGGGAGTATTATAGCGCGGAACAACGGAATTTGCAAACGTACCGCTTTCTCCCATACAAATTAGTGGCACGTGCAACCAGTGATTGACACGTCCTTTTCTCCGTGTTATAGTTATTTGGTGGCAGTTGCCACCTTTTATCATTTTTAGCCAAAGGAGCTTTGCTTGTATGGAAAAAGCAGAAAAAATCTGGAACAGGAAATTCATCCTCCTGTTCATTACCAACCTTCTGGTGTTGGCGGCGTTCTATGCCTCCATCCCCATTATCCCGGTCTACTGTGCAGAGATCGGGATCACCGGGTCCAAGGTAGGCATCGTTTTAACGGCCATGTCCGTGTCCACGGTCTTGTTCCGCCCGGTGGCAGGATACCTGCTGGATAACTTCAACCGTTATCGGGTCTACCTGCTGTTTCTGGCCCTGTTCTGCCTGTCATTCCCGGCGTTTCTCATTTTCCCGGTGTTCGGACTGCTGATCGTGGTGCGGCTTTATATGGGTGCCGTATACTCCGTGTGCGCCTCCGCCACCATGACCATGGCCGGGGACGTTCTGCCGGCAGCCAAGATCACAGAGGGCATCAGCCGCTTTGCCTTCACCGTATCCATCGGTATGGCGGTCGGCCCCTATGTGGGATTGAAAGTCCAGAACAATATGAGCAGCAAAGCCTCCTTTCTCACCATTTTCGGTATCACCGTTCTCGCTCTGATCTGCGTATCCTGCTGCCGGTTGCAATACCCCAAGGTGGAGCGGAAAAAGTTCTCGCTCAAAGAGTCTCTCTACAGCCCCGCCGCCCCGTTTATGCTGAATATGATGTTTCTGATGATCCCCTACGGAGCCGTCATCGCGTACTCTTCCATCCTGGCTCAGGAGAAGGACATCATGGGACATCTCCCCTACTTCTACATCTGCCTGGTGGCAGGGATGCTGCTGTCCAAAATGTCTACCCAGAAAGTCATCGACGCTGGGAAGCACCGGCCTTTGGTCTACGCCAGTCTGGCAGTGCTGATCCTCACCATGCTCAGCTTTCTGTTTTTGACCAGCGGTGTCCATCTGCTGGCTGCCGGCTTTTTCTTTGGCCTGGGCTATGGTATCCTGCAGCCGCTCTTTCAGTCCTTTGTCACCGGCACCACACCGGCCCCCCACAGAGGCGTGGCCAACTCCACCTATATGCTCTCCTATGACATCGGCATTGGCATCGGTTCCCTGCTCATGGGCTTTATGCAGGAATCCATCGGTCTGACCACCGGCTTTGCTCTGACCGCCATTGCCTATGTGGTGGGTGGAGTCATTTACCTCACTTATGTGGACGGCTATTACCGCCGGCTGCGCACCGCCGGCTGACCGGATTTTCCAAAGGAGAGGTTTACTGCAATGAAAAACAGAGTCATCACCATCAGCCGCGAATTCGGCAGCGGCGGCCGCACCATCGGCAAGCGGGTAGCCGCCGAACTTGGGATCCCCTGCTATGACAGCGAATTGCTGCAAAAGATCGCGCAGGAGAGCGGGTTCCACGAAAACTACATCAAAGAAGCCGGAGAGTATGCGCCCGGCGGATTTTTGGCCAGCGCCTTTTCTCATCGGGACTCCGGACCCAACAACGCCGACTATCTCTGGCAGATCCAATACAAAATCATCTCTCAACTGGCTGAAAAGGGTCCCTGCGTGATCGTGGGACGGTGCGCAGATTACATCCTCCGGGATAAGGCAGACTGCCTGCGGGTCTTTATCCATGCGGATATGGCGTTCCGGGCGGAGCGTATCGTGCAGGAGTATGGCGAACGGACGGAATCCCCGGAGCAGCGGCTGAAAGAGAAAGACAAGCGCCGGGCCGCCTATCATCGGTTCTACACCGATATGAAATGGGGCTATGCCCCAAACTATGATCTCACACTCAACAGCGGCACCCTTGGGATCGGCCGCTGTGTGGATATCATCAAGGGACTATATTAAAGCCTATCCATCATGCCGGCAGCTCCGTTGGTTTCGAAAAATTTTGAAGCAAATGGCAAACACACGGAGACATTGCAATGCAATGTCTCCGTGTGTTTTTTCCAATTGGCAGGGACAGCTATACTCCCATATCATCGCATCCGCCCCGGCAGTGGGTACGCCCCTCAGGAAGCCTTTCGACAGGAAGAAGAAGCCACATCCACCAGCCATGCCAGGAAAATCATGCCCAGCGCCAGCGTGCTCACCTCATTCCAGGCATACTGGTTCATAGCGAAGATCAAAGGCGCGCCAATTCCGCCGGCCCCCGCTAGTCCCAGTACCGACGCCTCCCGGATATTGACGTCAAAGCGATAAAGCGTTCCGGAAGCGATCTGGGGTGCCAGCTGAGGGAGGACGCCATGGCAGATCCGGACCGGCATGGAAACACCCATGGATTCCAGAGCCCGGACAGGGCGCAGATCCAGCGCGTCGATTGCCTCTGAAAATCGCTTGCACAGGAGTCCCACACTGCATACCGCCAGCGTCAGGACGCCTGTAAAGGAGCCGGGGCCGCAGACCCGGATAAAAATCAGCCCATAGATCAAGGAGGGGATGGAGCGGACTGCGGCCACCACAGTTCGGAAGAACCACGCTATCGGAGCCGGAAAGAACCGTCCACTGCCCAGGAAAGACAAGGGAACTGCTACGACCACGCCTGCACAGGTCCCCACAAGAGCCATCGCCGCCGTCTCTGCCAAAAGGTAGAAAAGGCCGCTGCTGTCCAGACGGAGCAGCAGC
Source organism: uncultured Oscillibacter sp. (assembly GCA_900548505.1). Lineage (GTDB taxonomy): Bacteria > Bacillota > Clostridia > Oscillospirales > Oscillospiraceae > Oscillibacter. The sequence continues at coordinate 40,914 of URKI01000011.1, read as the reverse complement.
TCCAGATCCGGATGAAGCAGACCCTCCAGCAGCACCTGTACCATCCGCAAGCTGGTCCGGGACAGATCCGGAGCCGGCAAAGTCAGCGTACAGAAGATAAACAGCCCTGCCGCCGCACCGGCCAGCAGTCTCTTCCCTGTTCCGCTCATCGTCAGCTCATGCTGCACCAGCCGGGTCAGAACGGTACTGAGGGCTTCCATTCCATACACCACAAAAAAGAGCAGGATCAGGATCATCCCAACCTTGCCGTACTCCCGCCAGGAAACCTTCTCATTGAGAAGCAGCCCGATCCCTCCTGCCCCCACATAACCCAGAATGGCGCTGTGACGCACATTGCCCTCCAGCAGATAGAGCACATTGGTGAGATAGGCGGGTGTGATTTCCGGGAAAACGGAATGAACAAAGGCCCGGACGGGGCTGGCTCCCATGGCTTGCAGCGCTGTGTAAGGCCCCAGCGGCACACTCTCCATATCCTCATAGGTCAGCCTGGTCATAATGGCAAAGGTATAGACTGTGATAGCGGCAGTTCCAGCAAAGGCGCCGATCCCCAGAAAGAAAGTTGCCAGCAAGGCCAGGATCAGCGCCGGGAAAGACCGCAGCAGCTGGATACAAAAGCGCAGGAGTTTTTTGAGTCCCCTAGGCCCGGGCAGCGTTGCAGTGCAGCCCATGGCGGCAGGAATTGCCAATGCCGCCCCCAGGACCGTACCGGTAACAGACATCTGTACCGTGGTCCACAGCAGGGGCAGGGCCTTCCCCGCAAAACTCCACTCCGGCGGGATCATCTCCGACACGATATCCGTCAAATGGCTCCTCCTGGCCCACAGCATGGAAAGATCACAGCCGGTGAACCAGGCGGCTCCCAGAAAGGCAGCCACAAAGGCCGCGGCTGTCAGTGGCCGGGAAAGACGCCGCCTCATATGCCCACCCCGGTTCCGCCGTAGATCTTTTCCAGGATCTCCTTGGTGACGTCCCCTGGGGCACCATCGAAAACTACCTGTCCATGGCTGATTCCGATGATATGGTCGGAAAACTCCAGGGACAGCTCCAGATTGTGGCTATTCATCAGGACGCTGACGCCCCGGTTTTGCTGGATCTGGCGCAGCAGCTGGAGGATCTGCCGCCCGGTGACGGGGTCTAGGGACGCCACCGGCTCGTCGGCCAGCAGCACCGCCGGGTCCCGCATCAGTGCCCGGGCGATGGCCACCCGCTGCTTCTGTCCGCCGGAGAGACGCTTGACCGGCTCATCCAGCTTGTCTGCCAATCCCACCTCCCGCAGGATACCGGCAGCTTTTTCCCGTCTGGCCGGTCCAAAGCACCCCAGGAGCGCAGCTCCCGTGTTCATCTCCGGGAGGCAGGCATTCAGGACATTTTTCAGGGTACTGGAAACTTCCACCAGGCAAAAATCCTGATAGATGGTGCCGATGGTCCGCTGTACGGCCCGTTTGTCCCGGCCCCGGGCAGACTCAAAGGAGACGCCCGCATAGAGGATCTTTCCGCCGTCACAGGTTTCCATCCCGTTGAGGATTCGGAACAATGTTGTCTTTCCCGCACCGGAGGGACCGATGACCGAGAGAAACTCCCCATCCTTCAAAGTGAAGCTCACGTCTTTCAGAACCTCTCCCGTTCGTGGAAAGCGTTTTTGAATGTGCTGGACCTGTAGCATAGCGACTCTCCCGGCTGCAGATCACTGTTCCATGGATCTGAGGAGCTCCTGTGCCGCCCGCTCCCCGTCATAATCGGCATCGCTGCCCCAGGTATAGCCCACCTGGCTGAAAACGCTGAAGATGGCCTGCCCCTCTTCCGTCTCGGCCAGTTCGATGAAGGATTCGCCCACAGCCTTTCGGAAATCCTCGTCCTGCATGGTCTCGGACGTCTTGCTGTAAGCGATCATATCGTTGTAGATGCCGTCTGTGACGCCGATGACGCCGGTCTGCTCCACCATGGGCGCGGTGCCGCCGAAGTCAGATTCCCAGACAGGGGCATTCTTGATGCGGATGTGTCCATAGGACACCATCACATCCACCTGACCGGCAGCCAGACGGGCCACAGAGGTCGTATGGGAGTCACACTCCACCACATTGTCCAGATTGCTGATCCCCTTTCCGTAGTGCTCCTGAAGCCACAGGCAGGGATAGATATATCCGGAGGCGGAGGTGGGATTGAGCACCGCCCAGGTTGCGCTGTTCAGATCCTCCCAGGTCAGCTCCTGGCCGTTATTGACCTTGTCCAGGAGTGCCTGTCCCTTTTCCGTAGGACCTGCCAGCAAAATGCAGCGGTAATACGTGCTCATATCCTCGGTATTTTCCTCGATAGTGCCGTCGTTCCAGTCTACGGGATTTTCCGAGTCTTTGTTGATGCCGTAGCGAAGCGCCGTCAGCAGGACGTCACAGTCGTCGGAAAAGAGGACATAGTTTCCGCCGGAAATAAAGCCCAGATCGGCACTTCCGGCGCTGAGCGCCTCTCCTACAGCCGTATAGCTGGTGCCTACCGACATGTCGATCTCGCCCACGTCATAGCCCTTTTCCAGCAGCTTTGCCTTCAGCAGTTCCTCCAGAGGCTGGGTGGACTCGGAGATGATGTCTGCATCAGCGTAAGGAGAGAAGGCGATCTTCAGGGATTCGACGCTCTTTACCCCGTCCGTACCCGGCTCTTCCTGAGCCGTCTCGCCGGTGCCGGAGGCGCCGCAGCCGGCCAGCAGGCCGCAGGACAGCGCCAGAGTCAAAAGGAGTGCGGGAATGTTCTTTTTCATAGGAGTACCTCCATTCAATTTTCCGCGCAAAAGAAAAAGGCATATGCATCTGCATATGCCTTACCATGACTTTCACGCAGATGCTGATTGCCCCACCTTGGAAAAAGCAGGGTGCGGTCGGCCCTTTCTGGGACCCTCTCAGCCTGGAACACAGGCTCCCTCGCGATCTGGTTTTTGTCATCTATATTTTGAGCGTGGCGCCAGGGAGCTCCCCCTTTCGCCGCATTCCGCAAACCGATGGCAGTATAGCACACTCCCCAAAAAAGCGCAAGGCATTTTCCCTATGCCATATGATAGATTCTGTGCTGCAAAGGCGGTCACCATGGTTCCAACCATTTATTGCGTTTGGAAAAGAGAAAAGGATTGCCAGGATCTTCTGCATGTGCTATCATAGGCGCGGGAATGAAGTTCTCCCGAGGCGAAAGCCTGAATCGCTTATTAAGCTGATGACTTCTGTGAGCATGGTATGTTTGCAGCAGTCATCAGCTTTTTCTGACTTTTTGTGCAGAGAAAACTATGCTGGGATACTCAGCATCCAGTCCCGCCATTATCCATGTGTTAGAAATGACAAGCCTTTGTTCCCGCAATGGTAAAGCAATCAGGAAACTGACCGCGGATCGTTTCCTATTCTCTGCCGCATTTTGTGCATTCAAAAGAAGCCAGAAGCAAGGAGTGTGTGTTAAAATCATGAATTTCAATATCAAAAAAACTGCAAGTCATTATTCAAGCCAACTGTTGCTGGCGTTCTTTTCCATTCCTGTGGGTGCAGCAATCGGAACAATTGACGCAATGTTCGGCCGCATTCTGCTATGGATCACAGACTTACGGAATTTGTATTTTTTCCCGCTGATCCTTTTTTTACCCCTCGGGGGAATCGTGATTGCCTATTGTTACCTGCATTTCGGCGGCAAAAGCAGCAAAGGGATGAATCTCGTCTTTGAAGTCGGCCATGGTGAAGAAGAAATCATCCCTCTGAAATTGATCCCCTTTGTTATGTGTGGTACGTGGATCACACACATCTTCGGCGGCAGCGCAGGCCGTGAAGGCGTTGCTGTGCAGATCGGTGCTACCGTCTCCCACTGGTTCGGCAGGCACATCCCAATCAAGAACGCCCCAAACATTTTTCTGGTGGTCGGTATGGCCGCAGGCTTTTCCGGATTGTTCCGCACTCCTATTGCAGCAGTTTTCTTTGCAATGGAAGTTCTGGTTGCCGGCGAATTAAGATATGAGGCACTTTTCCCCTCTCTTGTGGCTTCATTTACAGCAAGCCAGGTTTCAAAATCTTTGGGCCTCGAAAAGTTTACATTTTACCTTTCTGATAGTATTTCCTTTCAGGCCTCAACGGTGATCAAACTTCTGGTCCTCGGTATGGTGTTTGGTCTTGTCGGCGGCTTTTTCGCATGGGCTTTAAAGCAGATGAAGCAAGCCATGTCCGCCAAGCTTCCAAATCCTATTATCAGGATCGCAGTTGTTGGCATCATTCTGATCCCTCTGTTTATCTTGCTTCATAGAGGACGCTATTGCGGTTTGGGAACCAACCTGATCAATGCCAGTTTTGCGGGCGATACGATATACGCATATGACTGGCTCTTAAAACTTGCCTTTACTATTTTGACTTTAGCCGCCGGGTTCCAGGGAGGAGAAGTAACCCCTCTATTTTCAATTGGATCCAGCATGGGTGTGATGCTTGCGGGTACGATGGGATTGCCGGTCCAATTTGCAGCTGCTCTGGGATATGTTGCTTTGTTCGGGGGCGCGACAAACACCTTGTTAGCCCCGATATTGATCGGAGCCGAAGTCTTTGGATATGCCTATCTGCCATACTTCTTTGTTGTCTGCTCGGTCTCCTATGTCTTCAATCTGAATAAATCAATCTATGGAAAGCAGAAATGTCTATTGAAACAATGACACCCGATGTTCGCGATAGGTGAAACCTCCTTTTGCCATATGGTTTCACGATAGTTTTCTCGTTGCAGTTTTCAAATTGGTGAGCTGCTCTTGAATGGCTCGCAGTTATTCCGTTATATCGCCTTCTCAAACTCATCCCCATTATTTTCATGTATAACAAAAGCTCCAGCAATATTGCTGGAGCTTTTGTTAATGGATAAAAGAATCTGAACAATTTCTATTTTACAGGAAGCTCACCAGCAAGCCTGCAATGACGACAGAGGCCAGAGAAACCGCCGTCACACCGCCGATGATCACTCTCTGCAGGACATGATCCTTAAGATACTCCACCTCTTCAGGCGTCTCAGCCAGCATAGTGATGACCTCCATGCAAACCTGATAGTTCAGGGGATATCCGGCATAAGAACCCATGGTGAAGGCCAGCACCAAGCCGTAGTTGAGACCCAGCTTACGTCCAATGGGCACTGCAAAAATGGCAACACCCACAGCGCCAATGATGATGCAGAAAGCAATGGGCAGCAGGCGCTCCACCAGACCCATGGGGGTGATCTTGGCAAAGCTTACACGCATGTTGATCATCATGGCCATCATGAAGAAGCTCAGAACACCAGCCTTTGCCAGAGGCTCTTTGGCCAGGAGGCCCAGCTGCTTGAACACGATACCGAACACAATGCCGACGATGGCGCTGCCGATCAGTCCATTGGTCCACGCAGAGGTATACACGGAGACAGAACCGGCCAAAGCGCCCAGGAAAATGCACATGGCCAGGTGCAGGATGGGAGTATTATATCTGGCGGGGAGCCGGTCGATCAGTGCCTTCGTAGTAGTGGGTGCAGACTTTGCCACTGCATTCTTTTTGGGATCGGATACAATCACCCGGCCGGCACGGTAATCTGCCAGCAGACGCTCGCACTCCTTGCGGGCGCCGAAGCTCATCACAGGCATTCCGACAAAGGTCTGCAAAGACAGCATCAAAACGATGGTCACAGCCAGGTCATCTGCGCCCTTTGCAATCAGTGTGTCATTGACCAAGTTGGTTGCCACCAGGCCGCCGACCAGGCAGGGGTAGCTGGAAAGTGCCATGTCCAGACCAAAGAGCGGCGTAACAGCGGCAAACACCAGTACGCCCATGCCAATGCATCCGACCAAGGTAACTACGACCACCTTCCAGTCGCTCTTGAGGGTCTCCAGGTCAAACGAGGAACCAACATTGATCAGCAGCACCAGGTTGCAGATGGCAGCTACCACGGTCAGCTGCGATGTGGCGATGATATCCGCCGGAAAAATCGTCCAATAGCCCAGCAGAATAAATACAGAAAAGAAAATCATCGTACCGATACGGGCACGGGTCAGCGTACTCAGCACGGAGCTGATGTAATAGAGCACTACCAGAATGGCCAGCGCCCAGGCAAATGAAAATGTCATTTTTTTCTCCTTCTCCTGTCAGTTCTCTTCGCTGGCCTTGCAATATGTAGCCATGAATGTTTTCAGGCCGACCAGCATGGCGTCCTCGTCCAATGTGAACTTACAGTTATGAGGAAGCACCGTAATCCCCTTGGCTGCATTGGACACACCAAGCTTTAAATAGCATCCAGGCTTTTCCAGCAGATAATACGCGAAGTCCTCACCGCCCATATTGGCAGGTGCCGTGACTGCGTGATATCCCATTTCCACAATGGCATCCCACGCCAGCTTGGTCTCCGCCTCGGTGTTGATCACAGCAGGATACCCGCTGTCGCAGGTATACTCACAAGTGCAGCCCTTCATGGCGCAGACAGCAGCGGCAACCTCACCCACTCGCTTTTGCATCTCGCGGAACAGGGTATTGTTGTGCGTGCGGATCGTACCGCGCAGCACCGCTGTATCAGGCACTACGTTCACCGGAGATTTATCGCCGGCGATAAACTGCGTCACATTTACCACCAGAGTTTCCTGGGCACTGGTGGCCTTGGTCACCAGCTGGTTCAGCTCGCTGATGATAGCACAGCCCGGGGTGATCGTATCGACAGCCTTGTGGGGGAATGCTGCGTGACCGGCCTGTCCCTTGATAACAATTTCAAAATTCGAGGTAGCCGCCAATGTGGGGCCGCTGGTGCAGGCAATCGTACCCGTTTCATACATATTGCTGATGTGAAGGCCGAAAATGCAGTCCACATCCTGCATCACACCATCCCGGACCAACTGGCAGGCACCGCCGGGCATGACCTCCTCCGCCTGCTGGAACAGGAAGCGCACGCTCCCCCGCTTCACCAGATCACGATGCGCGGAGAGCGCCTCTGCCAGGCAAAGCAGAATCGCCGTGTGGGCATCATGCCCGCATGCGTGCATGACATTGGAAACCTCGGAACTGAACGGAAGTCCAGTCTCCTCCTGAATAGGCAGCGCATCAATGTCTGCGCGGAATGCCACGCAAGGGCCGGGTACGCCGCTGTCGATCTCACCCACAACGGAATTTCCGCTGATACCGGGCAGAATGGAAACCCCCGCAGCCTGCAGGTGTTCCCGGATCCAAGCTGCTGTTTTCTCCTCATGGAACGACAGTTCCGGATGCTGGTGCAGGTATCTGCGATACTGTACCAGCTTTTCCTTATAGCCAGAGGCAATCTGGTCAATCAGCTCTTTCATGTAATCCTCCTCCCAAAGTCATACCATGGCATGTATGTCAAGAGTATTTTAACCAATGTCGACACTTTTCGTCCAATAGTATTCTTTGTATGAAGGCACCAAAAAAACCGAGCGGTCGAAATCGCAGATTATGTATCCAGCGCAGCACAATCCGCCACCCCGCCGGTGAGCATCTCCAGTCCATGGGAGAGGGCCGGAAGCACCGCTTCCAGATTTTCCTTGGCGGCTTTCGGAGAGCCAGGGAGATTCACGATCAGCGTTCTTCCCCGGATGCCTGCCGCCGCACGGGACAGCATCCCCCGCGGCGTCACCTGCATGGATGCGTAGCGCATGGCCTCCGGAATCCCCGGCGTCAGCCGCTGGCATACCGCTATGGTAGCCTCCGGCGTCACATCCCGCGGAGAAAAGCCGGTGCCGCCGGTGGTGACCACCAGCGCAATGTCCGCCTCATCACAAAGTGCCCGCAGAGCCGATTCGATCTGCTCCTGTTCGTCCGGCACGATCACCATTTCCGCGATCTCGTATCCGGCGCCTTTCAGCAGCCCTGCCACCAAGGGGCCGCCGCCGTCCGGCCGCTCACCCCGGAAACTACGGTCGCTGACCGTCATCACCGCCGCTTTGAACATCCAAATTCCTCCTTTATTTGTCACTGAACAGTAAAATTTCTCCGGGTTCCACGGCCACAGTGACCATGGAACCGACTCCGTCTTTCCAGTTTTCCCTGTCCGCCTCCATGCGGATGGGCGGAACGTCTGCCGCCGCCCGCTCCGGCCGCAGCAGCACCAGCCGCGCGTTTACATCCTCTGCTGTCCGGACCACACGGCAGGAGATGGTATTTTCCTCCCCAGTCTTTGCCAGATGCAGATTCCGAGCCCGGATCCCCATCCGGTACACATCTCCCGGCACCGGGGCATTGCAGGAAAGGTGTACATCCCACGCGGGAAGATATATCCCGCCGTTTTCCGCCAAAGCGTCTGTGAAGTTCTCGCAGCCGGAGAGGCGGGCCGCCACCTCAGTGCCCGGCCGGGCCATCAGATCCGCCATTGGCCGCACTGCCTGAGATTTGCCCCGGTCCATCACACAAACCTTGGAGCAGTTGCGCAGCACCTCCCCCCGGTCATGGGACACCCACACCACCGGGCCGGGAAAGGCGGAGAGGGTCTCCCACAACTCCAGTTCCAGCTGGCATTTGAGGTAGCTGTCCAGCGCGGAAAAAGGCTCGTCCAGCAAAATAGCCTCCGGCTCTGAGGCCAGGATTCGGGCCAGTGCGCAGCGCTGCTGCTGTCCGCCGGACAGTTCCCTTGGCCGCAAGTCCGCCACCGCTTCCAGCCGGAACTGGCGAAGCTTTTCCGCCGTCACCGCCTCCCGGGTCCTTCGGTCCCGGACCGCTGCGGCAATGTTCTGACGGACCGTCATATTGGGAAACAGCGCATACTGCTGGAAAAGGTACCCCACCCGTCTCTTCTGGGGCGGCAGATCGATCTTCGCTGCACTGTCGAATAACGTGATGCCATCCAACGTGATGCGGCCCCGGTCCGGAGTCAGAATGCCCGCCACACATTGGAGCGTCACGCTTTTTCCGCAGCCGGAAGCCCCCAGCAAAGCCAGCGCCTCACGCTCCGCTTCAAATTGGACCTCCAAGCGGAAGTCCCCCATAGACTTTTCAATCTCCACAAACAGCCCCATCAGCACCGCGCTCCTTTTTCGCTCCTCTGCCGAGATTCCAGCAGGTTGACCGTCAGCAGGAATACCGCAGAAATGGCGATGTTCACCAGTACCCAGCAGGCAGCCCCCATATTGTCGTTGGTACGCCAGAGCTGGTAGACCGTGGTGGAGATGGTAGCCGTACGGCCGGGAGTGTAGCCTGCGATCATGGAAGTAGCACCGTATTCGCCCAAGGCTCTGGCAAAGGCCAGCACAGTCCCCGCCAGGATGCCTTGCCTGCAAACCGGCATCTGCACCCGCCAAAAGACCCAGGTATTGGACCGGCCCAGGGTTTTGCCCGCAGCAGCAAGATTCTGATCAAAGCTCTCGAAGGCTCCCCGAGCCGTGCGATACATGAGCGGAAAGGCCACCACTACCGTTGCAAAGATGGCGGACCACCAGGTCATGACCATCCTGACGCCGAAGGTCTCCAGGACCCAGGCTCCAAAAGGCCGCCTGGGCCCAAGCGCCATCAAAAGAAGCCAGCCCACCACCGTGGGCGGCAGCACCAAAGGCAGCGTCAGCACCACATCCAGTACACCTTTCACCAGCCGCGGAAGTTTTGCGATACAGTGCGCTGCCCAGATGCCAAGGAAAAAGACGACCACCGTAGAGATCGCGGCGATCCTTAAAGAGTTCAGAAGCGGAAACCAGTCCATACGCGAAACCTCCTGTGGTGGAATGGGGAGAGATCCCGCCGACCGTGAGCCGGCGGGACCGAAAAAATCAGCTCAAGGGGGTAAAGCCCACGCTTTCAAAGGCAGCAGAGGCGTCGGCAGTGCTGAGATACTCCAGGAACGCCCGTGCCTCATTCGGATGCTGGCTGGTCTTCATCACCGCCGCCGGATAGATCACCTGGCCGCACATCTCCGTCGTGGCCCCGTCCACAGTAGTAAGACCGGCGGAGAATGCATCCGTGGCATAGATGATGCCGCAGTCCACGGCGGCCTCGCTGACCTGAGTAGTAACCTCTTTGACGTTGGAACCGTAGGTCAGGCATCCGGCAATGGCGTCCTCGTCAAGCGCATAGTAGGCAAAGATCTTCTGGGTATACTGGCCCACGGGCACATCGCCGTTGCCGATAGCCAGAGTCACATTCCCACTTTTCAGCAGCTCCGCCAGCTGGTCAAAGGTCTCGATCCCCTTGGGGTTGCCCTCCGGCACCGCCAGAGCCACCTTATTTTCCAGCAGGTCCAGCCGTGTAGCGCTGTCCACAAAATCCAGTCCCTCGCTGTTCTCCTCGCCCCCCTGTGCATCCAGCTGATTCATCTGCTTGGGCGCCGCGGAAATAAAGAGGTCACAGTCGGCCCCCTCCTGGATCTGGGTCTTGAGAGCGCCGGAGGAGTCATAGGTGGGCACAATGGAAACCTCAGGCGCCACAGTCTTGTACTGTGCAATGATCTGATCCAGGGACTCGGTCAATGAGGCAGCTGCAAAAACATACAGCTCAACTGCTTCACCCTCCTCCTGATTTTCCGGAGCGTCGGAGGTCTGAGCCTCATCTGTCTTTGTATCGCCGCAGGCAGTCAAAGCCAGTGCCATGGTCAGGGCCAGCAGTGCAGATAATACTTTTTTCATGGAACTCTTCCTTTCTTCATTACCAGCAGATTGCGTGATAGTCTTTTGAGGTAAACGAAAATTGTAAATAAAGGCGCCGGACAGGCGCCTTTATCAGGAGCCTTTCACATGCTTTCCTCCTGGGCAGCCCCTATCATCTCTTAGCTGGAAAGCGTCCGAAGTCTCTTCAATGTGTGCCTTTGAACCAAAAGCGCGCAGACAAACGAGCACAGATCCGCTAGCGACTGTGCTGTTTGGATGCCCAGCAGGCCCATTATCGGCGGCAACATCAGCAGCATGATCCCCAGGAACAATCCTTGACGGGAAATAGAGAGAAATGTTGCCGGCAGTGTATCTCCGATGGCCTGGTGCAGCATGTTGTTCAAAACGATGCTGCTATGGGTAAAAAGCGTAGCGCACTGCAGCCGCAGGGCCAGCGCTCCGCAGGCGATGACAGCGGGGTCATCACGGAAAAGGGAAATCAGCTGCGGGGCAAATACGATCCCAACGATTCCTACAACCGTCAGAAAACAAGCGGAGGTCTTTACCGAGAACAAAAAACCTTCAATCACTCTCCGATATTTTTTCGCGCCAAAATTGAATCCGCAAAAAGGCTGAAATCCCTGTCCGAATCCCAGCATGGCAGATGCACCGAACATCATAATGCGCTGGGTGACACTCATGGCAGCGATCGCAACATCTCCGTACTCGCGGGCGGCAGAATTGAGCAGAATTGTAGCCAAAGAAGCAAGACTTTGTCTGGCAAAAGCCGGAAATCCCCCCACAAAAACATTTTTCAGGTAAGCCGCGCTGAACTGTGTCAGGCGAAGCTGCACGGGAAGATTTCCTTTTCGGGAGGAGCCTATCAGCAGCAGGCAAAAGCTGACGAATTGGCTGATCACGGTGGCGGCAGCCGCACCGCTGACGCCCATATCGAACGTGAAGATCAAAATGGGGTCCAGCACGATATTCAGAATCGAGCCAAAAGTGATGCCAAACATGGCATAGGTCGCGTTGCCCTGGTAGCGCAGCTGGTTATTGAGGACCAGTGAGGCAGACATCCAGGGCGCTCCCAGCAATATGATCTTCAGATACTCTCTGGCATAGGGAAAAATGGTCTCCGTCGATCCCAAAATACGGGTCAGAGGGTCCAAAAACAACAGGCCCAAACAGCACAGCGCAGCGCCGAAGAGCAAAGAGAATGCAAAGCCGGTGGCTACCATTTTGGATGCTGCGTCCTGATCCTGCTGCCCCAAAGAGCGGGAAATAAAAGTACCGCTTCCCTGCCCGAAGAAAAATCCAACAGCCTGAATCAGTGCCATGACAGAAAACACCACGCCTACGGCACCGGTGGCACTGTTGTTGTCCAGCATCCCCACAAAGAACGTATCCGCCATGTTGTAAAAGGACGAAACCAGCATACTGATGATACATGGTATGGCCAGGCGAATGATAAGCGGCGCAATGGGCGCCTCCGTCATCTCAACGAATCTCTCTTGCCGATCCTCCCTCATGCTGCTCTCACTTTCCGAAGGGACACGCGGGCCAATGACAGGGCTTGCACCCCAGGCAAAGCCCGCCCTCCCCCAATGTCACGATCTGCCGGCGCTCTACCGGCACGTCCGCCGCCACGAAAGGCAGGACCAGATCAAAGATTGTAGCACCGGCATACATGACGCAGCCGGGCAGGCCCATGACGGGGGTGCCGTCGTCGTAGTAGCCAAGCAAAAACATGGCACCCGGCAGCACTGGGGCGCCGTAAGTAACGATCTTTGCTCCGCTTGCTTTGATGCCGCCGGGAGTGTTGTCGTCCGGGTCTACACTCATGCCGCCGGTGCACAAAATCACATCGGCGCCGGTGGCGCGGGCCTCCGCCACAGCACCCGCCACATGCTCCACCCCGTCGCCGGAGTAGGAAACGGAGATGGTCTCGATGCCATAGGCAGCCAGCTTATCCCGTACTACGGGCGTGAACGTATCCTGAATCAGGCCATTTTTCACCTCGCTGCCCGTGGCCACGATGGCGGCGGTTTTCCGCACCCAGGGCCTGAGCTCCAGCAAGGGCGTATCTCCAGCAGCGGCCTCTGCGGATTGCAGTTTCTCCTCCGGGATGATCAAGGGGATCACCCGCATTCCTGCCAGCTTGTCCCCCTTGCGGACGGCGGTGCCGCCCTTCCGGGTCGCGATCATGATGTCCTCCACGGAGTTGACCGCGATCAGCTTTTCCGAGTTCACCCGGAACAAGCCATCACAGGCTGCTCGGAGCTCGATCTTGCCCTCCTTTACCTCACTTCGGTCCATGTGATCGTTGGCGCACAGTGCATAGAGCCGCTCGGCGGCATCGTTTTCATGGAGCATCCCCGGCGTCATCTCCCAGACGTACAGGTGCGCCTTGCCCATGGAAAGCAGCACGGGGATATCCTCCTGGGTCACCATATGGCCCTTGCGGAACCGGGCGTCCTTATATTGGTCCTTGATGATCTGGGTGAGATCGTGGCAGAGCACATGTCCCACGGCATCTTCGGTCCGAATCAGCTTCATGCCTCTGCCTCCAAAATCTCGATCTCATCGCCGGCACGGACAGTGCCCTCCTTCACCACCACGGCGAAGATGCCCTCCGTGGGCATGACGCACTTGCCCACAGCTTTCTTGATGGCGCAGTCATTGTGGCACTCCTTGCCGATCTGGGTCACCTCCACCTCGGTCCCTCCAATACGCAGGTGCGTGCCTACGGGAAGGTGCTTGAGGTCGATGCCCCGGGTATTGATATTTTCTGCAAATACGCCCTCGTTGAGTGGGATGGAGCAGACAGCACGCATGGTGTCCACACTCTCCTCCGCCAAAAGAGAGATCTGCCGGTGCCAGTCGCCGGCGTGGGCATCGCCCACGATGCCATGGCGCAGCTTTAGCTCTATCTCCGGAACCGGATGCTTGATGGTCCCCTTTTTCTCGCTGATGTTGACCGATACGACAGTGGCCATGACATTCTCCCTCCTGTCCTCAGACCAAGGTAAGCCACTGGCCCACCTGCTGCTCTTTTGCCCGCTGGTAAACCGTAGCCGCGCAGCTGACATCATGGGCGCCCATTCCCATGTGGGTGGAGACGATGATCTCATCCTCCCGTTCCCGTCCGGGGATCTTCCCGGTCAGCAATTCCGTCATGTCACCCAGAACGTCCTCCATGGTCAGCACATGACCGGGATTCAGGGTTGGGCTCTTGAGAATGTGGGTATCCGGCTGTTTATAGCCCAAGTACCATTTATCCGCCGCCTTTGCAATTTGCGGGTCCAGATCCCGGAATCCCTCAATCCCGATGATCGTCATGCCGGGGCGCAGCATCTCCCGCGTCACGAGAGTCGACCGGGCACCAGACGCCATCAAAACGAGCTGACTTCCGGCCAGCGCATCCTCCGGCGCATCACACAAAACTACTTCCACCCGTTCTTCCAGTTCTTTCCGTGCTTCCTCCATGGGCTGACGGCTGCGGCTGAACAGGCGGATCTGCCGGAGGGAGGGAAACGCCTCCAAGAATCCGCGCATGCCGGCCAGCGCATGGGCACCGCAGCCAAAAACAGACAGAGTCTCCGAATCAGGATTTGCCAGATGCTTGGCTTGCACCACACCGTGACCGCCGGCAGTCCGCATGGTGGTAATAAGCGTTGCGCCCACGATCGCCACCGGGGAGCCTGTGGCAACATCGCTGAGCACCACCAGATTGCCGTGGCTGAAGGGATAGCCCGGCAGAGGGTTTGCATACGTGTCGATCCATTTGACACCGGCAAAGTTCCGATGGTGCAGAATCGCCGGCATGGAGTGGAAGTTGTTCTTCTGCTCCTTATCGGCATACATCAGTGCCATCTGGCCAACTGTGATCTCTCCCGTACCGATATGGTAAAAAGTATCCTCAGCCGCTGCGATGGCATCCGCCGGGGTCAACAATTTCAGGACATCTGCTTCATTGATAAACAGCAATTTTTCAGACACATTCATAATTTTATTCTCCTTATTCAACACCAAATGATTCTACGATTTTGTAGTCTCCGCTTTTTCCGCCGGACTTTTCCAGCAGGCGGACGTTTTCGATGCGCATATCCTTCTGGACAGCCTTGCACATATCGTAGATGGTAAGAGCCGCCACCGATACGGCGGTGAGCGCCTCCATCTCCACCCCGGTGACGCCGGTACAGGTGACCGCAACCCGGATCTCCACCATGGCAGGCTGATCAGAAAGGGCAAACGTGATATCGATGCCGGTCAGGGGCAACGGGTGGCACATAGGGATCAGCTCCCAGTTGTGCTTGGCCGCCTGAATACCGGCCACCTGAGCCACTGCCAGCACGTCACCCTTTTTCATGGTGCCGTCCTTGATTTTTTGCAGCGTCTCCGGGGCCATGTGGATCTCGCCGGCAGCCACGGCAGTGCGGTGGGTCACGGCCTTGTCCGTCACGTCCACCATCTTCGCCCTGCCCTGTTCATTGAAATGGGTCAGCTCCCCCATGGTTCAGCCTCCGATCTCAAACATATTCCGGGGCGTATCGCTCTTCCGCTCCGCCAGATGGTGACGCTGGGGCTTCTGGGCGATGCCCTGCCGGATGGCGTTTTGCAGCTGCCAGCCGTGGAGGCCCCGCAGGTCGATCTCCTCCCGGCTGTGCAGACAGCCTTTCAGTTTGCCGTCCGCCGTCACCCGGATACGGCGGCACTCGGCGCAGAAGTCGTGGCTCATCGGAGAGATCAGGCCCACGGTGCCTTTGGCCCCCGGAATGCGATATCGCCGGGCAACGCCCTGCGCCGGGATAGGCCGCAGCTCCGGGCAGCGCTTGAGCACAGTGGTGTCCGGCAGGAAACAGCTTTTGTCCCAGTCGGCGCAGGGGCCGATGGGCATCAGTTCGATAAACCGCACTTCCCAGGGGTGGGTCTTTGTCAGGCTGACAAAATCCGAAATCTCATCGTCGTTGAAGCCGCCGATCAGCACAGTATTGATCTTCAGATTGGTAAATCCCGCCTGCTGAGCCGCCGCAAGGCCCTCTAACGCCTGATCCAGTGTTCCCAGCCGGGTGATTCGGGCAAACCGTTCCGGCCGCAGGGTGTCCATGCTGATGTTCAGCCGATCCACGCCTGCCTCCCGCAGCGGTGCTGCCAGTCCCGGCAGGAGCGCGCCGTTGGTGGTGAGACACAGCTCCTGCAGTCCCGGGATGGTCCGCAGTCGCCGGCACAGCTCCACGATCCCGCGGCGCACCAGAGGCTCCCCTCCGGTCAGGCGGATCTTTGTAATCCCCAGAGCCACAGCAGCCCGGGCTACAGCTTCCAGTTCCTCCAGGGAGAGCATCTCCCGGCGGCTTTTCTTGCACACCCCCTCCTCCGGCATACAGTACCGGCAGCGGTAGTTGCAAAGATCTGTAACACTCAGGCGCAGATAGTCAATATTTCGTCCGCATCCGTCAATCATAGCGGTCTCCTTTCTCCAACAGGGCGTCATACGCCTGCGGTGTGTTGATATTCAAAAACAAGGCATCCGGAAAGCGGCCCGCTGTTTCAAACCGGACTGTGCGCAGCTCCGCCAGCAGCGCCATCACACGCAGATCTCCCGCCTGAAGATGCCGCTCCAGTGCGGGCAGCGCTGTGCGGGCATAGATGCCGCACAGTGGATGCATTTGTCCGGCGCCGTCTACGCAGACCATGGCATCCGCCTGGGGCGGAAAGGCCTCCAGCATGGCCATGGCCACTTCCCCGGTGAAGCGAGGCATATCGCAGGTCACGCAGAAGAGCCAGTCCTTCTTCGTCTCATGAAAGACCGCTTGCAGTCCGGCCAGGGGGCCGCATCCGGGATAGATATCCGGAACGGTCCTGCCGGGGAATCCATCTCCCAGGGCCCGATCATTGGCAGAGAGCCAGCGCTCCGGGAACTGCTCCAGCTGCTTTGTAATATGCGCCAGCATGGTTTCGCTCCCCAGGGGCAGCAAGGCCTTGCACCGTCCCATGCGTCGGGACTGTCCGCCTGCCAGAACCACAGCGGCACAGGAATCGGGAGACAACATCACGCACACCTCACAACCACAAGATCCGCACCCGATCACCGGGGCAAATGGTCCCGCTGCCGGCCGGTACATCGATCAGGCAGTTGCAGCCGATCATGCTGCGCATCTGCCCGTTGGACTGCGCTTCCGGTGGATATACCTGTCCCTGTTTGCAAAATGCCCGGAGGAACCGCCGGGTAGGACTGGCCTTGCCGAAGCCCTGGGCGGCCACGGCAGCATCCGCACGCAGCTCCAGCTCCGGAGCTTCTGTCATTCTGGCCAGCATGGGCCGCAGCAGCAGCTCAAAGGGCACTGCGGCGGAGAATGGGTTGCCGGAAAGACCCAGCAGCCGGGCACCTCCCAGAACAGCAAACAGCGTAGGCATACCGGGCTTCATGGCAATTCCATGGAAAATCACCTCCGCACCGGCGGCTCTTGCAGCCTGCTCCATCAGGTCCTTCTCCCCCACCGACACGCCGCCGGTAGTCAGGATCAGGTCTGCCTCTCCAGCATACCGGCGCAGATCGGCAGCTAAGGATTCCAGATTGTCTCCCTGGGACAGCGCAGCTATGGTCTCCACGCCCAGCTGATGTAAGCGTGCCGTAAGATAGGCGGTATTGGAATCATAGATTTTCCCGACCGGCAGTACTGTTCCCGGCCGGCAGACCTCGTCGCCGGTGGTGAGAATCACGGCCCGGACCCTGCGCCGGACCGGCAGATGAGTAAGCCCCGCCCCGGCTGCCACCGCGGCGCCGGCCGCATCGATCCGACTGCCTCTTTTCAGCAGCAAGGCATCCGGTCCATATTCCTCGCCCCGGTAACAGATATTTTTCCCTGCGCCCACCGGGCGGAAGATCTGAACGGTCTCACATCCCAGATCCGTATCCTCCTGGCGAATGACGGCATCCGCTCCCGGCGGGATCATGCAGCCGGTCATCAGCCGTACTGCCTGCCCCTGCTCCACGCCGGTTCGGGCAGGCATTCCGGCCCAGAGCTTATCCACCACCTGAAGCTTTACAGGCGCATCTGGGGCAGCAGCGGCGATATCCGCTGCTATCACGGCGTATCCATCCAGCGGAGAGCGGTCGAAGGGCGGCTGGAAAATGCCGCTGCGGATATCGCGGGTCAGAATACGGCCTACCGCATCCGGCAAAGCTGCATACTCCTCCTCCAGTACCGGCGCATATTGTACAGCCGAGCTCTGCGCCTCTTCAAGGGTAATGGACATATGGTCAGTCTCCTTTCTGCTGCTTCAGCCAATCCACCAGGAAGGCTGCCATGGGATTCGGGTCGTCTAAGGGAAAGACAGGGCAGGAAGCTTCCAGTACCGTGTCGCTGACGATGGCCAGGCAGTTTTCAGCCGGAACAGCCAGCGGCTTTCCCGATGCTTTCCGGTACAGGGCGATCTTGGGAAAAGGACCGTTTTTATATCCCTCCGTCACCACCAGGTCCATCCCCGCAAAATGGCGGAGTGCCTCCCGCAGTTCCACCGGTTTTCGCTCCAAGTAAGCAAAGCCCCCCGGCGAGCAAATGGCGACCGCGTCCGCGCCGGAGCGGGCCAGCCGGTCTGTGTCTGTACCCGACGTATCCATGTCAAAGCCGTGGCCGTCATGCTTCAATACCCCTACCCGGACCCTGCGCCCTTTTAGGCAGGGCAGCAGCTTTTCCAGATAGGTGGTCTTACCTGTACCGGACCAGGCGGCAATTGTTACAACCGGAATCATGTCGTTTCCTCCATAAAAAACGCGTATTTTGCCGTTTGGCAAAACACGCGTCACAACAGGCCTCCTTAAAATTGGAAGCCTGTCCGCGTGCTTTCTTTTCAAACGCGGAAAGCTGTCCCGTTTCCAGAGCAGCTCGGCCGGTCACCCGGCGGCCGCAGCATCATAGGCTCAGCCCGTAGACACGGCGGCTCGAAAGCGCAGCGGTTATCATTTTCTCTTATTATAAAGGATATCTGCCGGAAGAGGAAATCGGAATCCGTGGAGGAAGATACCAAAAAAACGGTAATGGCCCGCCCCCTGCATCCGTGGATGCAGGGGGCGGGCTGTCGGTCATTACTTCTTGCGAAGGTTCAGCTTATCAATGAGCACATTGCAGGCCTTGTCGCTTCCGCTGGCCTTGTACTCCTCCTCCGTGACGCAGGTAAGCGCGCCGAAGGAGCAAGCCCGGACACAGGCGGGCTGGAGTCCGTTCTTTACCCGCTCGTTGCAGCCGTCGCACTTGACCATCTTTCCGTCGGAGGCCCGATACCGGGGCGCGCCGAAGGGGCAAGCCATGGCACAGCTCTTGCAGCCGATGCAGTTGGTATTGTCGTAGACTGTGAAGCCGGTCTCCGGGTCCTTGCTCAGGCACCCCACAGGGCAGGCGGCGATGCAGGGCGCGTCGTTGCAGTGCATGCAGGCAGCAGAGATGTACGCACAATAGGTACTCCCATCCGCCAGGGGGATCTCATTATCAAAGGTCTGACGGTAGCACTTGTCGCCAGCGGCCAGATCTGTATCGTTCTGGTCCAGGCAGCCCATCATACAAGCGGAGCAGGCACTGCACTTGCTCTCGTCAAATACAAATACATGTTTCATGGTCATTTGTCCTCCTGAACTTTGCGGATATTGCAGCGCATGCCCTTGAAGCCGGGGAATCCGGAATAGGGATCGAGGTGGTTCCGTCCAATCAGTTCATTGACATTGGCCTCGGTATATCCGTGGAGGGTCATCAGGACCCCTTCTTTCACCTTGCTGGTGGCCTTTACCACCATTCGGATCTCGCCATAGGGGCTGGAAAGGGCCGCCCAGTCGCCGGTCTTCAGGCCCAGGCGTGCAGCGTCAGCGGTGTGCATCTCCACGGTAGGGTTGGGCCGGAGGCTGCGCAGCCAGGGCGTCTCATGGGTACGAGAGTGAACGGCATGCGCCAGGCGGGCACCGGAGCAAAGATAGAACGGGTACTTTTCCTTGGTCTCGGGGTCGTTCTGATCCGCCAGGGAATCGCTGTAGCTGGGCAGAGGATCCAGGCCATACTTGGGATCGATGGACGCAATGGCGTTGGAATAGAATTCGAACTTTCCGGAGGGCGTTTTGAAACCGCCTTCCAGGATCTTCCCTGCCTGCGCCGGCCATTTGGCGATGGGCACCTTCACCGGCAGATCGCTGGCCTTCAGATCTGCCACCGTCAGGCCGCAGCCGTCAATGATCCAGTCCATGCACGCCTCATAGCCGGACTTGAGCAGATCGTCGTCCAGATCCATGATCCGGGCCAGGTCGCACATGATATCCACATCGGAGCGGGACTCATAAAGAGGCTCGATGACCGGCTTGGTGAAGGTCAGATAGCCGCCCTGGTATGCCTTCAGCTCGCCGCGCTCGACAGAGGAGCAGGCAGGCAGGACGATATCTGCATACTTGCAGGTAATGGTCATGAACAGGTCGGTATTCACGAAGAAATCCAGGTTCTTGGCCATGGCTGCCAGCAGCTTGTCCGTCTCCGGCAGCATCTTGGCGTTCATACCCATACCGAAGATGGCCTTGACAGGATAGGGTGTTCCCTCCTCCAGCTGGCGCAGCAGATCCACCGCCTGGAACTCATCGTACAGTGCGTTCCACAGGGGGAACCGCTCGGCGCCGATCCGCTCCAGTCCCTGGGGGCACCGGTCGGAGCGGAACTCATGCTCGCGCACCTTGAATCCGGCAGGCTTGTGCAGATACGTGGGCGGATTGGGGATGTTGCCGCCTACCCGGTCGAAGTTGCCGGTCAGGCCGGACAGACACACGATGGCACGGTGTGCATTGAAGCCATTGATATGGTGCACCAGGGCGGAAGCGGAATAGTTGGTGCAGGCAGGACCGTTGGTGGCATACAGCTTGGTGGCCTCCATGATCTTGTCGGCCTCCAGGCCGGTGATGGCGCAGACCTTGTCCAGCGGGTACTGGTCCACCAAGGCCTTGTACTGTTCAAAGCCGTAGGTGTACTTCTCGACGTAATCCATATCGGCCCAGCCGTTGTCGATGATGATCTTGCCCATGCCCAGAGCCAGGGCACCGTCGGTGCCGGGATTGATCTTCAGGAAGATATCCGCCAGATTTTTGGAAGCAGGGGTATCCCGGATATCGATGATGATGACCTTGCCGCCCCGTTCCTTCAGTTTCTGGACGCCGGCCACAGACAGATGGCTGGAATAATAGCCGTCAAAGTTCCAGCCCAGGAATGTATTGGCATGGCCCATGTCGGGACCACCGCCGCTGCCGGAGGTACACTTGTCGCCCAGGATCTTTGCAGTCACGCAGGTGCTATCGTCCGTGCCGAAGTTCACGCTGCCGAATACATGGGCCATCCGGTGCAGAATGGGACGATACCACTTGCAGTAGCCGCTGAAAAAAGCCACAGAATTGGCGGAATACTGGGCTTTCACTTTGTTGAGGTTCTCTGCGATGATCTGATATGCCTCGTCCCAGCTGATGGGCTCGAACTTGCCCTCGCCCCGTTCACCCACGCGCTTCAGGGGTGTTTTGATGCGGTCCTCGCGGTAGATATAATTGCGCAGCGAAGATCCTTTTGTGCAGAGCTTGCCATGGTTATACGGATGCTCCATGGTGCCTTCCACTCGGATGATCTTGCCGTCTTTCACATAGCAGTCCACACCGCAATGGTGGCCAGGGCTGCAGATGGCACACAGCGAACGCTTGACCTGGATCCCGGTGTCCTCACCAGGGATCTTGGCCTTGATCTTTTTCTCCAGTTCAGTCAAAAGAGTTCCCTCCCAATAATTTGATGAAGCCGTCGGGGAAGCCGTTTTTCTGCAGATAGCAGATCGTGCGGATATCCAGCCCGGCCTCCGGGTTTTCAATGGCCTTGATGAAGGTGTTCTTCACGATGCCATTGCTGTCAGCAGTACCGATCATGTTGATGCACTTGATGTTGCCGCTGCCGTCACGGACGGCCTTGATGTAATAGCGGTCATCCTCGTATTCGTAGACCGGATCTTCCGGCCCGCAGGCAGATACGTCACCGATGCTGATGAAGTCGTAGTCCAGGTAGTGGGCCAGGTTCACCAGCACGTTAGCGTCAAATTCCTCGCTTCCGCCGGCCATATTGGCACCGGCCACAGTCCCCTGTTTGTTGGCATTGAACCACACGCCGATATTGCGATGAGTCCGGCTCTGGATGTCAATGGCCTCACAGCAGTCGCCAGCGGCGTAGATGCCGGGATAGTTGGTCTGCATATGCTGGTCCACCAGCACGCCCCGGTTCATGGCGATGCCGCTGTCCCTGAGGAAGCCGGTATTCATACGCACACCGATGCACACCGCGATGGTATCGGCTGTAAAGCGGCTGCCGCTCTGCATGACCGCGGTCAGGCGGCCATCGGATTCCTGTTCAATATGGTCCAGCATCTGGCCGCAGGCCACCTGGACACCCTTGGCCTCCAGATCCTTCTGAGCCCGGGCCGCCGTTTCGGGGAACGCCGCCACATAGAACATCCACTTGGCGCCGTCCACCAGCGTGCAGGGAATGTCCCGCTCCACCAGATCCTCCACGATCTTGATGCCCACCCAAGAGGCGCCGATGACCAGACCACTTTTGATTTCGCCCTTATCCAGCATCTCCTTGAGCTGCACAGCATCATAGACCGTGCGCATCTTGAATACCCCCGGCAGATCCAGCCCCGGAATCGGCGGCATCACGGCGGAGGCGCCGGTGCTGATGAGGATCTCGTCGTAGACCTCTTTCGTGCCGTTCCCCAGGCAAACCACTTTCTCCTCCGGCACGATGCCGGTGACCGGTGTATTGGGATGGACCCGCAAGTCCAGTTCCGCAGTGACCTGCTCCAGCGATCCGAATGGGAACATGGCCTCGTAGGGAATGGCGCCTTTGACAAAATAAGTCGTGAGCATGGGATTGTAGGGGCCGATATCCGTGTCTGAATAGACGTGGATCTCCGCCTCCTTGTCCCGCCTGCGCACCTCTCTGGCAGCGTTATAGCCCGCGCCGCCAAAGCCGATGATTGCGATTTTCTTCATAGTTTCCTCCAATGTTTTCCGCTGTCGACGGGCGCCTTCCGCCGGAAGGCGCCCGATACCGGACAAACTTGTCCGCTCCCCTTCCCTGAGGAGTCCCAGGGAAGGAATGCACAACTATCTTCTTGGAAGGGAGAATCAGCCCAGCAGTCCTGCCAAAGCCGCAATATCCTCCACATTTTCAATGTTGCAGATCGCCTCCAGGGCCGCCTCCAGCTGTTCGCCTTGCAGCACAGGAGCAGCCTGGATACGGAAGCGGGCCGCAAACTCCTCCCGGCTCATCATGTTCTTGGGATGTCCGGGATGGCAGTCCATCTTTCCTTCGTACTTGGTGCCGTTCTTCAGCGTCACCGTGATGGTCTTCATGGGATAGCCCTTTTCTTCACGGAACATCTTGAAGCCCACAGCAGGCGAATCCGTGGGAGAGGGACCAGCCTTGACCTTCTGTGCCAGCGCGATCACCTTGGGATCCCGGAGGTTTTCCTTGGTATACCAGTGTGCACCGGGCGTATGGTCATAGAGATAAGAAGCAACCACAAAGGGAATGGAGAACTGGGCATGGGTCACAGAGGTGAAGCCATCTTCCGGTGCCCACATCCGCTTCAGGACGCCCGGATCCACGGTGATCTCCTCCACGTCCTCCGGCCCGAAGCCATACTTCTCTACCAGATCCTTGACGATTTCCACGGAGGTCTGGACCCACATATTGGCAGGCCAGTGCTTCATCAGCGTCTCCATGATCAAATACCGCTTGCCCAGATCCCGAGTCAGCCAGCTCACATCTGCTTCGCCGGAGCGGATCGTCGTCTCGTTGGATCCGTTGCTCCCGTCGTTTCCGCAGACTACGCCCGTATAGCAGCGGGGCTCATCCAGGGCGTCCCGGCAGTTATGGATGCCCTTTTCCACGGCCTTGACAATGGAGAAACCATCTCTGGCACGATAGCCGTGCTCATAATGGTAGAAATCCGACATGGTGGTCTCGTGGTAGCAGGTCGGCGTCGTGCTGCATTCGCAGCCCATGCCGATGGACTGGTCAATTTTTCTGGCATCAAGGCCATAGAGCTTTGCAATGGGGATGATGCAGGCGAAAATCTGCCAGCTGGTCAGGCCCCAGCCCTTTGTTTTCCGTCGCTCTTCAGAGGGCTGGACCGCCATGGCGATGCGCTGATAGACCTCATAGCCCGCCACAATGGCAGTGATCAGGTCCTTGCCGCTCATGTGCCGCTCCTCCGCAGCCAGCCAGGCACAGGGAATCACGCCAGCGGCGGGATGCCCGGTCCAGGAGCAGTCCTCCCAGTCCAGCGCATCCGACATGGTGCCCAGAGCCAGCGCCGCATTGATGGCGCCCATCTTCTTTCCGGTGCCCCACACGCTGGTCGGACCTCCGTTGCCGCCGTTGGCCTCCTCCGCCATTTTCAGCGCCTTCTGGGTGATGGCCGTATTCTTCGCCGCCAGGGAAACGCCGATGGTCTGGAGCAGGATCATTTTGGCCCGCTCCACCACCTCCGGGGGAAGATCTTCAAACTTGAGATTGGCCGTATACTCGCTCAGCTGCTGTGTATATGTAGTAGGCGTGAGAAAATGATTGTCTTTATACAGACGATTGTACCGCATACAATACCTCCTGCATCTTTGATTTTGGAATGTGCTTAATAAAAGAAAGTGGGCAGCACAGAGGCGTCCTCGTACTCCTCCAAGTGGCAGATACAGTCAATGGCGCCCTCTGCCTTCTCTCTGGGAAGGACGTTGACAGTCTGCAGGCGGAAGCGATCCTGGAACTCCTCCCGGGTGAGCATATAGCTGGGATGGCCCGGATGGGTAAACGCACTCTCCATAAACTCAGAGCCATTCTTCAGGCGGACGATCATGAACTTTTCAGGATGCTTGCCGTCGATCAGATCCTTGATCAGCTTCATGCCGCCCATCTTCACAAAGCCGTCTGCCTTGACCTTATTGAGCAGGGCCAGGATCTTGGGATCTTTCATGGTATCCGGCTGGTACCACACCGCACCGGGGTCGGGGTGATACATGGCGCAGGCAACGGCATAGGGGATGGAGAACTGCGCCTGGGTAATGGACGCATATCCCGTGTCGGTATACCAGGTGCGGAAAGCGACCGAGGGGCGGACAATGATCTCCTCCACGTCATCGGGATTGAAATGATACTTGGTCACCAGACGGGCGGCCAGCTCTGCGTAGGTCTGAACAAACACGTTGGCCGGCCAGTGCTTGACCAGCAGCATGTCCATCATCATCCAGTGCTCACCCAGCTCCAGCGTCAGCCACTCGGGCTCCTGATATCCGCAGTGTGCCAGGTAGGCGGAAGGATCGTCAAAAGCGTCCTCCATGTTTTCAATCCCGCTCAGAACAGTCTTGATCATGGTAATCGTGGACTCTGCACGGAAGCCGTACAGATAGTTCAAAGAATCCGACATGGTGATCTCGTGAACGTTGGCCGGGATGATGGCGCAGGCCGTACCGACGCCGAACGCCTGGTTCATCTGCTCCTCGCTCAGATCCAGCAGCTTCATCAGCACTGCCAGATTGCCAAAGATGTTGTATCCGACAATATTGCTGCGGCCCGCCAGTGCCACGCGCTGATAGACCTCATAGCCTACCACAACGGCGGTCAGCAGGTCCTTGCCGCTCTTGTGCAGAACTTCAGAAGCGATCACGGCAGTGGGAATCACGCCGGCAGAGGGATGGCCTGTGACAGAGCAGTCCTCCCAGTCCAGGGTATCGCCCATGGTGCCGGCTGCCAGCGCGGCGGCTTCCCAGCTCACCTTGGCGCCGTCCGACCAGAGCGTGGCAGTTCCCTCACTGCCCGGAGACATTTCCTTGGCAATTGCGATGGCGTCCTGCACCTGCTTGAGCTCCGCGCTGCACAGGCTGACGCCCACAGTCTGCATGACCATCATCTTTGCCCGTTCAATCACTGCAGGCGGAATATCCTCATACCGCAAGGTTTTGATGAAGTGGCAGAGCTGTTTGGTCCGGTCCGTGGTGATCTCATGCATATTGAAACCCATATTGGCTCCTCCTTGTGTTATTTACGGCTGCGCGGGATCAGAGCGTGAAGAGTTTGCCCAGACCCGGCAGTTGATCGTGGATACGGCAGTGGCGCAGACAGGCCCACAGGCTGGCCTGGTGACTGGTGATCACCGGCATGCCCAGATCCTCCTCCAGGATCTCCACCAGCTCCATGGTCGCAAGGCCCATGCAGCTGAGGAAAAACACCTCGGCCCCCTCCGTCTTCAGTTCCTTGGCTTTCCGGTAGAGGAAGTACTTTCCGGCATGGCCGAACTCCCCTACCCGGTTGAAGCCCACGCCGGTGATGGACGTGACTTCAAGACCGTTGTCCTCCAGGAACTTCTTTTCCGCCTCATTGGTGGCTTCGGGATACGGGGTCATGACCACAGTCTTGCGCAGACCCAGGGCCTTGAACGCCTCCAGCACAGCGGTGCTGGTGGTCAGTCCAGGACAGCCGCTGGCCCGCTCGATCTGCCGGATGCACTCCTGGTCCCAGCCCACGCCGTTGATGCAGCTGCCAGAGGTACAGCCGAAGAGCACCAGATCGTGGGGGAACTTGGTATACATCTTGGCGGACTCTTCCAGCTGGCTTGCAAGATAATTCAGTCCCTCCGGCGTCGGGCCGGGAAACCACAGACGAGTAGAGTCAAAGGAAACTCCGTCCGGGGCATATTTATTAAAGGCATACTCCACCCGGTCATCGATCGGTGCGATCACGCCGATGCGGGCACGTCTGCTGTACATCTCATCTCTGTAATACATCGTATCCTTCCTTTCCTACACGCGGCGCTTACAGCGTGAACAGTTTGCCCAGCTTGGGCAGCTTGGCGCCCACCCGGCAATGACGCAGGGCACTCCACAAGGTTGCCTGGTGGCTGGTAAGCACCGGGACCCCCAGCAGGGTCTCCAGCTCGTCGACGATCTCCATGGTGGTCAGTCCCATGCAGCTGAGGAAGAAGGTATCGGCGCCTTTCAGATCCATTTTCATGGCGTTGCGGTACAGGAAGTATTCATCGCACGCCTCCATCTTGCGGCCCTCGCAGCGGATGTAGCTGACATCCATGCCGACGATATTGGTCACTTCAAAGCCGTTGTCCTCCAGGAACTTCTTCTCGGCCTCATTGGTGGCCTCCGGATAGGGCGTCAGCACGGCGACCTTCCTGGACCCCAGAGTCTTGAGCGCCTCCAGCACGGCGGTACTGGTGGTCAGGCCGGGATGGCCGCTGGCCCGCTCGATCTGCCGGATGCACTCCTGGTCCCAGCCCACGCCCTTGATGCAGCTGCCGGAGGTGCAGCCGAACACCACCAGGTCCACATCATAGTCCTTGTACATGGCGGCGGTCTCTTCCAGCCGGTCCGTCAGGATCGTGAGTCCCTCGGGGGTGGGGCCGGGGAAGTTGATTTTCATGGAAGCGAAAGAAACGCCCTCGGGTGCATAAATGTGAAAGGCGTGCTCCGCATTTTCACTCATAGGCGTGATCAGTCCGATTTTTGCTCTCCAGCCATACATATACGCATGTTCCTTTCTCTTTTGATGTCCGCAGGTAGCTTTCTTATTTTCTATTTAACACCGCCCCCTTTCATCTGGCAAACAGGGATTTTTGCTATCAAGTAGCAAAGAAATGGGTGGCCTTTCCCCCGCGGCTGATTCAAGGTTTCCGGGCAGCTACTCTTCAGTCAGGCCGTTTCCTGCCCTTTCTATTGAATACAAGGATTTTCCTCAGGCAGCGCATTTTCCCTCTGCAGCCCGATACAAACCGGCCGCAAGCTTGCTAGCTAAAATTATGCTATCTGGTAACAGAAATTGAAATTTGCGCAGGATGAAGTCGCTCTTTATAATGAAATTAAAGCAATCGCCCAAAGCACATTGCCAATGCTGATCACACAGGCAAGTGAATGCGCAACACAATGTTTGAGGAGATGTTTATTCATGATCGAAAGAATCACCATCATCGGTGCCGGCTCCACTGGCCATGCGGTGGCCGGCGTAATGTCCATGCGCGGCTTCCAGGTCACGCTCTGCGATGACGCCCGCTTCAGCAAGGACCTGGATGCCGTCAAGGAGCTCGGCTTCATCCAGCTGCGGGGCCGGATCCGCGGGATCGGCAAGCCCGCAAAAGTCACCACTGACCCGGCGGAGGCGATCCCCGGCGCCCAGGCTATCTTCGTTCATGTCCCCGCCGACCGCCACGAAGAAGTTGCGCGCTTTATCGCTCCCTATCTGGAAGACGGCCAGCATATTCTGATCATCCCCGGCAATCTGGGCGCGTTTGTATTCCGCAACGTTTTCCAGGAGCTGGGCGTTACCGCCAAGGTCACCCTGACAGAAAAAGAGGGCAACTTCTGCCCCTGCCGTCTCACCGCTCCCGCTGAGGTCACGGTGGGTATGCCGCTGAACCTGAAGGGAAAAGTGGCCTCCCTCCCCGCCTCCGATACCGAACGCGTGCTGAAAGAGCTGGAAGGCGTCGTGGAGTACTCCCCCAACAAAAATGTGTTTGAGGGTGTCATCAATGCCGGCAATGTGATCAACCACATTGCCAGCACCGTGCTCTCCACCGCGGAAGTCGACCACAAGGGCGATCAGTACTCCCTGTTCAAATACGCTTTCACTCCCTCCGTTGTCCACTGCGTGGAAAAGATCGCCGCAGAGCGCAAAGCTGTCATCGAGGCCATGGGCATGACCCAGCACGGCGAGCCCATGGGCATGATCAACAAGGTCCTGCATCTGGATGAGCATCCGGAGGTCAGCGTATTCTATGAGTACATGGACGGTCCCAACTCCGTGGACCATCGGTATCTCCACGAAGACTGCGGCTGCGGCGGTGCTTTCGCTCTCTCCGTGGCCAAGCGCCTGGGCTTGGAAATGCCGGTGCTGGAAGCTTTCCTTGGTGTGGCCGGTGCCATCAACGACCGGGATTACATCCACGGCGGCAGAACGCTGGAAAATCTGGGCTTCCCCGCTGACATGACCCTGGAGGAGATTTACGCCAAAATCTGATAGAGCGCTGCCGCTGTTTCTTCCACATACTCATATACCCCCTACCCTTCCACCCCCTTTTTCTCTTTCTCTTTTATAGCGGCACGTTCTATCCTGGCTCCGCCCAATGCGCAGGGGCGGAAAGAGGCCCGGCACACTGGAGGAGATCTCCATTGCGCCGGGCCTCTTCTTTTTCTCTCATAAAGTCAAAAAGCCGCCGGCCTATCGGCCGGCGGCTTTTTTGTTTCTTTCGCAGAGAGTGACTTACAAATCGTCAGTTGTCTTTTACCATCAGATGTCCAAAGCTGCGTGGTATCCCTGGTAGACCGCATTGGTGATGTTGGAAGGACGTACGCAGTCGCCGATCTGCCGCACCATGGGCGCACAGTTCAGAAGGCTGTCTGCAACATCCCGGCGTGCCCGCTGCCCCACCGCGCAGATCACGCTCTCACCCTGCACCAGCACCATGGCACCGGCTGCATCCTGACACAAAACGCCTTCCTTGGTGATCTCTTTTCCGGTATAGCCCGTATGAATCTGCACGTTTTGCTTTTTCAGTTCATTCATCAGCGCCGGACGATGGCGTACGTTGGCATCCACGGCCACATCATCCCGCATCTCTACGATATGGACGGTCTTTCCCTCCCTGGCCAGATGTACGGCACATTCACAGCCAGCCAGGCCACCGCCCAGCACCACCACATTGTTCCCCACCTTTTCATGCTCCAGGTAGTAGTGATTGACCACCACGACCTGATCGCCGTCAATGCCGGGGATCGGGGGAACGATGGGCGTGGAGCCCACAGCGATGATCACGGCATCCGCCTTTTCCGCCTCCGCGTACTCCGGTGTCACCTCCGTATTCATCCGTACCTCTACGCCTTCCTGCTCCATCTGTCTGGCCAGGCTCAGTCCCAGTTCATACATCTCCCGCTTGAACGGGATGATCTGTTCACTTTTGAGAATCCCGCCCAGCGCATCGCTCTTTTCGCACAGGATCACCTTGTGGCCCCGCTTGGCAGCAGTCACTGCGGCCTCCATACCGCCGACACCGCCGCCGGCTACCAGGACCTTCTTGGATTTAGGCGCAGGCCGGATCTCCGTTCCCTCCATTTCATGGCCGATCATCGGGTTGATGGCGCAACGCCGGGTAGTGGTGACCACCCGCTCAGCCATGCAGGTAAAGCAGCGCAGACACTTGACAATGTCCTCAGGCCGGTTGGCCACGGTCTTGGCCGGCAGAAACGGGTCCGCCAGCAGCTCCCGCCCCATCTCGATGATATCAGCCTTGCCGGAGGCGATGATCTCCTCCATCATCTCAGGATCGTTGATTGCACCCAGCGTGGCCACTGGCACGGAGACATGCTTCTTTACCTCCGCCGCCAAATGCACATTGCATCCGTGCTCGGCAAACATGGAAGGATGCGTGATATGGAATCCAAGCCGGTGAGAACCTGCTGAAACATGGATCAAATCCACCTTGTCCTGGATGGCCTCGGCAATACGGCAGGCCTCGTCCACCTCATATCCCCCGTCGATTCCCTCGTAGCCGCTGATGCGGATCTCGATGGGAAATCCAGGACCCACGGCATTGCGGATCGAAGTAAGGACCTCTCTGGCCAGCCGAACCCGGTTTTCCAGACTTCCTCCGTATTCATCCGTCCGCTTATTGAAGTACGGGGAGAAAAATTGATTGAGCAGCCATCCGTGGCCGCCGTGTACGGTAAGCATTTCAAATCCCGCCCGCTTGGCCAGTGCCGCGGTCTCGCCATAGGCTTTGACGATATCGGCGATCTGTTCGTGGGTCAAGCCCTTGACGGGAACACCGTCATAGCGGATGCAGTCCACAGGCCCGTACTGGACCATTCTGTCCAGCTTTTCCTTGTCTGTCATATATGCTCCGGCAAACTGACCGCCGTGAGAAAGCAGCATACTCGGCACAGCCCCATGGCGCTTGATGGCATCTGCTGTATAAGTAAAGCTGGCCAGGGAGCCCACCGTTTTCAGGTCCAGCTGAAAAGCCTGCGCCTGGTTCGTAGGGGGATGGACCTTCACCGGGCTGATGGTAACAGCAGCGGCGCCGCCTTTTGCTTTCAGCTCATAATAAGCGGTGGTCTTGGGGCCGATGCAGTAATCCGGGGTAATATCCGTTCCGCTGGTGGGGGCCGAAAACATCCGATTGCGGAATGTCACCGAACCCAAACGGATTGGACTGCACAAATTGGGAAATCGCTTTTCCATTCGTGAACTCCTCCTTGTTCTCCATCCTGTACACCATCTGGTATTGCATCATATCTTATCATCCCCGCACCTGAATCAGCCAATTGTTTTTCTTGGTAGGCCTAACAAAAAAACAGGAATGGCCCGATTTCTCCTGCAAAAAGCCGGAAAATCCTGGCATTCAAGCGAGTCCATTTTTTTTGCTATCTGTCGGCAAGATTTGCGATTGGACACCTCCATCTTAGGTAGGGTAAGATTTTGATGAAATCGGATCGTGGAAACAGGCGTACTCACCCACGGCACAAATGTGCTGAAAGCGATCCGAACACTGGAAACAGTAAATATTCATTTGGAGGGAAAACTATGGCAGACGCAAAGAAACGAGGAGCACCACGCAGCAAGGCCTACATGATCAACGCCATCATCGGCGTGGCCATTATGTTTGGATTCGGCTTCATCCCACCCATCGAGCCCCTGACGGATATGGGCATGAAAGTCCTGGGCATCTTCCTGGGCATGATTTATCTGTACTCTTCCTGCGATGTGAACTGGCCCTCTCTGCTGGGCATCGTAGGTCTGTCCGTAGTCGGTTACTGCAGTCTTTCCTCTGCAGCCGCCGGCAGCCTGGGTCATGCCGTGGTATTCCAGAGCATGACCGCTTACATTGTAGCCGGCTCTTTGAATTACTACGGTGTCACCGAGCAGATTGCCCGTTGGATGCTTTCCCGCAAAGCCCTGAAGGGTCGTCCGTATCTCTTTACGTACATCATCTACCTGTCTTTGATGTTCATCTGCATCTTCACAAGCTCTCTGGCGATGATCATCCTGTACTGGGCCATCTTTGACGGCATCTGCAAGGTTCTGGACTACAAACGCGGCGACAAATTCGTCACCAGCACTATCGTGGGCATCGCCCTGGCCTTCGTGGTCGGCGGCGCCATCGCTCCCATCCGCGGCTGGCAGATGACGCTGTTCAGCCTGTGGGGCGAGACGGTCGCTCCCTTGTCCCTGGCCAAGTTCATGGCAGTTACCATTCCCGGCGCACTGCTGAGCATGGGCGGCTATCTGTTCTACCAGGTAAAAATCCTGAAGGCCGATTACAGCAAAATCATCAACTTCGATGTAACTGTCCTGCAGAGCTCCGAAAAAATGGACAGCCGTCAGAAAAAGCTGCTGTGGGTGGCTATCATCGTGTTCTTCTTTGTATTCCTGGCCGCCCTGCTGCCGAAGAGTTTCCCCCTGTATGATCTGGTCGTCAACAAGATTTCCGCTGCCGGCTTCTTCGCTCTGGGCGCTGCCTATCTGGCTCTGGCTTCTCTGGGCGGCAAGGAGTCTCTGATCAACTTCACCGAGGTGGCCGGCAAATGTGTGCAGTGGAACGTGCTGCTGATGATCGGCGGCACCATGGTAGTTGCCTCCGCTCTGACCAACGAAAGCACCGGCGTGGTGGCGTTCATCAGCCAGTACCTGGGCGGCATCTTCGAAGGACACGGCAGCTGGTTCGTTCTGATCGTGGCCATGGTGATCACCACCTTACTGACCAACGCCGCATCCAATATTGCCATCGGAACTGCAATGATCCCCATTCTGGCTCCTTTCATCCAGTCCACTGGATCCAACGCCATGGCCATCGGCATCATGCTGATCTGGCTGGTAAACATGGGTCTGATCCTTCCCGGCGCTTCCGCTCCCGTTGGCCTGATCCATGGCAACGACCAGTTGACTCATGGCGAGGCGTATAAGTATTCCTGCATCGGCATGCTGATCATTTTTATTGCCACCATTCCGCTGGCTGTCATCGCCAATATTGCATTTTGATCCGATCCCGGCTTTTCTGCTGCGGCGGCGCCCTTCTGTGAAAGAGCGCCGCCGTTTTTCCGCTGCAGGATCCTGCGCTCTCTCACAAGTGATATTGCATAATTTGTCAAATCCCGCTATGATATAGAATTGAAACAGATTGAGTGTGACAGAGCGCAGGAGGGACGCACAGTTGAAAATTGAATACTTAAGCTATTTGCGTGAAATTGAAAAATGTAAATCCATATCGGCCGCTGCAAAAAAACTCTACATCGGCCAAACCACTTTGAGTGCGATCATCAAATCCATCGAAGATGAATTGGGCATCCGAATTTTCCATCGAATGTCCAACGGTGTGACCCCGACAACAGAAGGAGCAGAGATCCTCCAATACTGTGATGAGATCGTCGAAAAATACAACGAAATGCTGCGATGCTGCCACATTGGCGATACCATAGAACGCCGGGTCCATTTTCTCGGTGACTCGTCTTCGTGTACGTTTCTGTCAGTCTATCTGACGAAAGCTCTGCAGTCTCTGACTCCACAGTCCCCCGCATCCATTATCTTTCATGAAGTTGACCGGCGAAAGCTGGTCCCCCTTATGCTGGACGGCATGGCAAATATCGGCGTAACGTCTCTGGATATCCAGGTAGAGGCTGACTCCGCCATCTCGCAGGCTAAGAAAAACGGCATTGAATCGACATTTCTGGGTATCGACCGTTTTTATCTGTGTGTACGGCCGGACAACAAGAAATTTGCCAACCGGGATCTGGTCGACATTCAGGAGCTGACAAACGAAAATTATGTTGCTCCGCGGCACTACTCCCCCGTCCCAAACGGTACTGCATTCAGTGAGGCCTTCCGGCAGCTCCATTGCGTGGCGACATTGCCGAGCCCGGAATTTGTTAAGCAGGCCGTAGCAGAATGTGAAAATATGGTCACGATTCTAACCGGCCGAAATTTGATTCACGACCCCTTTATTCTTCACGGTCAAATCATCGCAATTCCCCTGACCGGGTTTGAACGCTCCAACAGCATCGCCATATATATGTTCAGCCGGAAGCGGTCCTCTCTAAGCGTTTTTGAAAAAGCTATCTATGACTCTCTAAAAGCATATGGGCAGTCATCCCTCTCCTCTGCCGACTCCTTTGACGAACGGAAAGAACCCTATCCCAAGCTACTGGCTTTAGATAGCGTCGCTTTCAGATGATATTCCTGCCAGCGAATCCGCTCCGGCACAGGAATCGGCAAACAAACTGAATCACTAAAAAAAACAGGCACCTGTTCTCAGCCAGAAAACCGGGACAGGTACCTGTTTTTTACATTCTGCAAGATCATATGCTCCCGGTCTTGCAGGTGGGCAGATGATATTTACAGCTTGTCTGCCCCCAGTAAGCTGACCGGGCCTATACGCTTCCTGGTTGAATCCCAGCCCCACGGGATCCTACCGGGGGATTATTACCGGCGGAGCCAGGGCGAGATGGACCTGATCTGGGCCTTTGCCTCCTATGAAGCGGAACAAAAGAGCGGGGGACGCTGTTTGCGGGTCCCGCACAAGTCCAGGCAGATCTCGGGCCTTTCACAGAAAAAGCGGGGATAAAAAGCAGCCGTTCCCGCCCATGCGGGAACGGCTGCAAAGCCTCATTTATGATCCGTGTCTCTTTGGCTAAGTCATCAAACAGGGGCCGGAGGCCATCTATGGCAGCGGCTCAATCAACCAAAATAACCAATGGCATTGGCATATAAAAGCACAATGATACCTGTTACGAAGCAAATCGAGACGCCTGTCACGAGGTAAGCAAAAAGCGCGTCTGCTTTCATTCGGTTACAAAATCGACGCCAAAAACCTTTCATAGCACGGCCTCCTTCTACTCCCAATTTTATAAAACTATCCTACCATTTTTTTACGACAAGTCAAGAAACAGAGGTGAAGCCATATGCCTGACGCATCCATTGTTGTGACCATGGATGACAAATATTCCGACGCAGTGAAAAAAATGTCCAGCGTGACCAAGTCCTTCAGCAAGGACATCGATCAGCTGGAGGACACGCTGTACGCACTGAACAAAAACAAGATCTCTCTAAAAATCGATCTGGGAACAGTCAAATCCGAACTGAAAGCCGCGGAAAAGCAGTTTCAACAGACGCAGTCCGCCGCCGACGGATTAAGGCTGGAGCTGATCCAGGCCAACTACGACAATATCGCCCGCAATCTAGAGGCAGTCACCCGGGCGGTGGGGGAAACCGAGGAGGCGATCTCCCAGGCCGAGAACCAAGCGGGGGGCGGAGACGCCCAAGCAGCGAAAAGCATCATGAACACCGTGGCCGCCAGCGGAATCGGGCAGATGTTTAAAGATCTTACCATGAATGCCGGCACTGCCGTGGCCGGGAGCATGTTCGGCGAAGCAGGTGGGACCATCGCAGCCAGCATGCTGTCCTCCGGCGCAACAGGCGCCGTTGCCGGAACGGCCATTTTGGGACCAGGGGTAGGCACCGCCATCGGTGCGGCGGTAGGCGCAGCCCTGGGCGGAATCAACGGATATTTTCAAAACCTTGAAAAGAAAGACGACGCCTACAAGAGCTGGTACAAGGGCGTCTACGAAAACGCAGGGAAGGAAACGGACCGGATGCTGACGGACGGGCGCTCCGCCGCTCAGGAAACTTTAGGCCAGCCGGAGGCGGAGCTGAAAGCCGTGCAGGGAAAGCTGGATGCAGCCGGAGGCGAGGGGTATTACGCGGAGCGAAACCAGGGCATCGCGGAACAGATCACCGCTTACGGCGGGGAACTGGGCGAGGCTCTGGCAGAGGCAAACCGCGCCATCGGCCCCGGGCGGGCGGCCATGGAAAATCTGGCGGACAGCTACACTCAGGAGGCCCTTTCCGCCGTTTTGACGGGGAGCGAGACCAGCCTGCAATGGTCGGACGACAACGCGCAGCGGCTGCAGGAGCTGGGGGCGCTGTATCAGGAGGCCATGGCCGACTACGAGGCAGGCAACACGGAGGCGGGCGCCCTGGTGGAGACTTACATAGAAGAAGCCCGGGCCCTGGCAGAGGCGCAGTACGACTCCAGCGAGGCCTCTTTGGGGGTGGCGGAGGCGGAGAAGGACCTCATTACCTCCATCAACGAGAACACGGCGGCGCTGCGGGGCTGGCGGGGCGACTATGACATCAATCAGTCCCTGACCAAGGGACAGGCGGCCGTTTCCGTAGAGGATGGCACCGCCCTGACCCTGCCGGTGACTCCGGCGAGATATGCATGGGGCGTGGGGCGCAATATGGAAACCCTCCACATCTCCCAGCTGGGAGACGTCTACCGGCCCGGCGGACGAAGCCGGTTTTCCGGCGAGGCGCTGGAAGAGATCATCTGGTCTCTTTGCGCAGGCAAGAGCATCCCGGTGGCTTCCCCTCCCACTACTGTCCCCCCGCTGCAGCGGAAGTTTTCTGCCATGAAGATCAGTCAGTCCACCACTTCAGCGGAGGATCGCTGGAAACAAACAGGTAGAAAAATCTGAGTCCTACGATTCCCGCTTTTGCTTTTATATAAACAATTTTTCCCCGCATACTATTGTCATTGAAAAATGTCCGCTCAATGCGTATTCTGATTTTGAAAATAAAAAATCCACCGGAAACATAAAGTTTCCGGTGGATTTTTGGTACGCCCGGCTGGATTCGAACCAGTGGCCTACAGAGTCGGAGTCTGTCACTCTATCCAACTGAGCTACGGGCGCATTTATACAAGACATGGATCGCTCACACGTCTTTGAGTAGTATAGCAAGATTTTCCCCTGCTGTAAACCCCTTTTTCAAAAATTTTTTCAAATCCAGATTGTTAAAAAATTTGACAAGTTCCAGATTTTGCGTTAAACTACATTTGCGAATATTTTAACGATACGCCAAACAGGAGTTGAGCACTTTGAAAAAAGAAAACATTTCCGACGCCGTGATCCGGCGTCTTCCCAGATATTACCGTCAGCTTACCGACCTTTGCAGCCGCGGTGTAGTCCGGATCTCCTCCCACTCCCTGGGTCAGGAGATGAATATCACCGCTTCGCAGATCCGGCAGGACTTCAGCTGCTTCGGTGAATTCGGCCAGCAGGGCTACGGGTACAACGTAGAAGAGCTTCGCGCAGAGATCGGACACATCCTCGGCGTGGATAACGACCATCATCTGGTCATGATCGGCGTGGGCAACCTGGGTCACGCGCTGCTGCAGAACTTCCCCTTCTCCCACACCGGCTTCACCGTGGATGCCGCATTTGATATCTCCCCTTCCGTGATCGGGACCTCCGTCAACGGCGTGCCCATCTACTCCATGAATGATCTGGACAGCTTCATCCGGGAGCACCGGGTAGATGTGGTGGTACTGACCATCCCGCAGTCTGTGGCGCAGGACACGGCCAACCGGCTCATCGAGCTGGGCGTCCGCGGCTTCTGGAACTTCACTAACGTGGAGCTGACCAGTGGCTCCGCCGATGTGAAATTTGAAAACATTCACTTTGCCGACAGCCTTTTGACCCTCAGTTATCGGATTGCCAACCGCTGAACACGGTTTGGGGAAAGGAACGATACCCTCCCATGAAACAAAAGAAGGTATTTGCGATCGTCGCAGGGCTGCTGTGTCTCCTTGCTGTCTCTGCCGCTGCTGCGGGCGACGCAGGTGATCCCCTGATCTCTCTTTCTTACTTGACCGACATCTTCTCCGGCAACGTGGACCGCCAGGTAGAAGAAAAACTGGATCAATCCGACGCCCAGATCCTGCAGGGCGGGACCGTGCAAACAGGAAGCAGTACGGCAGCGTTCTGGACAGAGAGCCGCCTGAAGGCCCAGGACGTCCTCCTGGGCACCACCGGCACCAGCGTGATGCTGCTGGCCGGCAATGCCCAGCTCTCCTTCCCCGCCGGTGCAGTGGTGGATGTCACCACGGGCACCGCCGTTTCCAGCGGTGCATCGCTCATTCCCAACCATCGCTATCTGGTGGCAGAGGACACTTCTGCGCTGTTCATGGTGACCTCTAAAACAGCGGTGATGGACTATCAGGGGAACTACTCTTTCAGCTATTCCGATGCGGTGGATTACAATGCCATGGCCGGAGCGCTGAAAACCCTCAACCTGTTCAAGGGCAGCTACACCGGCTACGGACAGGGCTATGACCTGGAGGTCGCACCTACCCGCCTGCAGGCGCTGATCATGTTCATCCGTGTGCTGGGTGAGGAAGAGCAGGCCCTTGCCTGGAACGGCAGTCAGCCCTTTACGGATATTGCCCCGGGCACACAGTCTGAAAAGTACGTAGGCTATGCCTACGAAAAGGGCTATACCAACGGCTATTCCGCCACTACCTTCCGGCCCAGCCAGGCCATCTCTGCCAATCAGTACGTGGAGTTCATGCTGCGGGCGCTGGGATACAGCTCCGCAGACAACAAGGTGGTCTCTGACGCGCTGGAGCGGGCGCTGAACTGTTCTTTGCTGACCCCCGGCGAGGTATCTATCCTGCAAACCGCTTCGTTCCTGCGGGCTGATCTGGTCTATGTCTCCTATTATGCGCTGGACGCCCAGCTCTCCGGCGACACCCGTACGCTGCGGGATACCCTGCTGCAGCGGGGCGTCTTTACCGCCGCGCAGTCCCAGACTGCTGCTGACATGGTCACCAGTCAGAGAAAATAGCTGTCACGTCTTTGACCCTGTTGCCATACTATGGACTGAGGCCGATTCCGGTCTACGTCTTTTAGGAGGTTTCCTGTATGTGCAATAACGGCTTTGGTGGCGGTAACTGCTGCTGGATCATCATCCTGCTGATCATCGTCTGGTGCTGCTGCGGCAATAACAGCGGTTGGAGCGGCAACAACGGCGGCTGCGGCTGTGGCTGCGGCAACAACGGCGGCTGCAATCCCTCTCCCTGCTGCTAATCGTTCATAAGAAAGCGCCCCGGGAATCCCCGGGGCGCTTCACTTTATTCAAAGATATCCCATATGCTCTGCCAGGATCTTCACGCCCAGCAGGATCAAAATGATGCCGCCCACCATTTCGGCCCGCTTTTCATAGCGTGATCCGAAGAAATTGCCGATGGCCACTCCGCCAAGAGAAATGCAGAAAGTGGTGCAGCCGATCAGAGAAACCGCCGGTACAATGGGAACATCCAGGAAAGCAAACGTAACACCCACCGCCAAAGCATCGATGCTGGTGGCAACAGCCATTGCCAGAAGCTTCCGCAGATTCAGCTTTTCCTCTGATGCACAGGCGGCTTCCGACTCTTCCTTTTCTCCCAGCGCCTCCCGCACCATGCTGCCGCCGATCATGAGGAGCAGCACAAACGCCACCCAATGATCGATTCCCTGAATGGATGCGGCAAAACGGGAAGCCAGCAGCCAGCCTGCCAGCGGCATGAGCGCCTGAAACCCGCCAAAAAACAGTGCGATCACCGCACCTCGGCGCAGATTCAGTTTCGGCATAGACAGGCCCTGACAGATCGCCACCGCAAAAGCGTCCATAGAAAGGCCGATTCCAATCAAAAATAACTCCAACAGGCTCATGCAACTTCCAGCTCCCAAACCATTTTAAAGAATCACCGGCACACTCCGGCAAATCTGTACGCACGACGGCGTAACTGTACAATCCCACGCGCAGACCTGCACGCCGGCAGATGCGGCCTGCCGCAAAGCCTGACCAAACGCCGGATGGGTCTCGTCATTCGGCGCCACAGAGCGCGCATTTGGGAATTGTACCACGAAAAAGAGCGTAGCGTCAAGGCCTGCTTTTACCGCCCGTTCCAGCTCCTGAATATGCTTGATGCCCCGTTCCGTAGGCGCGTCCGGAAAACGGGCTGCACCGCCCTCTTCCAGCGTCACGCCCTTGACTTCCACCAGATGCGGCCCTCTCAATGTCTCCAGGCAGAAATCCAGCCGGGAGTCCCCATAGCGGTACTCTGGACGAATCCGCGCCACGTCCGACAAAAAACCGCCGCCTGCCGCCCATTCGTGAAACAGCACATTGGGCGCCTGGGCATCCATATTGATGAGCATACCACCCTTATCCACGGTCACCAGATCCCATGCGGTTTTCCGATTGGGGTTTTCACCCTTAGCCAAATACACCGTGGCTCCCGGCACCAGCAGTTCCCGGCAGCGGCCCGTATTTTTCACATGGACACGCTCCACGCCGTGCTCCGTCTCTACCATGGCGATAAAGCGGTTAGGCCGCGACAAAAACTGGCCTGGAATGATGGTCCCGTACTGCATGGCTCTCTCCCCTTTCCCGCAGATGCAGTTGATTATAGCACGTCTGCCCAGCATCCGCAAGAAAAGAACCGCCTAGGAGCTGTTGCAAGGTATAGCAAGACCAATCACTGTTCCGGCAGCAGCGGGGAGTACATCATGATCGCATCGTTGGAAAAGAGAAACTCCTCTCCCAGAAAGGTCCCATCCAAGTCAAAGATGCAGCGGTACAGTTCGTTGTGGCGTACATAACCGCCCCAGGCGGCCTGGTCCATGCGAGGGTTTCGCTCCACAATGGTATAGCGCACTTGCGGAGGCGACATGCTGCGCCACTCCCCGTGCAGATGCGTTTCGCCCACCCATACACACAGCTGAAATGCCTCATCTGTATCGTTGCGGATCATCAGATCCCGGTGTGGGTAGGCACAGGTTGCGCCGCTTCCAAACGGCTGCGTGCGGTTTGCATCGGGGAATACGTCATGCGAATGACGGTACCGCTCCACCACGGTCAGCGGCGTATGGAGGGTCATCCAGAAAATCAGGTTGGAGAGCTGGCATAATCCACCTCCCACATCGGTGCCGATTCTGCCCAGAAACAGCACCATGCCATCCCGGTACCCCTTTTTTCGGGTAGGCTTGCCGATCGTCTTCCAGTAGCTGAACGTCTCTCCGGGACGAATGAGCAGCCCGTTGAGCTTCGCTGCGGCCAGGCGCAGATTCACTACCTTGTTTTCCTGCAGCGCCATATCCTCCCCCCGCAAATGCCGGTAGAGAGGTGTTTCATGCGAAAAGCAGAGACTTGGCAGCAAACTTTTTTCCTTCACTTTCGCCCAGCGATACTGAGGACTGCACCACAGCAAATATCGTTTTCCCGCATAATAAGCTTTCCCTGCCCGCAGTCGGAGCCAGCTGCGGTGGATGGGCGGCTGAAGCTGGCGATTTTTCGGATCGACCATAATGACCTCTCCTTCTGTACGTTTACTTTCGTACCGCTTTTTATCATCATATCACAGGAAAACAACGCGGGAAATAAAAAAAGACAGCTCATAAAGAGCTGTCTTGTGTTGGCACTACCTATCTTCCCGGGCCGTCGCCAGCCAAGTATTGTGGGCAG